>JBDSCZ010000372.1:0-9294 GCA_039920865.1 Burkholderiaceae bacterium
CACGGTCAGGCCGTATTTCAGGCAGTGCACGCCGCCGGAATTTTCCGCCACGTTGCCGCCGATGGTGCAAGCGATTTGCGATGACGGATCGGGCGCGTAGTACAAATTGTGCTTGGCAGCCGCATCCGAAATCGACAGGTTGCGCACGCCCGGCTGCACCACTGCGGTACGCGACACCGGATCGAGCGAAACAATGCGGTTCAGTTTGACCAGCGACAGCACCACGCCGTCGGCGATCGGCATCGCGCCGCCGGACAGCCCGGTGCCGGCGCCGCGCGGCACGATCGGCACCGCCAGAGCGCGGCAGGTTTGCATGATTGCCACCACTTGCGCCTCGTTTTGCGGCAGCAGCACCACCATCGGCAGGCGCCGAAACGCTGCCAACCCGTCGCACTCGTAGGGCCGGGTATCTTCCTCGTTAAAGAGGATGCAGTCGGCCGGCAGCAAACCGCGCAAGGCAGCCACCACCTCGCGTTGCCGCTCCAGCGTAAAAGTCGGTTCTGTTGGCGCATTCATGAGGGGATTCCTAAAACAGAAAAACGTAGGACACATTATCACTGTTATTTTTTGTCTGAAATAGCGGTGAAACGCAAACCATTATTTACTTTTATTGAAGATAGACAGAAAAGCACTCCAGCAGCGATTGTGCCAAAAAAGCATTTCGGATGGGCGTGAAATATTTTCACTAGTAGGATGGGTGCAACCCATCATGATCGACCATTAAATGCGATGGGTTTCGCCCATCCTACGGCTACGGATACAATCATTAAAGCAGGAGTATTAATAGACATTGCAATTAATATATGCGGGAAAAGCATTGTTTATTGCCATACACCGCCATGTACGATTATTTAGATTATTTAATATCCTTGAAGGTGGCGGTCAGCCAGTCGATGAAGGTGGCCACTTCGGGGCGCTCCAGCACCTGTTGCTCGTAGACCAGGTAATACGCGTGCGGAGGGACATGCAGATGCACGTCGAAAATCTGCACCACTTCGCCGGCCGCGATCGCCGCTTGGGCAAAATGCTTGCGCGTGAGCGCCACGCCGTTTCCGTGCCGTACCGCCTCCAGCAGCAAACCCAGGTCATCGACCCGAAAGCCGGTACTTGGCTCCGGCCAGTCCAGTCCGGCGGCCTGAAACCAGGGCTGCCAAGGCTCCAGCGGCGAGCGCAGCAAGGTCGCGCGCTTCAGGTCGGCCGGCTCCGAAAGGCCACCGATCTGTTCCAGATAGCGCGGGCTGGCAACCGCGAACACCGGCTCCTCGAACAGCTTTACCGCCACCTGATCCTGATACTCGCCGGTGCCGAAGCGCACCTCGATATCGGCTTCGGACAGGCTCAGGTCGTATAGCGGCACCGACAGAAAGGCTTCCAGAATGATTTCCGGATGCAGGCGCGTGAAGTCGGACAAGCGCGGAATCAAAAAGCAGCGGGTAAAGGTCGGCGGAACCGTGATCTTGACTCTGGGCTGGGAAATAACCTTCTTGTGCGGCAGCGGAAAATCGGACAATGTGCGCAATGCCACGCGCACCACATCCAGATAGCGGCGGCCGAATTCCGACAGGCTGACGGCGCGACCGTCGCGGTTGAACAGGCGCTCGCCAGTGTAGTCTTCCAGCAGCCGGATGCGGTGCGACAACGCCGATGGCGTGATGCACAATTCTCCGGCTGCCACCGCAAACGAGTTATGACGTGCTGCAGCTTCAAATGCCGACAGCGCATGCACAGGGGGAAGGCGGGTTAGGGTGCGGGTTGCCATCTGATGATTTTTCCTGGGTTCATGATGTTGTGCGGATCCAGCGCATGCTTGATGATGCGCATCGTGTCGATAGCTGGCACACCGTGTTCCTGCACCAGAAAATCCATCTTGTGCAATCCGACGCCATGCTCGCCGGTGCAGGTGCCGTCCATGTCGATGGCGCGCGTGACCATGCGGGCATTGACGCCTTCGCAGCGTCCGACGGCGGCGGCATCGGCCGGGTCGACCAGCAGCAGCACATGGAAGTTACCATCGCCGACATGGCCGATGATCGAATACGGCATGCCGCCGGTTTCACAGTCGGCCTGGGTGGCGAGAATGCAATCGGCCAGGCGTGAAATCGGCACGCAGCAATCGGTCGTGATCGCGCGCCAACCGGGGCGCATTTGCAACAGCGCGAAATACGCATTGTGGCGCGCAGTCCACAGCCGCGTGCGGTCTTCCGGGCGGGTCGCCCATTCGAAGCCGCTGGCGCCATGCTCGGCGGCGATGTCCTGCACCCGTTGCGCCTGCTCCTGCACGCCGTGCTCGCTGCCGTGGAATTCGAACAGCAACAGCGGCTTGACCGGCAACTCCAACTTGTCGTGGGCGTTAATGGCCCTGACGCCGTTTTCATCCAGAAACTCGACCCGCGCCACCGGCACACCCATCTGGATGGTTTCGATCACGGTGTTGACCGCATCGGCCACGCTGGGAAAAGAGCAGACCGCAGCCGAGATCGCTTCCGGCAGCGGATACAGCCGCAGCGTCACTTCGGTGATGATGCCGAGCGTGCCTTCGCTGCCGACAAACAGGTGGGTCAGGTCGTAACCGGCCGCGGATTTCTTGGCGCGGGTGCCGGTCTTGATGATGCGCCCGTCCGCAGTGACCACGGTCAGCATCAGCGTGTTCTCGCGCATGGTGCCGTAGCGCACCGCATTGGTGCCGGAAGCGCGGGTCGCCGCCATTCCGCCCAGCGAGGCATCTGCGCCCGGATCGATCGGGAAGAACAGTCCGAAATCCTTTAGCGCCAGATTCAATTGCTTGCGGGTCACGCCGGCCTGCACGGTAGCGGTCAGATCCTCAGGCTGCACCGCGATCACCGTCGCCATCTGCGACAGGTCGATGGTCAGTCCGCCCTGTACCGCCAGAATATGTCCCTCCAGCGAAGTGCCAGTGCCATACGCGATCACCGGGATACCATGCTGGCCGCACAGGCGCACTGCGGCGGCCACTTCCTCGGTGCTGTGGGCAAACACCACCGCGTCCGGCAGCATCGGGTCAAAGGCGGATTCGTCGCGGCCATGATGCGCACGCACCGCCTGCGCCACCGAAAAACGCGTGCCGAACAGCGCCGCCAGTTCCAAAGAAAAGGCTGCCGGCAAGTCTGTTTTTCTTTCCTGCAACTGGGTCATCTGGTTCATTGCGGTCTCCGTCGAAGTGACTGATTTTACTCTGCAGCGCCGCGCCGCGCATGGCTGCAGTTGCCGGCCTGGCACCGCAACGCGAGAATTTGACGTATTCTTGAAATCTTTCACCACCAACCAGAATCGACATCATGGGCAACCGACTTTCCAAGATAGCAACACGTACCGGCGACAAGGGCACCACCGGCTTAGGCGACGGCAGCCGCATCGACAAGGACAGCCTGCGCATACACGCGATCGGCGATGTCGATGAACTCAACTCGCAGCTGGGCGTGCTGCTGTGCGAACCGCTGCCGGATGCGCTGCGCGAGGAACTGATCTCGATCCAGCACGACCTGTTCGACCTGGGCGGAGAACTGTGCATCCCGGGTTACACGATGGTTACCGCAGAGCAGGTTGCCCGGCTCGATCAGTTGCTGGAAAAATACAATGCGGATTTACCGCCGCTGCGCGATTTCATCCTGCCTGGCGGCTCGCGCGCGGCAGCCATCGCGCATGTCTGCCGCACCGTGTGCCGCCGTGCGGAGCGTCTGATTGTCGCGCTCGGCAAGGCCGAAACCCTGAACGACGCGCCGCGCCAGTACGTAAACCGCCTGTCCGACTTGCTGTTCGTGCTGTCGCGCGTGCTGAACCGGTTTGCCGGCGGCAGCGACGTGGTCTGGGAAAAGGAACGGGACCGCACTGTCTGAGTTATGCCTGCATATACACGGCAATGTATATTTGTTACCGCACATTTTATGTGCGGTAACTTATGCGTTTTCAGGCATACTCCAGATGCCATGCGCAATGCAAAAAAACGAGCGTCGGCTGCGCTGTATAAAAAATTTACTGATCAGTGCGTAAGCGAGCAGATACGCGATCCGGCAGCATCAGTAAATGTCAGATTCCGTGAACATCGACCGGCCGGCATGGACCGTATTGCGGCCACTCAAGCCTTCGGAGCATAAAACCGGATCGCATTACGTCCCGCATCCTTGGCCTGATACATCGCCGCATCGGCCCACTTGAGGACGTCGTCCTGGCTGGCTTCGCTGCCGATGAAAACCACCGCGCCGATGCTGGCAGTGCAGCGATGTTCGACCGTGGTATCGGGCTTTGCCTCGTGGCTGACGGTGAGCAAATAGGGTGCAGACAGGCTGAGGCGAATTTTCTCGGCGATGATGCCTGCTTGTGAAGCCGATTCGGCTTTATCCGTACTCAAATTGCTCAGCATCACTACAAACTCATCGCCGCCGAAGCGCGCCACGGTGTCCGTCTCGCGCACACAACTTATCAACCGCCTTGCAACCTCAATCAACAGCAAATCGCCTACCAGGTGTCCATGCGTGTCATTGAGCGATTTGAAATTGTCCAGATCAAGCACCATCACCGCGCCATAACAGGCACTACGCTTGCTGACGGACATGGCCTGGCTCAGGCGGTCGTTGAGCAGGCGACGGTTCGGCAGTTGCGTCAGAGGGTCGTAGAACGCCAGGTGTCGGACTTGATCTTCCATCTGCTTGCGGTCGGTGATGTCGGAGAACAAGGCAACGTACTGCCGGGTATGGCCTTGGGCATCGCGCACCGCGCTAATGGTGAGCATCTCGGCATACACCTCGCCGCTCTTGCGGCGGTTCCAGACTTCGCCGTACCAGTGGCCTTTGTCCTTCAGATCGCCCCACAGCTTGGCATAGAACTCTTTTCCTTGACGGCCGGAGTTGAGGGCACGCGGGGTCTTGCCAAGCAGGTCGTCATGGTTGTAGCCGGTGATGCGGCTGAAAGCATCGTTGACGTCAATGATGGTGCCGTCAACGGCGGTAATCATGATGCCTTCGTGGGCATGGGTAAACACGCTGGCGTCGAGATGGAGTTTATCCTCGGCTATTTTGCGCTCGGTGATATCAGCAATCACACCGATGAGACCACTTTCCGCACCGTTGGCGTCGTAGAAGCGCTTGCCCGTCAAGTGGCCCCAGAACTCGGTCTGGTCGTGGCGCCAGTACAGCCGGTCCACATCCACCATGGCGACTGCGCTGCTCAACAATGCGCGCATATTCTCGCGCCCACTCTCGCGCACTGCAGGGGCCAATAAAGCGACGTATTCATTCCCCTGCAGCGTATCCAGAGAGCAGTTAAACATCTCGGCCATGCGCTGATTGGCTAGCGTGATGCGCCCTTCCATATCAATCAAAAAAATTGCCACGCTGGACGTATCGAGGATCTGCTTGAGCAATGCCTCGCGTTGATTGAGCGTATTTAGCACGCGATTGAAGCCGCCGATCAGTTCGCCGATTTCGTCTTCCCTGGCGACGGTCAAAGGTGCGGGATGGGCCATATCGGACAGGCTGGCCAATGCTCGCGATGCAGCAAGCATCGGTGAAAGTTGACGTCGCAGCATCCACGAAATCAGCCACCAAGTCAGGCCACCCGCCAGCACAGTCAGGAAGATCGTCGCCAGCAGGATGCGTTGCTGCATGGCGCGAATCGGGGCAAAGACTTCTGCGCTGTGCTGCACCAGACCCATGGACCAGCCCGCCACAGGAATACCTTTGACGGCCGTAAGCTCTTCAATGCCGCGGGAACTTACAGAAACACCATACCCCTCATAACCCTGCATATAGCGGTCGAACAAGGGGTTAACGCCGGGATCGGGGGTCGGCTGCATGATGCGGCTCTTATCGGTGGCGGTCACAAACAACTGGTGCTGCGGTGCGATCAGCAGATAGCCGCCGGTCTTGCCGTAGCGGCTTGCCATAATTTTGTCGAGAAAATTGGGCTTGCCCAAATCGATCACGCCAAACAAGGCACCGATTACCTTGCCCTGCGCATCGAAAATCGGCGCCGCGATGGGCAGAACCGGAGTCAGCAGCGGCCTGCCGATGACCGGCCGGCCGATCGTCGATTTACCGCCCTGAAGTGCGCCAACCAGGTAGTCTCTGTCCAAGTAATTGACGCCGACCCGCCCCAGCGAACGCGGGGCGTCGACAATCACGGTGCCCGCAGTGCGGACGACGCTGATGCCGTCGTTGAACATGCCCTGAACAATCGGGCGCTGTTCCAGTTGTGCCTGCAGCGCTGCCGTCTTGCCTAGAATGGCCGGGGTGATTCCTCCTGCCATTAACTCCAGAGCCCTTAGCCGGTCATCCAGTTCGGCATTGACCTGTTCGGCGGCCAAGGAAACTGTCGAGAACTGCTGTTCACCCAATAGGTGCTCCATATCCTGGCGCAGCATCCGGCTGGCATAGAACGCCAGCGACCAGACACTGACCAAAAAAATGACCAGCGTGCAGAGGGTCACTCTTGACTTGAGAGAGCGCCAGTTAAAGAAATTGAAACGCATGCAAACCCCCACCCTGTCGTCAATTTTGCTTTTTCTATTGGCAATAAAGATGCTTCATTTATTCTTTGCGGCCCTCCGCATAATGCTGATGGTCGAATTATGCGCAGTTTAAATGTGAAAAATTGTTGCTATTTTGAAAAAAATGCAGTGTACGGGCGGCATAGTCATTTGTCTATATAAATGACATTCAGGAATTGCGCGTAACGATCCGCTTTGGGCCGCTTTGTATACCTGAGCATAGCGCCCCAAAGAGGGCGAAACAGTTACAAAGTAGCACTGCAATAAAAAACGACCAAAAGGTCGTTTTGTGTTGCAGTACTATCCATTTAAAGCTGCTTTAAACCTCGCCTCAAACTCTTTTATCACACTCGATCAATGCATACGCCGAATGGTTGTGGATCGATTCGAAGTTCTCGGCTTCCAGCGTATAGGCCAGTACCGCCGGCTCGTCATTGAGCATGCCGGCGACGTCGCGCACCAGGTCTTCGACGAACTTCGGATTGTCGTAAGCGCGCTCGGTGACGTATTTTTCATCCGGGCGCTTGAGCAAGCCGAACAGTTCGCAGGAAGCCTGCGCCTCGACATTGGCGATCAGTATGTCGATCTGCAATTCGCCGTCCAGCACCGCGTTGATGGTGATGTGTGAACGCTGGTTATGCGCGCCGTAGGCGGAAATCTTCTTCGAGCACGGGCACAGGCTGGTGACCGGCACCATGACCTTGATCGAGATTTCTGGCACGCCGTTCCTAATCTCGCCCCGGAAACCGACTTCGTAATCCATCAGGCTTTGCACGCCGGAAATCGGCGCGGTCTTGTTGATGAAGTAGGGGAAAGACAGCTCGATATGGCCGGCATCGGCTTCCAGCAAAGTCATCATGCGCTGCATCAGGTCGCGGAACATGGCTACGTCAAGGCCGCCGCGCTGCGCCGCATCGAGTCCTTCGAGCAAGGCGATGAAGCGCGACATGTGGGTGCCTTTCTGGTGCTGCGGCAAATGCACGTACATGTTCCAGCTGCCGACTGTGGCTTGCACCCCAGTAGACGTTTTGATGGCCACCGGATATCGCACGCCTTTGACACCGACGCGCTGGATCGAAATGCGTCGGGTGTCGGGCGTACTCTGTACATCAGGAATGGTAGTCATCGTGTCACGGGCATTCATCAAAAAGACCTTTAGGTTAAGGCGCAAGCGAGCTGCTTGCGCGCTTGCACCTGGATTATTCGGTTGCGATAGCCTGGCGCTGTGGCGCCGGCTTCAAAATATCTTCAAAACGCTGCTGTATCGACGCCTGGATACCATGCGCATCGAGGCCGCACAGTGCCAGCAGCTTGGTGACGTCGCCGTGGTCGATGAAACGGTCCGGCAAGCCCAGCAACAGCAGCGGCTTGACAACGCCGGCAGCCGCCAGCGCCTCGGCTACCGCAGCACCGGCGCCACCCATGATCGCGCCCTCCTCGACCGTTACCAGTGCATCGTGGCTGGCGGCCAGTTGCAGCACCAGTTCGACATCGAGCGGCTTGACGAAACGCATATTGGCTACGCTGGCACCCAGCGCCTCGCCAGCTTGCAGGCTTGGCGCCAGCATGCTGCCGAACGCCAGAATCGCAATATTTGTTCCGCTGCGCTTGAGCTCGCCTTTGCCGAGCGGGATGGTGCCCAATGCCGGCGACACTGCAGCGCCGATACCGGCACCGCGCGGGTAGCGCACTGCAGCCGGACCATTATATTGGAAAGCGGTGGTGAGCATCTGACGGCACTCGTTTTCGCTGGATGCGGCCATCACAACCATGTTCGGGATGCAGCGCAGGAAGGCAATATCGTAATTGCCGGCATGAGTGGCGCCGTCGGCACCGACCAGTCCGGCGCGGTCGAGCGCAAAAGTCACGTCCAGGTTTTGCAACGCGACATCGTGGATCAGCTGGTCGTAGCCGCGCTGCAGGAAGGTCGAATAAATCGCCAGCACCGGCTTCATGCCTTCGCACGCCAGGCCGGCGGCGAAAGTCACCGCGTGTTGTTCGGCGATGCCGACATCGTAATAGCGCTTCGGAAACAATTTCTCGAAACGCACCATGCCGGAGCCTTCGCGCATCGCCGGCGTGATGCCGACCAGGCGCTGGTCGGCCGCCGCCATATCGCACAGCCAGTCGCCGAAGACCTGGGTGTACGTCAGCTTGCCGGCAGCAGCCGGCAGGATGCCTTCGGCCGGATCGAACTTGCCGGGGCCGTGATACAGCACCGGGTCGGCTTCGGCCAGCTTGTAGCCCTGGCCTTTTTTGGTCACCACGTGCAGGAACTGCGGCCCTTTCAATCTTTTCAGGTTTTGCAGGGTCGGGATCAACGCGTCCAGATCGTGGCCGTCGATCGGTCCGATGTAATTGAAGCCGAATTCCTCGAACATCGTGGCCGGCATGATCATGCCCTTAGCGTGCTCTTCGAAACGCTTGGCCAGTTCCAGCATCGGCGCCGGCAGCACGGTCTTGCCGACTTGCCGGGCGGCAGCATAAAACTTGCCCGACATCAGGCGCGCCAGATAGCGGTTCAGCGCACCGACCGGCGGCGAGATCGACATGTCATTGTCGTTCAGGACCACCAGCAGGTTGATGTCATCGTAGATGCCGGCATTGTTCATCGCCTCGAACACCATGCCGGCGGTCATTGCGCCGTCTCCGATGACCGCAATCGCATGCCGGTCCTCGCACTTGGTGCGGGCCGCCAGCGCCATCCCGAGCGCGGCCGAGATCGAGGTCGACGAGTGCGCGGTGCCGAAAGTGTCGTATTCGCTTTCGTCGCGGCGCGGGAAGCCGGAAAT
>JBDSCZ010000373.1:0-8596 GCA_039920865.1 Burkholderiaceae bacterium
CTGAGCGACGATGCGCAGCACAACATCCGGGTCATACGCGCCGGCCTGCGGCAATTGCTGGACGCCGCCGAGTGCCGCACGCCGCTCGAGGCCATGCGCATCGGCCTGATGCGGCTGGCGCACGATGCCGATATCGTGCTCGACTTGCATTGCGACTGCGAAGGCGTGCTGCATATCTACGCGCCGACGGACCACGTTGCCAGCGCCGAGCAGCTCGGTTGTCAGCTTGGCGCACGCGCGCTGCTGATAGCGGACGCGATCGGCGGTGCCTGTTTCGATGAAATGCTGTTCAAACCGTGGTTGCGCTTGCGGGAACATTTCGGCGCACGGTATCCGGTGCCGCAGTCCTGTTTTGCCAGCACCGTCGAACTGCGCGGCGAGCAGGATGTGTCGCACCAGCTGGCCAGCGCCGATGCGCAAGGAATTTACCGTTACCTGTGTGGTGCCAGCATGATTTCGGACGTAACTTCGGGCGCGCTCAAGGCCGCGCCGGCGGCGCTCTGCGCACCGACTCCGCTCACCGGATCGGCGACTGCTTATGCCGGCGAGCCGGGCGTGATTTCCTACGTTGCCGCTCCGGGCGATGAGCTGAAGTGCGGCGACGTGATTTGCGAGATTGTCGATCCGCTATCCGGACATACGTATGCGGTCACCAGCCCGATCGATGGCGTGATGTATTCGCGGGTGGTATTCCGCTATGCCACGCGCGGCATGGAGCTGGCCAAGATTGCCGGCCAGGTTGGCATCCGCAGCGGCAATTTGCTCGGCCCCTGATATTGTATATAGGGGGTATGTATAAATATGCCATCATTGCCGCATAATTTGATTGACCCGTTAAAAATACACATATAAGTATTTTTAAGCATCAGTTTAGGAAGCATCATGCCTCAGTTAGTTGTCGAGAATCTGCACAAGTGTTACGGCCAGAACGAGGTGCTCAAGGGCATCTCGGTCGAGGCATCCAAGGGTGATGTGATCAGCATCATCGGCGCCTCCGGTTCCGGGAAAAGCACTTTTTTGCGTTGTATCAACCTGCTGGAAAAGCCGACCGAAGGCCGCATCATCGTCAACGGCAATGAGCTCAAGCTGGTGCGCCAGAAGAGCGGCGACCTCGATTGCCCCGATGCCCGCCAGCTGCAACTGGTGCGCTCGAAACTGGCGATGGTGTTCCAGCATTTCAACCTGTGGTCGCACATGACGGTGCTGGAAAACATCATGGAAGCACCGATGCATGTGCTGGGCATTGACAAAAAAGAAGCGATGGAACGGGCCCGCCATTATCTGGACAAGGTCGGGGTCGTCGGGCGCGAGGATTATTATCCGGCGCATCTGTCGGGCGGCCAGCAGCAGCGGGTGGCGATTGCACGGGCGCTGGCGATGGAGCCGGACGTGATGCTGTTCGATGAGCCGACTTCTGCGCTCGATCCCGAGCTGGTGGTCGAAGTGCTGCGCGTGATGCAGAATCTGGCCAAGGAAGGCCGCACCATGATGGTGGTCACGCACGAGATGGAGTTCGCCCGCGGCGTCTCGAACAAGGTGATTTTCGTGCACCAAGGCGTGATCGAAGAGCAGGGCGACCCGCGCACCGTGCTGTCCAACCCGCAAAGTCCGCGCCTGCAAAAATTCCTGTCGGGCGCGTTGAAGTAATCGATATCGCGGTTTGTCCATGAAAAGCTTGGCAGGCTGGGATGCAATCCCGGCAAGCAAGCCGCAATCATGCACCCATCAGCCCCGGCGATAGCTGGGATTGCATCCCAGCCTACCGTATTCCCAATGCGAATTTCATCCCTGATGGATATGCACAACATCAAACCGGCCACCGGTGCCGCACTCCTGTAAATCCATGTCGCGTCTCTAGAAGCGGCAATCATGGGCCTGGTGCACACTTACACCACTGAATTCGGGAGACCCCATGAAAACTGACTCACTGGATGTGCGTACGAAAACCCTCAATATGGTGCTGGCAGCGTCAACCGGTGCCGCGCCCAATAGTCAGGTCACGCAATTGATACAGGCTTGGCTCAATGCGCTGGATGCGGATGATCTGGCCGGCATGTCGCCCGAGAGCCTGGCTCCGGTGCTAAAAGAGGGTTTTGCGTTGGCGGCGATCCGGTCCCGCGACGGCTGCCAGATTGCCTCCTTGCGCTACGCCGACGGCCGGGGCGGATTTGCCACCGCGTTGCTGATCCTGAATCCGGATATGCCGTATCTGGTCGACTCGATCGTGATGGCGATGCGCCGCAAACGGGTTGCGGTGCGTGCGGTACTCAATGCGGTGTTGTCGGTACGGCGCGCGCCCGACGGCAGCGTAGCGCATGTCGAGCAGGCGGCCAGGAATGGCGATCCGCTGGAGTCGCTCGTGCTGTGCCTGTTAGCCGAAAAATTGGCTGAGTCCGATCTGGCCGCCTTGATCGCCAGCATCAGCATGGCGGCGACGGACGCCGCTATCGTCCGGCGCGACGCCGCCGCACTGGCCGCTGCGATGTCGCAGGTTGCAACCGTCGCAGCTGCCGCCACTGCCGCCGGTGCCGATGGCCAGGAAGTGGCGGCTTTCATGGCGTGGGCTAAAGACGAGGGCTTCGAGCCGTTCGGCTATGCGTATTACCGCGTCACGCCAGGCGAGCGCGAGATGGCGCGTGACCTGCCGAGCCGGATCGGCGTGTTGCAGGACGTCACGCATCCGGTCTACGGTACTTGCCTGGCAAACATTCCCGGCGATGCCGAGACGCTGGCCGCGCGTAGCGATGCGCTGTCGGTGGTCAAGGCCGATGTGCAGTCGACCTTGCACCGCGACCAGCAGCTGGATTTCTTCGGCGTGCGCGATGTCGATGCACAGGGAAGTTTGCTGGGCGAGCATTGCTTCGTCGGCTTGTTTACCCGCGCCGCTACCGCCACCACGCTGGCGCGCCTGCCGTTCGCTCGCGTCCGGATTGCCAAGGTACTGAATATCGCCGGCGTCAGGCAGGAAGGTTTTCGCGCTGAAAAATTCCTCGAAATCCTCGATTCGCTGCCGCGCACCGAAGTGCTGGAAGCCGAGCCGGAATGGCTGGCCAGCGTCTGCGGTGCGGTGGTTTCGCTTTATAAGCAGCCGCGTACCAAGGTGTTTGTGCGGCCCGACATGTACGGCCGCCATCTGAATGTGCTGGTGTATCTGCCGCGCGAGCGCTACAGCGCCGCTATCGCTGAAGCGCTGTCGCAGGCCTTGTGCGCCAGTTCCGGTGCCACCGATGTGCGCTCGCAAACCCTGGTGGCGGACGGCCCGCTGGCGCGCCTGTACCTGATTGCCACTGCGGCCAGGACTGCACTCGATCTGGAGCAGGACATCGAGCAGCCGTTGCTGGCGGTGCTGGACGGCTGGTATGCCGGTTTCGATCTGCTGGCCGATGCGGTGCCGGATGCCGGATTGCGCAACGACTTGTGTAAATTGAGCCGCAAGCTGGCGCCCAATTACATCGCGGCAACCCCGTCGCAAGTCGCTTTCCGTGACTTATCCGCCTTGTTGCGCAACCCGGATGCGTCGCGCGTCAAGGTGCGCATCGAGATGCAGAACACTCCTGGTGCAGCCGATACCGCAACGATCCGGCTGTGTTCGGTCAATCAGGTGCCGTCGCTGTCGCTGATCTTGCCGGCGTTGCATAACGCCGGCGTGGTCATCGATCGCGAGCAAACGCATACGATACCCGCGCTGGACGGTACGCCGTCGTTCGTGACCAGCCTGACGCTCGATGCGGAAAGCGCGCAGAAACTGGTGCAGCCGCAGATCGCTCCGGTGGCCGAGGAATTGTTCGAATCGCTGTTCAACGATGAAGCCGAAGATGGCCGCCTGAACGGGCTGGTGATCGAGGGCGGCTTGCGCGCCAGGGAAGTGCAACTGGTGCGCGCCTACATGAGCTATTGGCGTCAGGCCGGCAACCGTTTCTCGGTGCGGTATATCGCCGACTGCCTCAGAAAGCAGCCGGCCCTTGTCAAGTCGCTGGTTCACGCTTTCCTGCAGCGCTTCGATCCGGCGCTGGACGCCACGCAACATGCCGACGGCAATATTGCGCTGTCGGCATTCAAGGCCGGCCTGGCCGACGTCAACCACGCCGATACCGAAGAAATCCTGCGCAGCCTGGCCGACCTGATGCTGGCGACGCTGCGCACCACGTATTTTCAGAACGCGCAACAAGGCGACACCATCATCTTGAAGTTCGACAGCAGCCAGCTGGCGCTGTTGCCCGAGCCGCGCCCTTACCGCGAGATTTTCGTGTTCTCGCGCCGCTTTGAAGGCGTGCATCTGCGCGGCGGCCCGGTTGCCCGCGGCGGCCTGCGCTGGTCGGACCGGATGGAAGATTACCGCACCGAAGTGATGGGCCTGGTCAAGGCGCAGATGGTCAAGAACGCGGTCATCGTGCCGGCCGGCGCCAAAGGCGGTTTCGTCTGCAAGATGATGCCCAAAGATGCGGTGCGCGAAACCATCGCGGCCGAAGGCGAGGCCGTGTATCGGCTGTTCATCGGCGGTCTACTCGACATCACCGACAACCGCGTGCGCGGCGACATCATCGCGCCGGCCGACATGATCTGCTACGACGAAGCCGATCCGTATCTGGTGGTGGCAGCCGACAAGGGTACCGCGACCTTCTCCGATATCGCCAACGGCATCGCGGTGCAGCGCGGCTTCTGGCTCGGCGATGCGTTCGCCTCCGGCGGCTCGAACGGCTACGATCACAAGAAACTCGGCATCACCGCCAAGGGCGCGTGGGAAGCGGTCAAGCGCCATTTCTACGAGATGGACCACGACATCAACACCACGCCGATCACGATGGCAGGTGTCGGCGACATGTCGGGCGACGTGTTCGGCAATGGCGTACTGCTGTCGCGCCAGCTCAAGCTGGTAGCGGCGTTCGACCATCGCCACATCTTCATCGACCCGACGCCGGATGTCGCGACCTCGTTCGCAGAGCGCCAGCGCCTGTTCGCGCTGCCGCGTTCCAGCTGGGACGATTACGACAAGCAGCTGATCTCGGCCGGCGGCGGGGTCTGGCCGCGCTCGGCGCGTTCCATCGCGTTGTCGCCGCAAGCGCAAGCGGCATTGGGTACCAGCGCTGCCAGCGTCACGCCCGAGCAATTGCTGCATACCATCCTGCTGGCGCCGGTCGACCTGTTCTACAACGGCGGCATCGGCACCTACATCAAGGCCTCCAGCGAGACCCACGAGCAAGTCAAGGACCGCGCCAACGACAGCATCCGGGTCGACGGCAATCAACTGCGTTGCCTTGTCGTCGCCGAAGGCGGCAATCTGGGCGCGACCCAGGCCGGCCGGATCGAGTTTGCGCTCAAGGGCGGCCACATCTTTACCGACGCGATCGATAATTCGGCCGGGGTCGATTGCTCGGATCACGAAGTCAATGCCAAAATCTGGCTCGACGTCGAAGTCAATGCCGGCAGCCTGACGGAGACCGAGCGCAACCGGATTCTGATTGAAATGACGCACGACATCGAAGCGCTGGTGTTGCGCGACAATACGCTGCAAACGCACTTGCTAGTGCGTGAAATGCAGGCGCAGCACATCTCGGAAGTGCAGGATGGCTACGCCGCGCTGATTGCCAGCCTGGAAGCCGAAGGCGCGTTCTCGCGCGAGCTGGAACAGCTGCCGACGGAAGTGGAGCTGGCGCGACGCAAGGCAGAAGGCTATTGCCTGTCGGCACCGGAACTGGCGGTCGTGATTGCCCATGTGAAGAACCGCTTCAAGCGCAATCTGGCGACCTTGCCATTGACCGAAAGCAGCTGGGCCACAGCGATCCTGACGCCGTATTTCCCGCCGGCGCTGGTCGCCACCCGCAATCCGCTGGAGCATCCGCTGGCCAACGCGATTCTGGCGACCGTGCTGGCCAATGACATCATCAACCGTTGCGGCCCGCTGCTGGTAGGCGATCTGGCGCGCGCCCATCAGGTCGAGGAATCCACGGTGGTCGCGGCCTGGGCCCAGGCCTGGTCGGCGCTGAATCTGGCGCCAATCTTCGAGGCGCTCGATGCCGATGCGCTGGTCGTGCCGCTTGCCGCGTCGATTGCGGCCGATGCCGATACCCGCGTGCTGCAGAAAGCCATGATCGAAGGCGTATTGTCGGCACCTGTGCAGCAATCGCAGACCGCCGGTGCGCTGGAGGAATTGATCCGTCTGTTCAGACAGCACGAAATGCTGGCGCAACTGATCTCGACTACCATGCCAGCGACCGATGCACTATTGCCGGCGCCGTTTGCCCACGCATGGCTGGCAGTAAACGCAATCGAAAGCGTGGCCGCCTTCCTGTTTGCATCGCTGTCGGTAGCACGTCCGGCCGGCATGGACTTGGCACAATTCCTGCAGCTCGGCATGCGCGTGCGGCAGCAGGCCGGCATCGATACGCTGGAGCGCGGCCTCAAGCGCGCGCCGCAGAACAAGTCACAGCAAGCGCTGCGCGACTATGCGCAACAGGCATTGCGTCGGGCCCAGCAGCGGCTGTTGTCGCAGGTCTTGCACGCCATGTCGCCGTCCACTGTCCGGCCACACCATCTCGATGGCGCAATCGAGGCGGTGATCGGCCAGCTGGCGCTCAACGGTCGCAGCGTCAGCCCTGCGACCCCGCAAGCGGATCTCGAACAGGCGATGCTCGACGTCTGGGCGCTGTCCGAAGCCGCTGCTGCGGAACCGGCATGATGCAGTCGCTGATATCTGACACGCTGCGGGCGCTGGCCGAAGCCGATTTCAGCGCGATTGCGCAGCGCTTTTCTGCGGCCGGTTTTACGGTGAACTTGCCGGCAGCCGGCATCCTGCAGATCGCCGCCGGCGCGTCGGATGGCGCGCACACCGCTCCCGCCAGCCGCATGGCGCTGCTGGTCTCGGTCGGGGTGCACGGCGATGAAACCGGCCCGATCGAAATGCTCGCGCATCTGCTGGCCGAGCTGGCCGCGGCACCGCAGCAACTGGCGGTCGACCTGATGCTGGTGGTCGGCAATCCGGCCGCCATCGCGCAACAGCGGCGTTTCATCGGCGCCGACCTGAACCGCTTGTTCCGTAGCGATCGCGGCGAGCTGGCAAGCGTGGCCGAAGCCGCGCGCGCCGATCTGATCATGCAGGCGACCGCGGCCTTCTTCGCCGCCCCCCATGCGCAAAAATGGCATCTGGATCTGCACACCGCGATCCGGCGCTCGCACTACCCGACCTTCGCGATCGTGCCGGAGCCGATAGGCGACGCCGACAAGCAGCTGCTGACCAACTTCCTCGGCCACGCCGCAATCGAAGCGATGGTGACCAGCCCGAAATCGGCCGGCACCTACACCGCCTACAGCGCGCGCCAGTTCGGCACCGTCAGCGCCACGCTGGAGCTGGGGCAGGTCGGCACGCTAGGCCGGAACGACCTCAGCCTGTTCATCAAGCCGCAAGCCGCACTCGATGCACTGCTGCGTGGCGATCCGGCGGTATTCGCAGCCCCCGCCGACTGCCTGCCGCAGCGCTTCAAGGTCGCGCAGGAAATCGTCAAACTCAGCGACGCCTTCAGCATGGGATTCGACCGCAGCACGCAAAACTTCACCGCCCTGCAGCAAGGCGCAGTGATCGCCAGCGACGGCGACACCGTGTACCGGGTGCAGCACGCGGAAGAATTCGTGATTTTCCCGAACCCCGATGTCAGGGTTGGGTTTCGTGCCGGGTTGATGGTGGTGCGGGAGGCGTGACCGGCGGGTGAATGCCGTGCCGTGCTGGTTATGTGAATTTATGGTGAAATAACATATCACCGTCCGCATATTTTCATTGGTGTCATAAAAATACCGTGTTGAGTATATTGTGAGTTCAGTAGGCTGGGATGCAATCCCAGCAAGCTCACTTCCATCACTCCCTGACGAAAATCGATCACTTTCAGCGGCACCACCCAATTAGCTGGGATTGCATCCCAGCCTACGTCCCTGCTTATGTGAATTTATGCAGGAGTATCAGTGATAATTGACATTTTGCCGCACGTATTCATTGGGGCTTTAAATATACGGCATTCAGTATGTTTTTACCCGTCGGCCTGAGCATTAAACGGGGTGATCCGCGCCCTAACATGAAAAATGCCGCTGCAGATCGTTTGCAGCGACATTTGTGTTTTCGGCTATTTGTATGAATTTTGGGCTACGAGCTTAGATTTTCATCTAATTGACAATGTTGGAATGTAAGAACTGACCCCAGCTTTCTCTATGTGCCGGGCAATTTCTCAGATGAAATTAGAGGTTCAGTTCAGCGACTGCTTTCAGCCCTTGAGTGATGTTCTCTCGGGCTGCATTTTCAACTGCCATGCGCAGCCGGCTAACTCCCACAAGGGAGTCACCCATGGTTGCCTTTCCGCTGGATTTCACGGATTTCCTCATCAAAATATTGTGGTCTGCTTCATTGGTAAGCGACCATGCCGTTTCCATTTCAACGGTGAAAGTACCTCCGAACATGGGCTTTGAGAGACTGATGACTCTGACGTTCAATTCATAATCGCCACCTGCGCTCTGCACAATGCTTTTGAATACTTTGCTCTGTATAACAGCATCTTCGATGGCAGCTTTTAGGTCAGTATCGGAGATATTGGTACCACTCGTTGCTGTAGTTTCC
>JBDSCZ010000374.1:0-12192 GCA_039920865.1 Burkholderiaceae bacterium
AGGTCTCGAACGATTTAATGCAAATCGCCAACTAATGGGCTTGGCCCCTGTTTCCAGGAGCGCGAAAATTGATAACGCCGCACAAGGGCATTCCAAGTATCAAGCACGTAACGACACCATCACCCACGACCAGATCTCAAGTAAGCCCGACTTCACTGGGGTCTATCTGTTGGATCGACTGACCCAAGCCAACTATAAATTCGAACCAAATGAGAGTTATGCATACGGGGAAGTTATTTCGAAGACCGACCACACCGATGGCGCTGCCGCCGCCGAGGCATTGATCACCGCGATCTACCACCGCTTCGTGATCTTCGAGCCGATGTTCAAGGAAGCTGGCGCGGGTGCAACCAGTACAACGAACGGTAAAGCCTACTTCACCACCGATTTCGCTGCCAGCAATGGCTTTGGTTCCGGCTTAGTGAGCGGAAACAGAGTGGCGGTATATCCTTATGACACTCAACAGCAGGTGCCAACCTCATTCGATCATAGTAGTGAAACGCCAGACGCCTTCCCTAAAGAGCAATTCCCGCAATTCTTTAAGGTGTTAGTTGGTTATCCGATCAGTATCCATACAAACATAACCGAATGCATTACCACATCCGAGTTTACCGTGAGGTCGCACTCCGATGGCACGCTCCTGCCAACCCGTCTTCTGACCTATGACGCCGACATCAGACCCGTCAATGATCCAGACCCACACCCGACACCGCTGTCTGCGGCCGCCATCGTTCCATTGTCAGCACTAACAAGGAATACCCAATACGACGTGAGTTTTACCGGTAGCATCAGCGCCGCTAAAAATCCCAACGACCCTAGCCAGGGATGCGTCGGCAATGGCACGTCTTTTACACATGCATGGTCATTTACGACGCAATAGCATTACGTCGCTGATACGCTGGCATCCTGCTTAGTACCTCGGCTTATTTTCCTATACAAAAACGGCTGAAGATCACTCCCAGCAAATCATCCGGCGTAAATTCGCCGGTGATGCTGCCCAACTGCTCCTGGGTCAGCCGCAATTCCTCTGCCAGCAGGTCCAGCGCGTGGTCGTTTTGTGCGGCAAACTGGGCTGCTAATTGCAGATGGTCACGCGCAGCACGCAGTGCGATCAGGTGACGCTCGCGCGCCAGATATACCGATTCGCCAGTTTGCTTCCAGCCAGCAATACGCAATATCTCCGAACGCAATAAGTCGATTCCGCTCTTGTCTTGTGCCGACAGATAAATATGCGTCGCGTCCAGCATGGTGTCAATGCTGGGTTTGTGCCCAGACAAGTCGATTTTGTTCCAGATGCGGATTACCGGCACGCCGTCTGGAAAGCGCGCCACCATCGCTTCATCTGCGCGCGTTGGCCCCCGCCCGGCATCCAGCAAATGCAAAATCACGTCGGCTTTACCAACTTCAATCCAGGTACGTTCAATGCCAATCCGTTCGACTTCATCATTGGCATCATCAGGGGCACGAATGCCGGCAGTGTCGATGATATTGAGCGGAATGCCTTCGATCTGGATGGTTTCAGTCACCTTGTCGCGCGTGGTACCGGCAATCGGTGTGACGATCGCCACTTCAGCGCCCGCCAAAGCATTCAGCAACGAAGATTTTCCTACGTTGGGCTTGCCGGCGAGTACCACGTTCAAGCCTTCGCGCAGCAAGGCACCCTGTTGCGCCTGCAGCAAGACGGTATGTAAAGTCTGCTGAATCTGTGTCAGTTGGCCGCGCGCATTGGATTTTTCCAGGAAATCGATTTCCTCCTCCGGAAAATCGAGCGTCGCCTCAACCAGCATGCGCAATTGCACCACTTGCTCGACCAAGGTATGAATGACCTTGGAAAAAACGCCCGACAGCGATTGCGAAGCCGACTTTGCCGCCGCCTCGGTTGATGCCTCGATCAAATCGGCGACCGCTTCCGCCTGCGCCAGATCCAGCTTGTCGTTGAGGAAGGCCCGACGTGTGAATTCGCCCGGCTGCGCCAACCGCAAGCCGATTTCACGCCCCGCTTCCAGGCAGCGGGCCAGCAGCATCTGCAGCACTACCGGCCCGCCATGCCCTTGCAATTCAAGCACATCTTCGCCGGTGTAGGAATGCGGGGTCTTGAAATGGAGCGCCAGACCGTGATCAATGATGCTGCCATCGGCCTGGGTGAATGGTAAATAGGTCGCATAACGCGGCTTGAGCTGAAAGCCCAGTGCCTGCATCAAGACTGCAAGATTTTTGCCGGAAACACGTACTACGCCAATGCCGCCGCGTCCGGGAGCGGTGGCGATAGCTGCGATGGGGGAGGTATCAAGATTCATAGCGCGATTCTACCTATACAATGCCAGAACGCGGCCAATCACGCAGCTGACTGTCGGGTTTAGCGAGATTTTTTGTTCAAACGAATGAAAACCGCACCAAACGGTGCGGTTTTCATTCAGTAGGCGGGCAAAATACTTATGCTGCCAGGCGCACACCGGTGCGACAGCCGTCGAGCAGATAGCCGAGGCCGATCACCAGCACCAACTCGCCTTCGGCTGAACGCGCGGTTCCGGTTATGCCGGGTACGCTGAGACAGGACAATGGTTTTATGACCAGATCGGCGGTTCCTTCAACCGCCCCCATGGCCAGAATATACGGTTGCGGTGCCGCAATTACGATACCGACCCGTTCCTCACACGCATCATAACCAAGAATTTTGGCCAGCGAGCGCACCAACAACGGGCGGCCCTGATCGCGCAGCATGGGAGCCCCGCCGACTTCTGAAAATGTTTCCGGCAACTCCACTACACGCTCGATTACCGCTAACGGCATTGCCAATGCTGCACCGCTGGTGCGCACCAGCATGGTCGGCACGATCGACAATTCAATCGGCAAGCGAATCAGGAAACGAGTGCCCAAACCGAGACGCGAATCGATGCGAATCGTGCCGCGATGCTTGTCGACCGCAGTTTTCACCACGTCCATGCCGACCCCGCGTCCGGATACCGCGGAAGCGACTTCCTTAGTGGAAAATCCGGGCAAGAATACCAGCTGGAATGCTTCTTCGTCGGTCTGCGCGTCGCTCTCGCCGATCAATCCCTTGGCACGCGCTTTTTCGCGCAAAAACTGTGGGTTCATGCCCCTGCCGTCATCCGCCACCTCGATCATCACGCTGCTGGCTTCCTGCCAGGCGGTCAGGGATATGGTGGATTTCGGCGATTTTCCGCATTTAATTCGATCCTCCTGGCTTTCCACACCATGGTCGAGGGAATTGCGCAGCATATGCACCAAAGGATCGTACAGACTGTCGACGACGACGCGATCGACTTCAGTTTCCGCACCCTTGATCGCCAACTCGACTTCCTTGCCGAGGTCCCTGGCAAGCTCCCGAATCAGACGGGGAAACTTCTGGAACAGCCGGCCGACCGGCTGCATGCGGGTGGCCAGCGTAGCCCGTTGCAATTCTGTTGCGTAGCGCGAGGCGCGCTCTATCGTTTCAGTTAGTGTTGCCACCAAAGTCGTGGCATCGTCTTCGAACTTGAATTGCGCCAGCTTTTCCAGCAGCACGGCCGCTTGATTGGCCGCCTGCACCGACTCTCCAGCCACCTCCAATAAAATATCAAGCTTGACGGCATCAATCCGGATACTGTCTTCGATCATCGGAGTAGTGGATTTCTGGGCTGTCAGCTGGGATTTTTCAGCTTTTACGGCTGTAACCGGGGTCGCAATCGGTGCGAGAACCGGTGCAGCACGAGCTGGCAGTGCTGCAGCCTGCAGCGCATGTGCTGGTACCAGCGCATGGTAATACGCATCCCAATCAAGCTGCCCGTCAAGATTCGGCTCATCGACAACGATTATCGTATTCACCACCTGGACTGCAAGCGGTGCAATACCCTCGATTGCTGCAGTCAGGATGGCCTGCAGTGCATCGGGCATGGCCGGTAGTTGCTCGGCTGCGACGCCGTTGGCCAACTCGCCGAGCTGGTCCGCGACAAAACCGCTGGCTTGTAAGGCCGCCTCGATCGCGATCGGGGTAACAGGCGCGGCACCGGTGCGCAACGCATCAAACAGGTTTTCAGTCAGATGGCAGGCCGATACCATTGCCGTTAGATTCATAAATCCGGCACCACCCTTAATCGTATGAAACGACCGGAACAGCGCATTCAGAGTGTTTTGATCATCCGGCTGCCGTTCCAGCACTAACAGATGCGCTTCAACATTAGTGGCGAGCTCCAGTGCTTCAACCACGAACTCCTTGAGCATGTCATCCATCAGAAGCCCAAATCATCCAGAAGGCTGTCCACATCGTCCTGCCCCATCGCGGCAGATGGTACCGCCGGCCCCTGCATCAGATCAACTTCCGCGTCTTTCTGTACCGGTGGCTTGTCCTTTACTGCCTCAGGAGCATTGTCCCACAGCAGTTGGGCCAGCTCACGCTCAACTGCCTGGGTAATTGTCACCACTTTTTTGATCAGCTGGCCGGTCAAATCCTGGAAATCCTGCGCCATCATGATTTCTAGTAAGCGCGCTTTCTCCTCTTCGGTCACCTCAATTACCGAAGAAGTGAAGCTTCTGGTGTCATCTGCGAGCAGCTTGAATTCTTCCACGCTGAGCTTGCCATCGAACAGATCACTCCAGCGCGCCTTCATTTCCTTGGCGCTGTTCGATAAGTTTTCCTGTGCCGGCATCCCCGCTTCAGTTGCGTTCAGCACTTTGTTTGCAGCTTGCTCGGTCAGCGTAGCAACATAAGCCAACCGATCCTGCGCATCGCCAATTTGCGAATTAAGAGAGTTGAATGGATGCTGATGGCCTAGCTCGCGTATTGAATCATGCAATATTCGAACAATACCTCCGAGCCGTTCGTACATCGGCTTCTCAGCCTCAGGAACTCCGTCCGGCACGGCTTCTGATCCTTGGACAGTGCTGGATGGGGCATCAGGTGTAGTCGCTGCAATTTCTGTATGCTGAGCAGATATCTGATCGAATAGGGCATCCAGATCCTCAAAACTGTCACTCATAGTCCATGCCTCTCAAAATTTTTTCTAACTGCACGCCCTGTGTTACAGCAATCTCACGCTGTGCAACATAAGCGGATTGATATTTCGCGACGCTTTGATATTATTTAATGCAGGAAATTGTTACCGGCAATTACGGTAAATAATAATTTCGAGCATTGTTTGGTAACAAAAGAATCGCCCTCTAAACCCGCTTCTGCTCTAAAGCCTGCTGTGCCGGCTTGAATCGTCGCCTGACAGCAACATTTGGCTAACGGCCAAAAACTGGAATACCTTTAATAAAAAAGGCGGGATCTAAAAAGATTCCGCCTTTCAATTATCCGTCACATGGATGAAGATGCCTATGCTTTCTTGCCGCCGTCCATTTTCCTGGTGATGGTCCACTGTTGCGCGATCGACAATACGTTATTGACAACCCAGTACAGCACCAAACCAGCCGGAAAGAAAAAGAACATTACCGAAAATGCGATCGGCATGAACATCATTATCTTGGCTTGCATCGGATCAGGTGGTTTTGGGTTTAACTTGGTCTGGATGAACATCGATACCGCCATTACCACCGGCAGAATATAGAACGGATCGGGTGCCGACAAGTCGTGAATCCAGCCCAGCCAAGGCGCATTGCGCATCTCGACACTGGCCAGCAAGACCCAGTACAGTGAAATGAAGACCGGAATCTGCACCACGATCGGCAAGCAGCCACCAAGCGGATTAATTTTTTCGGTCTTGTATAGCTCCATCATCGCCTGATTCATCTTTTGTGGCTCAGATTTGAAGCGCTCTCGAATCGAGGTCATTTTCGGCGCAACCAGTTTCATTTTCCCCATGCTGCGATAACTGGCTGCGGACAATGGGAAAAATGCCAGCTTGATCAAGACCGTCAGCATGATGATAGTCCAACCCCAGTTGCCGAGCACTTTGTGAATCTGAGTCATCAACCAAAAGATCGGCTTGGCTATAATCGTCAGCCAGCCGTAGTCTTTGACCAGCGCCAGGCCCGGAGCAATTTTTTCTAGCACCCGGGTCTCTTGCGGGCCGGAATATAACTGCGCATCCATCGAAACTGTTGCGCCAGGAGCAATTGTCCCCAACGGCAGGATGGTGCCGATGGCGAACAGGTTAGTGTCAACTTTTTTGGTGAATATTTCGCGCGGTGCCTTATCTTGCGGAACGATGGCCGAGACAAAATAATGCTGTATCAGCGCTACCCAACCGTTATCGGCTTTTTTCGCATGCTCATCCTTGCCTTCCGCAATCTTGTCGAAGGCCAGCTTCTGGAATTTTTCCGCCTCGGTATATACCGCAGGGCCGGTGAAGGTACTATAAAACTTGGATTCCCCACCCGGCTTGTTGCCATCGCGCACCAGTTGCAAATACAACGAGGGTGTAATCGGCGCTCCGGACACATTAGCAATATCGTGCTTGATATCAATATTGTAGTCGCCACGTTTG
The DNA here is from genome assembly GCA_039920865.1 of Burkholderiaceae bacterium. GTDB lineage: Bacteria > Pseudomonadota > Gammaproteobacteria > Burkholderiales > Burkholderiaceae_D > AVCC01. The sequence goes on from JBDSCZ010000374.1 coordinate 6,426, forward strand.
AACGTGAACGTTTTGATCAGTTTGACGCCACCTGCGTCGGACTCCAGCACCAGCTTCACTTCGTTGCCGGCCCCCAGTTCGCGGGTTCCCGGCTGGACAATGAAAGTCGATTTGTGATTGGGGAATGCGCCCCCAATCAAGCCGGTCTGGGCCAAGTAGATGTGCTGGGCGGCGTCATTGAACAGCACCAGATTTTTGGTCGGATCAACCGTATCCTTGTGCTTTAAAAGTTCAAGATATTTCAATTCGCCACCCACCGTATCAATTTTCGCCTTGATGACATCGGTGGTTATTGTCACGACTTCGCTCTTGACTGGCGCAACGCCGGCAACCGCCGTGCCAATTTCTGCCGGCGACAGCGCTGTACCCGTGACCGATGCCTGCGACACCTCCGTTTTGGGCGATCCGGCAGCGCTAGCGGCAGGCTTGTCTTGTTGCGTCACAGATGGCGAAAACATCGATGGTTTTCCGTTATGGCGCATCCAGTTGTCCCAAAGGATCAACAGCGACATCGAAAACACAACCCAAAGGATGGTACGTTTGATATCCATAAGTGTATTTGTCAGGAGAAATCAGAATTTCGGGAATGGCTGCAGTCGCTAGCGTCTGCAGAATGGGATTCAGGGGGTTTTCCCGGTACCGGGTCAAATCCGCCCGGGTGCCATGGATGGCATTTGCAGAGACGCTTGGTCGCCAAAGCACTCCCTTTTAATGCACCATGCTCGCGCACCGCTTGTCCGGCATAATCGGAACAACTCGGAAAAAAACGGCAATTCTGCCCAAGAAATGGGCTGATGCACAGCTTGTATACGCGCAACAGCAGCAGCAATAACGCCGTCACTGGGAACTCTCCGGCATTTTTTGTGAAGCCAGCAAACGCAGCAATTCGGTGCGCAGCAAAACCTTCAATTGCACCGATGTCGCCGGGTCGGCCTTGGTATTGATCGGCTTCGACAGACGAATGATGCAATCCAGCGGCGGCAATTCGGTCTGGCGGAATAGCTCACGCGCCACCCTTTTAATCGTATTGCGCGTAACTGCCCGCGGTGCAAACCGCTTCGCCACCACGATGCCCAAACGTGCATTGGGCAATCCAGCCGGTAGCGCATACAACACAAAATGTGCGGTTCTATAGGCTGGACGCAAACGAAAAACGGATGAAAAGTCATCCGTTTTAACGATTCGCCGAGCACGTGAGAAATTAGCTGTCACGCAGTCAGTTTGCCTGCTGTACGTTTGACTTAAGCAGCCAAACGCTTACGACCCTTAGCGCGACGCGCATTCAACACGGCGCGGCCGCCGCGGGTTGCCATGCGTGCGCGAAAGCCGTGGGTACGCTTGCGGCGTACGACTGAAGGTTGGTATGTACGTTTCATGTTGGTCTCGTTAATCAGCAAAAATAGATCGGGTTACTACACACAGCGCCACATTTTTGATGTTTGCACCGCGCATGCCTGCAAAGGCACGAGCCGAAACACCATCCAATGGACATGGAACCGAGGATTAGACAATATTTTGCATGTCTTTGTCAATATATAGAGTGCATTTATCCTCAGGCATCGATCTGCATTGATCATCTATTGTATGGCAGCCTGTGGATAACTTGGTCCGGCAAGGGTAGAATAGCGTATATGTGTGGCGATCTACCGCAGGACTGCATCGCAGTCATTTCGTGGAACATACCGATACGCCCTCCCCCACACCTTTTCACTCAAGAAGATTCATGGAAAATTTCTGGCAGACCTGTTCCGCGCAGCTGGAGCAGGAACTGACGCCGCAGCAATTCAGTGCTTGGATCAAGCCACTGGCCCCACTCGACTTTGACGACGGGGTATTGCGGATTGCCGCGCCTAACCGCTTCAAGCTCGACTGGGTCAAGACGCAATTTGCTAACCGCATCAACGCCCTTGCAGCCCAGTTCTGGGAAATGCCAATTGATGTGCAATTCGTGCTGGATCCGAAACTCAATGCGCCGCGCCGCGCGCCGACGACCGCGCCCGTGGGTGCTCCGGTGCCGACCGATGCGCAACTGCGCTTTGCAGAAACACCGATAGAGGCTTCGCCACGGCGCGATCAGAGCAGGATCAATACCGCGCTGACTTTCGATAGCTTCGTCACCGGAAAGGCCAACCAACTGGCCCGCGCAGCCGCGATCCAGGTCGCCAATAATCCGGGCATTTCATACAATCCGCTGTTTTTTTATGGTGGCGTCGGACTCGGCAAGACGCATTTGATCCATGCCATTGGTAACCAGGTACTGGCCGATCAGCCGAACGCGAAAATTCGCTACATTCACGCTGAACAGTATGTTCGCGACGTAGTGACCGCTTACCAGCGGAAAGGTTTTGATGAATTCAAGCGCTATTACCATTCGCTGGATTTATTGCTGATCGATGATATCCAGTTTTTCGGCGGCAAGAGCCGCACCCAGGAAGAATTCTTTTACGCGTTCGAGGCCTTGATTGCGGCAAAAAAACAAATCATCATCACCAGCGACACCTATCCGAAAGAAATCACCGGCATGGATGACCGACTGACTTCGCGTTTTGATTCCGGCCTGACGGTCGCCATCGAGCCGCCGGAACTGGAGATGCGGGTCGCAATTTTGCTGAAAAAAGCGGTCCAGGAGGGCGTCACGCTGTCGGACGACGTAGCATTTTTCGTTGCCAAGCACCTGCGTTCCAACGTGCGCGACCTGGAAGGTGCATTGCGCAAGATCCTCGCGTATTCGCGTTTTCACGGCAAGGACATCACGATCGACGTGGTCAAGGAAGCACTGAAGGATTTGCTTTCGGTGCAGAACCGGCAGATTTCGGTGGAAAACATCCAGAAGACGGTAGCCGATTTTTTCAATATCAAAGTGGCCGACATGTATTCCAAGAAGCGGCCGGCGAATATTGCGCGTCCGCGCCAGATTGCGATGTATCTGGCCAAGGAATTAACGCAGAAAAGCCTGCCCGAAATCGGCGATTTATTTGGTGGGCGCGATCACACCACGGTCTTGCACGCAGTGCGCAAGATCACGCTGGACCGCACCAAGAACCCGGAGTGCAATCATGAATTGCATGTGCTGGAACAGACATTAAAAGGCTAGAAAAATACCTATCTGCTGGCTGCGCGGCAATATTGCTAAACCCCAGCATATTTATGGATAATGGCAGATATGCGCATTTCTGGCACAAAGAAGTAGGTTTAGTGGGTTTTACCCGGTTTTGCTGGCGTGTATGCCGGACATAGCACCAGAATTAAACGGCAACATTCAACCATGACACACAAGGACATGACTATGCAATTGGTTAAGACTCATAGAGATGCGCTATTGCGCCCCTTGCAGATCGTGAGCGGAATTGTCGAGCGCCGGCACACTTTGCCGATTCTGGCGAATATTCTTATTCGCAAGGATGGCGAAAGTGTTTCTTTCCTGTCCACTGACATCGAGGTGCAAATCACCACCCACGCCCGGATTGGCGTCGACGCAGAAGTCGCGGCAACCACGGTTGCGGCGCGCAAACTGCTCGACATCCTGCGCGCATTGCCGGAATCCGGCGAAGTAACCTTGTCGCTGACCAACAAGCGCATGACGGTACAAAGCGGCAAATCGCGCTTCGCGCTGCAGACACTGGCGGCCGAAGAATTTCCGACCGTGGCGCAGGCAGAACATTACAATGCCCGCGTCACGCTACCGCAAAAGACCCTGAAGCACCTGTTCAACATGGTGCATTTCTCGATGGCGCAGCAAGACATTCGCTATTACCTGAATGGCCTGCTGCTGGTGGTCGACGGCAAGAACGTGATCGCGGTAACCACCGACGGACACCGCCTGGCTTTCTGCCAGGTCGAAACCGAGCAGGATTTTCCACGTCAGGAAGTCATCATCCCGCGCAAGACCATTCTCGAATTGCAGCGCCTGCTGGAAGAAAACGACGATCCGGTGGAACTCGAAATCGCCAGCAACCAGGTCAAACTGACTTTCGCCGACATCGAACTGATTTCGAAACTGGTTGAAGGCAAATTCCCCGACTACAACCGGGTGGTGCCGAAGGGCTACAAAAACAATTTCATCATCAGTCGCGACGCCCTGCTGCGCTCCTTGCAACGTGCCGCCATCATGACCTCTGACAAATTCAAGGGAGTGCGCTGCATCGTCACACCCGGCAGCCTGAAGATCAGCTCGACTAATGCCGACCAGGAAGAAGCGGTCGAAGAACTCGAGATTGATTATGGCGGGGACAGCGTCGATATCGGCTTCAATGTCTCTTATCTGCTGGATGTCTTGAACAATCTGAAGTGCGAGCACATCAACATCGCCCTTGGCGACTCCAATTCATCGGCGCTGATCTCGATTCCCGACAATACCGACTTCAAGTATGTCGTAATGCCGATGCGCATCTGATCCTGAAATTAAAAAACAGGGGGTATGTGTAAAAATACCACAATATCCGCATGTATTTATTGCGGATGTTAAATATACAGTGTCCGGTATATATTAATCGTTAAAGCCGAATTTAGCAGTCAGTCACCGTTTTTAGAAGGTAGTCCATGTCCGAGATCGAAAAAGACAACGTCAGCCAACCCGACAACAGTCAATACGGCGCTTCATCCATCCAGATCCTGGAAGGACTGGAAGCGGTGCGTAAACGCCCCGGCATGTACATCGGCGACACCTCTGACGGCACCGGCTTGCACCATCTGGTGTTCGAGGTGCTGGATAACTCGATCGACGAGTCGCTGGCCGGCTATTGCACCGAAATCAACGTCACTATCCATACCGACAACTCGATATCGGTCACCGATAACGGCCGCGGCATCCCGACCGGCATCAAGTGGGACGACAAGCACGAGCCGAAGCGCAGCGCAGCCGAAATCGTAATGACTGAACTGCACGCGGGCGGCAAGTTCGACCAGAACTCGTACAAGGTCTCCGGCGGCCTGCATGGGGTTGGCGTGTCTTGCGTCAACGGCTTGTCCAAGTTGCTGAAACTGACGGTGCGGCGTGACGGAAAAAAACACAGCATGGAATTCGTGCGCGGCGTACCCCAAAACCGTGAGATCGAAATCATCGACGGCGTTGCGGTGTCGCCGATCAAGGTCCTCGGCGACACCGAAAAGCGTGGCACCGAAGTCCATTTCTGGGCCGATGAAGAAATCTTCACACAGGTCGAATTTCACTATGAGATTTTGGCCAAACGAATTCGCGAACTATCCTTCCTGAACAACGGCGTCAAGATCAAGCTGAGCGACCAGCGCAGCGGCAAGGAAGAGCTGTTCGCGTTCGAAGGCGGCACCCGCGGCTTCGTCGAGTACATCAACAAGAACAAGAACGTGCTGCATCCGACCATCTTCCAGGCCACCGGCGACAAGCTGTCGGACCAAGGCACCAACATCAGCGTCGACGTCTCGATGCAATGGAACGACGCCTACAACGAACAGGTGCTGTGCTTCACCAACAACATCCCGCAGCGCGACGGCGGTGCCCACCTGACCGGCCTGCGCGCCGCGATGACGCGCGTCATCAACAAGTACATCGAAGAACACGAGTTCGCCAAGAAGGCCAAGGTCGAAGTCACCGGCGACGACATGCGTGAAGGACTGACTTGCGTGTTATCGGTCAAGGTGCCGGAACCGAAATTCAGCTCGCAAACCAAGGACAAACTGGTGTCCTCCGAAGTGCGCGGACCGGTCGAGGACATCGTCGCCAAGACCCTCAGCGACTATTTGCAGGAACGGCCGATCGACGCCAAGATCATCTGCGGCAAGATCGTCGAAG
>JBDSCZ010000375.1:0-3158 GCA_039920865.1 Burkholderiaceae bacterium
ATTTGGGTCGTGAAGAAATCGACGTAATCACGCCGGCGATTCTGGCGGCACAAACCAAGGGCATGCTGGTGAGCGGCCCTTATCCGGCCGATACCTTGTTTCAGGCGAAATATCTGGTCAACGCCGATTGCGTGCTGGCGATGTATCACGACCAGGGCTTGCCGGTGCTGAAGTTCGCCAGCTTCGGCCAGGGCGTCAACATCACGCTCGGCCTGCCGCTGATCCGTACCTCGGTTGATCACGGCACTGCACTCGATCTGGCAGCCCAGGGTGTCGGTCATGCCGATTGCGCCAGCATGATTGCCGCCCTGCAAACGGCGGCGCAAATGACAGCCTGTCTGCGCCCATCCGGCACACAACAAGAACAGATTTTTTAATTAAACCTGAATGAAACACATCCCCCGCAAGCGCTTTGGCCAGAACTTCCTTACCGATAAATTCGTATTGTCCCGTATCGTCGATGTGATCGATCCCCAGCCGGACGACGCGATGATCGAGGTCGGCCCCGGCCTGGGTGCGATGACGCGGCTGTTGCTCAAGCCGCTGCAGCAGATGCACGTGGTCGAACTCGACCGCGATCTGGTGGCGCGGCTGGAAAAAAGCTTCGATCCGGCCAAGCTGATCGTGCACGCCGGCGATGCGCTGCAATTCGATTTCGCGGCGATTCCGCTCCAAGCCGGCCAGAAGTTGCGCATCGTCGGCAATCTGCCGTACAACATTTCCAGCCCGCTGCTGTTTCATTTTGCGAAATTCGCGCAGCAGGTCGAGGACCAGCATTTCATGCTGCAAAAGGAAGTGGTGGAGCGCATGGTTGCCGCGCCCGGCGGCAAGACTTACGGTCGCCTGTCGGTGATGCTGCAATGGCGTTACAAGATGGAATTGCTGTTCATTGTGCCGCCGACTGCGTTCGAGCCGCCGCCGCGGGTCGAATCCGCGATCGTGCGCATGATTCCGATCGCCGAGCCTTTGGCGTGCGATGCCGACAAGTTGGCAGCAGTCGTGCTGAAGGCATTTTCCCAACGCCGCAAGGTGATTCGCAACTGCCTGGCAGGGATGTTTACCGAAGCCGATCTGATAGAAGCCGGCGTCGATCCGAAAACCCGGCCCGAGACCGTGCCTTTGGAGCAATACGTGGCGCTGGCCAACCGGCTGTAGCCGCGTCGCGTCGGTTGGCGCTGAGCGCAGCGAAGCCCAACATTCTGCGCGCAATGTTGGGCTTCGCAAGCTCAGCGCCAACCTACCGAGTATTTATAAATGCCACATATTTCATACGCGGTAAGCACCGTGTTTTTTGGCATACTCCAGACTATTCAGCCGGTATGCTAATCACTATCTAAGTGGCTTGGTTCTGTAGGAGCGCACCCGGGCGCGAAGCAGTCGCCAGACTGCTGCTATTGGTCGCGCCCTGGTGCGCTCCTACAAAAATCTGCTGCTTGGAAGTTTCATATAGGGGCTGAACAGTAACCATACTTCAGTGTTTTTATTCGAAACGCCCCTCCCAGCTATCTCAACCCGCTGCCGCCCGCATCGGCTCGGCGTTCGATTAACTCGATTTTGTAGCCGTCCGGGTCCTGCACGAACGCAATTACCGTGCTGCCGCCTTTGACCGGGCCGGCTTCGCGGGTGACGTTGCCGCCGACTGCCTTGACTGCAGCGCAGGCTTTTCCGGCATCCTCGACCGCAATCGCGATATGACCGTAGGCATTTCCGATCTCGTACTTTTCCACCCCGTAGTTGTAGGTCAGTTCCAGTTCCGCATGCTCAGGATTGCTGCCGTAGCCGAGGAAGGCCAGCGTATATTGATATTCCGGGTTGTCGCTAGTGCGCAGCAAATGCATGCCGAGAACCTTGGTATAAAAATCGATCGCGCGCTGCAGGTCGCCGACGCGCAGCATGGTGTGAAGAATGCGCATGATGGTGTTTCCTTTGGTTGATTATTAAAAATTTCGTGAGGCAGATTTTAAATCTGCACCTGTGCGTGATGCACGCTATTAGATTTTGTGATTTATATTGGGTATGCATTAAAAGCATGTGTTTTCCGCACATATTCAGTCCGAAAGTAAATATACTTATATTAGTATGCATAATTCCAAAAATCGCTTTCACGCTGTTTTCTTGACCGCTGCATAACGTTCCAGCGTGCGTTTTCTGGCCGTATCATGTTGCACGATGGGTTCGGGATAGTTGTCGCCCAGCGTGATCCCGGCCAGTTTCAATTCCATCGTGCCCAGCAGCCACGGCGTATGGATGTGCTTGTTGTGCAGTTTCGCCAGTTGCGGCAGAGTGCGCCGGATGAACACGCCTTCCGGATCGAATTTTTCGGATTGCGTGACCGGGTTGAAGATGCGGAAATACGGTTGCGCATCGCAGCCGGTCGATGCCGCCCACTGCCAGCCGCCATTGTTGGCGGCCAGGTCGAAATCGTTCAGTTGTTGCGCGAAGTAATGTTCGCCCCAGCGCCAGTCGATGCCGAGGTCCTTGATCAGGAAGCTGGCGGTGACCATGCGCAGCCGGTTGTGCATGTATCCGGTGCGGTTCAGCTGCGCCATCGCCGCATCCACCAGCGGATAGCCGGTGCGACCCTGGCACCAGGCCTGAAAATCTTGTTGCGCCGCATCGCCGGATTCCCATTGGATCGCGTCATATTCGGGCTTGAACGCGTGATTCACCACGCGTGGATGGTGATGCAAAATCATGCAATAGAAGTCGCGCCAGATCAGTTCCGACAACCAGGTTGCCGCCCCGGTGCTGGCTGCGCTGTCGGTACGTATTGTCGCCACCGCATGGCGCGCCAGCGTGCGGATCGAAACCGTGCCGAAGCGCACATGGATCGACAGATATGACGGCCCCTTGATTGCCGGAAAATTGCGGGTGTCGTCGTATTTTCCGATGCGCGGCAGGAAATCCTGCAGCAGCTTTTGCCCGCCCGACATGCCGGTAGCGATATTCAGTTCGCGCAGATTGCTGTGCGCAAAGCCGATGTCGGCCAGCGACGGCATAGGTGCTGGCGTTACCCATTCAGCCACCGGCGCCAGCCGTGCGCGGTAGGCATCGATCGGATACGGTTTCAGGTAGAAATCGTCGCTTTGGGCATGCAGCTTCTTGAGCCAGGCGTTTTTGTATGGCGTAAACACCGAAAACGGACGCTCGGCCAGGGT
>JBDSCZ010000376.1:0-12851 GCA_039920865.1 Burkholderiaceae bacterium
AGAAGGACAGCGGCGCATGGGTTGTCAACCAGTGGGTCAAGAAAGCGGTATTGCTGTCATTCCGGCTAGAAGACAACATCGTGATGCCGTCCGGTGACCACATGCAGTTTTACGACAAGGTGCCGACCAAATTCGCCAACTACCGCGCAGCCGATTTTGAAAAAGGCGGATTTCGCGTAGTGCCGCCGGCAGTGGCCCGGCGCGGCAGCTTCATAGGCAGGAATGTCATCATGATGCCGTCTTTCGTCAACATTGGCGCCTATGTCGATGAAGGCACAATGGTAGATGCCTGGGCCACCGTTGGCTCTTGCGCCCAGATCGGCAAGAACGTCCATCTGTCGGGCGGCGTCGGTATCGGCGGCGTACTGGAGCCGATGCAGGCCAACCCGACTATCATCGAGGACAACTGCTTCATCGGGGCCCGCTCCGAAATTGTCGAAGGCGTGATCGTGGAAGAAAACTCGGTGATTTCGATGGGCGTGTATATCGGCCAGTCGACCAAAATTTATGATCGCGCCACAGGGGAAGTCACGTACGGCCGCATCCCCTCCGGTTCGGTTGTTGTGTCGGGCAACCTGCCTTCGGCCGACGGCAAATACAGCCTGTACTGCGCAGTCATCGTCAAACGCGTCGACGCCAAAACGCGCGCCAAGACCGGCATCAACGAATTGCTGCGCGAAGCCTGATCCAGTAGTGCAGGTCTCCGTGCCTGCACTACTTTATTCACTGACATTACGCACTTATACACTTATACACGCAAGACACGAACCGGCCGCGGGACCAAACAAGCGTCCAAAAAAGAAGGAGTATCATTATTTTCATGGCATTTTACGCATATTTTTATTGCAGCTATGAAATATACTAATATCAGTATGGGGCCTGTTCCGAGGCACTCGATTCGCCTTTTTTTCGTGCCTTTCGTGTTTTTCGTGGACAGTGTTGTTCCCACGATAAACATGCGTAACATCAATGATTCACACAACAGTTAATTCAGGAGCGCAGTGATGAGCATGGATCGTTTGTTTTCCCTGATGAAGGAAAAAGGTGCGTCAGACATGTTTCTGACCATCAATTCGCCGATCCACCTGAAGATTCAAGGCAACCTGATACCGATCAATCAGCAGAAGATGGACATGCAGCACATCAAGTCGCTGCTGGCTGAAATGTTGTCGGCCGCCGACTTGGCCAGGCTGGAGCAGGAAAACGAGCTCAATATCGGTATTCCGGTACGTGACGTCGGCCGCTTCCGGCTCTCTGCATTCCGCCAGCGCGGCACCTTTTCCGCAGTCTTGCGCTTCATTCCGCATGACATTCCGGCGCTCGGCACGCTAGGCTTGCCGAACGTCCTGTCCGAACTGATCATGGACAAGCGCGGGCTGATTCTGGTGGTCGGCGCCACCGGTTCCGGCAAATCGACTACGATTGCTTCGATGCTGGATTACCGCAACGAGTTGCGCGCCGGACATATCCTGACGCTGGAAGATCCGATCGAGTATCTGTTCAACAACAAGCGCTCGATAGTCAACCAGAGGGAAATCGGCACTGATTCGGCCAGCCTTGAGATCGCGCTGAAAAATTCGCTGCGACAGGCGCCCGATTGCATCCTGATTGGCGAAATCCGCGACAAGGAAACCATGTCGGCCGCCCTCGCCTATGCGCAGTCCGGGCATCTTGTATTGGCGACCCTGCATGCAAATAATAGTTACAACGCATTGAATCGCATCATCAGTTTTTATCCGATTGAAAATCGTCCGGCACTGTTAATGGATATTTCATCGACGCTGCGCGCCATCATCTCGCAACGGCTGGTGCGCTCGCCGGCCGGCAAGCGCATGGCCGCAACTGAAGTCATGCTTAATACACGCCATGTGGCGGAATTGATCGAAAAAGGCGAAATCACCCAGATCAAGGAAGCGATTGAAAAAAGCCTTTCGCCCGGTTCGCAGACTTTCGAGCAAACCCTGCTGCACATGATCAAGAGCGGTGCAATATCGCAGGAAGAAGGCTTGGCTAATGCGGATTCGCCCAGCAATCTGCTGTGGCAACTCAACAATAACGAACAGTCGAGCAAGCTTGCACCGCAGGAACCGGCCGCCGGCAAGTCGGACGAGCCAACCTTCACCGAATTTACCCTCAACACATGAGCGACCAACAGCAGATCATCACGGTGTACGGCATCCCGAATTGCGATACTGTCAAGAAATCCCGCGCCTGGCTCGATGCCCATGCGCTGGCTTACACATTTCACAACTTCAAGAAGGATGGCGTGACGCCGGCATTGATCGAAACGTGGCTTAAAAATAGCGACGGGGATAATGACTGGGAAGCATTACTCAACCGCAAAGGCACTACCTGGCGCGGACTGGACGATGTACGCAAAGCAGGCATCGTCGATGCAGCAAGCGCCATTGCGCTAATGTGCGAAGCGGCATCCATAATCAAGCGGCCAGTTTTAACAATCGGAAATGCCCAAGAGCAACACTCTTATGTCGGCTTCTCCGAACCTCTCTACCAACACATTTTTAAGAAATAATCCATGAGCAAAACCCTCGCGCTGACCGAAGATTTGATCGCCCTAACCTCCGTCACTCCCTGCGACGAAGGCTGCCAACAGCGCCTGATCGAACTATTGTCGCCGCTCGGTTTCCAGTGTGAAATCATACAGTCCGGCGATGTAACCAACCTGTGGGCACGCAAGGGCACGACGCAGCCACTGGTGGTCTTCGCTGGCCATACCGACGTGGTGCCGACCGGTCCGGTCGAGCAATGGCAATCGCATCCGTTTGCTCCTACCCATCGGGATGGCAAGCTGTATGGCCGCGGTGCGGCTGACATGAAAGCTTCGATTGCCGCTTTCGTGGTCGCCACCGAAGAATTCGTTTCCGCCAATCCCGGCCACAATGGTTCGATTGGATTTTTGATTACCAGCGACGAAGAAGGACCAGCCACTGACGGCACCGTGGTGGTCTGCAATATGCTCAAGGAACGCGGCGAACAACTCGACTACTGCATTGTCGGCGAACCGACTTCCACGGGTGAACTGGGCGACACCATCAAGAACGGCCGTCGCGGCTCGATGGCCGGGAAGCTGATCATCAAGGGTATCCAAGGCCACATCGCCTATCCGCAACTGGCGAAAAATCCGATCCATCTGGCAGTACCAGCGCTAAGCGAACTGGTGCTCGAGCACTGGGATGCCGGCAATGAATACTATTCGCAGACCTCGTTCCAGGTCTCGAACATCCACAGCGGTACCGGCGCATCGAACGTGATCCCGGGCGAGATCGTGATCGACTTCAACTTCCGCTTCTCGACCGCCAGCACAGCCGATGGCTTGCAGTTACGTGTGCATGAAATCCTCAATCGGCACGCTCTGGAATACGACCTGCGCTGGACCATCAGCGGTTATCCATTCCTGACCCCGCGCGGTACACTGAGCGATGCATTGTGCAGCGCAATCAAGGCTGAAACCGGCGTCGACGCCGATCTATCGACTACCGGCGGCACCTCGGATGGCCGCTTCATCGCCCAAATCTGTCCGCAAGTAATCGAATTCGGCCCGCCCAACGGCAGCATCCACAAAATCGACGAACACATCGAGCTGCGCTTCATCGACCCGCTGAAGAATATCTATCGTCGCACGCTGGAAAACCTGCTGACCTAAGTAAGCGCCATGGCCGCCCTCTCTCCCAACCCCTCTCCCGCCTGCGGGAGAGGGGAGCAAACGGAGTCACTACGCGACTTTCACATTAAATATTGACATGCCAATGACACACCCAATTCCAATTCATCCGTTCTCAACCCCGCGTGACCTGTTCCGCTATGCGATCACGCGCTTCAATACCGAACAGCTGTTTTTCGGTCATGGCAGCAACAATGCACTTGATGAAGCTGCCTACCTGATTCTGCATACGCTTAAGTTGCCGCTGGAAACACTCGATCCGTTTCTGGACGCGCGCTTGCTGCCGGACGAGGTCGCCACATTACTGGAGGTGATCGAGCGTCGCGCCACCGATCGAGTGCCCGCCGCCTACATCACTAATGAAGCCTGGCTCGGCAGCTACCGTTTTTACGTGGATGAACGGGTGATCGTGCCGCGCTCCTTCATCGCTGAACTGATTCCGTCGTTTTTCTCGCCTTGGGTCCGTGATCCAGAAAGCATCACCGACATCCTCGAACTGTGCACCGGATCCGGTTGCCTGCCGATCATGCTGGCTGATGCGTTCCCGAATGCCCATGTCGATACCGCCGACATTTCAAAGGATGCGCTGGATGTAGCATTTCGCAACGTTGCTGATTACGATCTCGAAGATCGAATTACCCTGATCGAGTCCGACCTGTATACTAATGTCCCTAACAAAAAATACGACTTGATTGTTGCCAATCCGCCGTATGTGAACAGTGCTTCGATGGGGCTACTACCGCAGGAATACCTGCATGAACCGCAAATTGCCTTAGCCGGCGGCGGCGACGGCATGGATCTGGTGCGCAAAATCGTGGCTGGCGCAGCCGAACGCCTGACCGACAACGGCGTGCTCATGGTTGAAATCGGTAATGAACGCGTGTTCGCCGAAGCGGCTTTCCCCGAACTGGAACTGACCTGGGTCACCACCAGCGCCGGCGACGACATGGTATTTTTGATCACAGCACAGCAATTGAAACAGCAATTGAAACAATAAGACATCAAACTTTCGTACACGCAATGCGGGAGTCTGGCCACTTAGCCATACTCCCATTTGTATTTTTAAACTCACAATGAATTTATGCGGAAATAGCATGATTTTACCGCATACTCCTTAGAAATTAATTATGATTCGGTTCCAGCAAGTTAGCCTGATGCGCGGCATCAAGCCCCTCCTCGAGAATGTCGACGTTACCCTCAATCCAGGTGACAAGATCGGTCTGATCGGCGCCAACGGCGCCGGTAAATCCAGCCTGTTCGGCCTGTTGCGCGGCGAACTGCACGCCGACCAGGGCGAAATCGACTATCCGGCCAAATGGCGCGTCGCCTATGTCGCACAGGAAACTCCGGCGCTGGACCGAGCCGCACTGGATTACGCGATCGACGGTGACATCACATTGCGCAAACTGGAAGCGGAACTGGCAGTACTGGAAGCGCAACCGGAAACCTCCGAAAACGGCATCGCGATTGGCAACATGTACGGTGCGCTGGCCGATGCCGACGCCTACACCGTCAACTCGCGTGGCGAGCAACTGTTGCTCGGCCTGGGCTTCACGCTGGAGCAGATGCAGCAACCGGTGGCCAGTTTCTCCGGTGGCTGGCGTATGCGGCTGAATCTGGCGCAGGCGCTGATGTGCCCATCCGACTTGTTGCTGCTGGATGAACCAACCAACCATCTGGATCTGGACGCCATCATCTGGCTGGAAGACTGGCTGAAACGCTACGCCGGCACGCTGCTGATCATCTCGCATGATCGCGATTTTTTGGATGAAGTGGTCAACGTGATCGTCCATATCGACGAACGCAAGCTGAAACGCTATTCCGGCAATTATTCCGGCTTCGAACGCCAGCGCGCGGCCCAAATGATTCTGGCGCAAGGCGCGATGGAGAAGCAGAACCGCCAGCGCGCCCATCTGGAATCGTTCGTCAACCGCTTCAAAGCGCAAGCCAGCAAGGCGCGCCAGGCCCAAAGTCGCATGAAGGCACTGGAAAAAATGGCGGAACTGGCGCCGCTGCGCGCCGCCGCCGAGTTCTCCTTCGAATTCCGCGAACCCTTGAATGCACCGAACCCGCTGCTGGTAATGGAGGACGTGAACGCCGGATACCAGCTGAAGAACGAGCAAGGCGACCGGATCGGCGAAAAGATCATCGTCAACAACATCAACTTCTCGCTCCAGATCGGCCAGCGCATCGGATTGCTGGGCGTCAATGGCGCCGGCAAATCGACGCTGATCAAGACCATCGCCGGCGACATCAATCCGGTTACCGGCACCTTTACCACCGGCAAGGGACTGACCATCGGCTATTTCGCCCAGCACCAGGTCGAAATGCTGCGCCATGACGAATCGCCGCTATGGCATCTGGCCAAGATCGCGCCGACTGTGCGCGAGCAGGAATTGCGCAACTTCCTCGGCAGCTTCAACTTTCCCGGGCAAATGGTCACCGCCTCGATCGCACCGTTCTCCGGCGGCGAAAAGGCGCGTCTTGCGCTGGCATTGATCGTCTGGCAGCGGCCCAACCTGCTGCTGCTGGATGAGCCGACCAACCATCTGGACCTGGAAACTCGCGAAGCGCTGACCGATGCGCTGGCCCAGTTCGACGGCACGCTGGTGGTGGTCTCGCATGATCGCCACTTGCTGCGCGCCACCACCGACCAGTTCATCATCGTCGCCAACGGCAAGCTGCAACCGTTCGACGGCGATCTGGACGACTACAAGGACTGGCTGTTCCAGACCAAGCTCGGCAAAGGCACCAACGTGTTGCCGGTCCACAAGGACACCTCCGAAGACTTGCCGAAAGTCGCCCCGGTTGCGGCTGCGCCAGCGGTAGACAAGCGCGACCAGAAACGGCTGGATGCCGAACAGCGCCAGAAAACCGCAGTGCTCAGAAAGCCGATCGAAAACAAGATCAAGCGCCTGGAAGAACAGATCTCCAAGCGCAACGAACAAAAAACCCAGATCGATACCCAATTGGCCGAGCCTGGCATATACGATGCGGCCAGCAAGGCAAAGCTGAAAACCCTGCTGACCAACCAGACCTTCTACACCAAGGATCTGGCGCAACTGGAGGGAGACTGGCTGGAGCAACAGGAGGAATTAGAAAAGCTGTAACCCTGGAAACGGCAGCTCAGGAACCGGCCTTCGCCTGCCACAACGCGATTGTGGCACCGGTCGGGTCGGCAATCACGCTGATCCAGCCGTGTTCGCCGATGTCCATCACGTCCTGGAGTATGGTTGCGCCGAGTGACCGGGCCTTTTCGGTGCTGGCCTTGATGTCTGCCACCCCGACATAGGCCTGCCAGTGCGGCGGTGCGTGCGGTGCCGGATTGATCATCATGCCGCCGCCGGTGCCTTCGCCCACCTTGATCATGGTGTAAGGTACACCGTCTACGGGAGCCGCGATATCTTCCAGTTCCCAGTCGAACAACTGGGTATAAAATGTCTTGGATCGAGCGAGGTCGCTGGTGTGCAATTCGATATGCACAAATGGATTTGCCATAATCTTGCCTCCTTCATGTAAACAGCACCACTGAAAACGCTAACGGATAGCGTGGATTGGCCGCTCATGGACGCCAAAGGTTCAGCTAAATCGTCATCGCAAGCAGCGGTACTGATAAGCATAGGATGTGCAATGCATAATTGCACCGGCAAATAACCAAGCTTTAATCTGGCGCAATCCGGTGCCATGCATCAGGATGTGATTTGCGCCTGACATACGTGGACGGTATTGCGGCCCTTCTGTTTGGCGCAATACATCGCGCTGTCGGCATTCCTGGATAGCTGCATCTCATCCACGCCGTTTTCCGGATACACCGCAACGCCTATGCTGGAAGAAACGTTCAGGACTTTGCCATTCGGCATCTCGAACGGCTGGTTGATGGCACGACGGATGACTTCAGCCAATACCAAGGCATCCTGCGGCTCTTCGATCGAAGGCAGCAATACCACGAATTCATCGCCCCCAATCCTCGCTACGGTGTCGGATGCGCGCACATGCAGTTGCATGCGCGCGGCAACCTCCTTTAGCAGAAAATCACCAACATGGTGTCCCATTGTGTCGTTGATCGGCTTAAATGCATCGAGGTCTATGAACATCAGCGCCAGACGTTTGTCATGGCGCTTTGCCTGTGCCAGCGCCTGCTCCAGGCGATCGCTGAAAAGCGCCCGGTTTGGCAGGCTGGTCAGGGTATCGTGTTGGGCCTGATGCCGGAAGCGCGCTTCGCTTTTGCGCGCTTCCACGGTCATTTCCTGTGCCAGCGCCATGGCGCGGGCGCGCCCCGACAAAAGCGTCCAGCAAAGCAAGGTCAGCAACAGGCTCAGGCCAGCGCCGGCTATCGCAATCAGTCTGGAGCTATCATTGCCTTGCAGAACGTCGGCCTCTGACAGCGCGCGAATTGCCAGGGTCCAGGTGCGGCCGCCAACTTCGATGTATTCGATCACATCGACCTGCGCGTTGTGATGCTTGCCGCTGGCAGCTCGGGAGTCATACAGCAAGGTCTGCGGCGTCATTTCAATGCCATCGTAAATGGTGACTTCGGCCAGTGAGGCACGCCTGCCATACAAGCCGGCCATCAGGCTGTCCATCCGAAAAGGGGCAACCACCCAACCGGTAATATTTGCACGGCGCGCGATTATCGTATCGCGCCGAGTGTTTTTGTTAAATATCGGCATAAACATCACAAAACCGGGCTGAAAGTCGGCTTGTGCGTTTTGCACCAGCCTTACCTTGCCGGTGATGGCAGGCGCCCCCGAATCGCGCGCCTGCTCCATGGCGCTACGGAGCGCAGGGTCGGCGTAAGGATCATGGCCCAACGCCAGCAAGTTATGGCCGACGAAGGGTTCGAGCTGAATCACCGGCGCATAAATATCCCGTGGGCTTTCAGGTTTGATGGTGTAGTCGGGAAAACCTTGTGTACGCATGAATGCAGTATGCGCATCTTTTTGTGCATGCGGCACGATTGGCATGATGCCGACACCCTCAATGCCGGAATAGTTTGCCCCCAGTTGCAAGGCGTTAATGTAGGACTGGAAGTCTCTGCGTTCTACCGCTCCAGATGCCGCAAACAGGCCTTGTGTACCGCGCACTATCTGTTCATAGGCCGCCATGCGCTGTTCGATGCTACTGGTAGCCTCGCGCAGATTGAAGTCAAAACTCTTTTTTTGATCAAGAGCAGTATTGCGTTGTTCGTGCTGCCAAAGCAGATAGGTAACGCTGAGCGACGCAGCTAAAATGAGCAGAATCAGAATTTGGTAGCGAAACTGACTCTTCATGTTTTTTAGAAGTTCACCAATGACCTGGCAAGGTCAGGCTTGAAATATTTTTCAAAAATATGCAGCACAGTGCCATCTGAGCGCATTTGATCAACCAATATTCGCCATTTTTCCTGCTCGACAAGAGAAATTGATTTTTTTGACATGATGAGACCATGCGCAACCGAGGCGTCTTTGAGGTCGATAACGGTGGTCATCGATCTGATCGAACCGCTTTCCATCTGCGAAAAATCGAAAGGCTCGATAATCATGCCCTGGATGCGATTAAGCGCCAGAATTTGATATAGCGGTTCCAGCCGCGTTGCATAATCTACGCGCCGCTGCAGTTCAAGCTTGTCTACCAGACGGTTGCCATTTTCGCTGTAACGGAAGCCGCGAATGATGCCCAGCATCAGTTTGGAATTTTTTTCAAAATCAGCCAGCCGCTGCACCCCGGCATCCTTGCGTACCAGCAAATAATATTTATTAGAAAAATACCATGCAAAGCCGGCAAATTTATCGCGCGTCTCGTTAACAATGCCCGACAAGCTGAAGTCCAGCGCCCCCGATTCGATCAATTGCCAGATTCTGGCGCGCGGCATAACGGTGACAGTGATCTTGCAACCGCTGCGCTGTTTCAATTCATCCGCGAAATCTTTGTCGATACCGGTATCCGTCTGCGCAGAATACAGCAAACCATGATTGTGCAAGGCAAGCGTCAGCGGTCGCGTGCAATCCGGTCCCTCCGCAGCCTGAACGGCTGGCGAGAGACAAAAAAACAACGCAATCATCAAGGGGCGAAAGCATAATTTCATAATTTCATATATTACATGGAACAAATATAAAGTAATGTAAATCAATATTACATTTGATCCGCAGCAATATAAAACACCGACCGACCCATATTGATTTCTACGGGCCAGCCAGATTGCAAGCGACCAAAGCTGGCAAGTTCTAGCGATGAAACTCGCCGGCGCGTTCCGGCTGATAAACGACTTCCACTATGCGTACCGTCAGGATGCCACCGCTCGGACCAGTGCATTCAATATGGCTGCCGGTGGACAGGCCGAGCAAGGCGCTACCGATCATCGCCAGTATCGAAATCCGATCAGCAGCACCGTCGACAGCTTTTGGGTAGGCCAATGTCATGCAAAACTCTTCTTCCGATGTCTCAATGGCGAAACGCACAGTGGAATTCATCGTCACTACCGTAGGCGGAATTTGTTCCGGCTCCATCACATCGGCGCGATCAAGTTCGGCCTGCAATGCAGCCTTGCCGGGAAAAGCATGCATCGGCAAGGCATCCAGCAATGCCTCCAGCCGCTCCAAATCCCGCACGAAGCGATCCGGCCCGAGCAGACATTTTCTGCATTAGCCGGTGCAACCCTTGGCGCGTGCCGGTACAGGCAATGCCGGAGCCGGCTTGCGAAAGACCAGCACATTTCCGGCAATCACCAGCAGAAGGCCACCCAGTCCTACCGCAGTCCATTGGTAGCCTTCCAGCCAGGCAGAAATATTCAGGGACACCACCGGAAACAGCACCGTCGAGTAGGCGGCGCGGTCGGGGCCGATGCGTCCGACCAGCATTAAATATGCGGTAAATCCCACCACCGAACCCGGAATCGCAAGATACAGCAAGGCGCCCAGATAGGTCGGACTCCAATCCATGGTTAATGGCGTGCCGCTCACCGCCACGCCTGCCAGCAGGATCGTGGTGCCGACCAGCATGGCCCAGGCGTTGGTCGAGAGCGGCGTCAGGCCGCGCGCCTGCAGTGCGCTCGACAACAGGTTGCCGGCAGAAAAGCTCAGGGTACCGAGCAGTGCCAGGCCGAGGCCGAGCCAGGTATCGGCACTGGCTGCGTGGTGGCGCATTTCAGGCCAGAACAATGCCAGTATCCCGCTCATGCCCAGCACCGCGCCGCCCATTACTTGCGGAGTGATTTTCCGACCTAAAAACAGGCGGCCGTTGAGCGCATTCCATAACGGCGCGCTGGAAAACACTACTGCCACCAGGCCGCTCGCAATCCACTGGCTGGCGTAGTAAAAGCACAGGAAATTCAGGCAGAACAGGGTTACGCCCTGCGCCAGCAGCAGCTTGCCGGCACCGGCCGGAGGGCGTTTCAAGCGCCCTGACAAGGCCAGCAGGCAAAACAGCACTAGCGCTGCCAGCCCGAAACGGTAAGCAATCGATAACGGTATCGCAACGCTGCCAAGCTGCATCTTGATGGCAATCCAGGTAGTGCCCCAGATCACTACCACCAGAAAATATAGAAATGCATTCACAGTGACTACTCCAGTTAGGTTTTGCCGAAGTATCGGACTGCGGCAGCAGCGCGTCTTGCATATTCTTGCGTTTGTTTTGTTTGTTTTGCGCTTTGCTGTACCGGCGCGTCTGGCCACCGCTATCATGTCGGGATGAATGAAGCCCTCAATTGCCTGCATGTGTTCAACCGGCTCAGCCATTCCAGCGCGCAGCTGGAAGGTGCTGCGACCCTGGGCGACGGCATGGCGGTGGCGATCTGGCGCAATCGCCTCGATGCAGTGAGTTATGCGCCGCGGGGACATCACACGCTGTCGTGCTATCTGGATGGCGGCTTTGATACTTTCCTGCGTGGCCGCCCGGAGCAGCGCGGCGCGCCCGGTCGCATGTGCATGTTACCGGATCAACAAGAGACCGACTGGGTGATCAACGGCCATCTGCGTTTTTTGCACCTGTATTTTTCTCCTGAACAGTTTGCCAGCCAGACCCTGGCCCTGCTGGACCGTGAGCCGCGTGAAATGTGCTTGCCACAACAGACTTTTTTTGACAATCCGCAACTGGCCAGCCTGTGCCAGGCGTTGCCACGGCTGGACTGGCGCGATCCTGGTCAGCGCCTGCAAGGCAATGAACTGGCGCATCAAGCAGTGGCGCAACTGATTCAATCCCAATTGGGGCGGCGCCGGAATCTGCGCCTGAAGGGCGGGCTTTCTGCAACACTGCGGCGGCGCATGGTCGAATGGCTAGATAGCCGGCTCGATCAAGCGCTCACGCTGGGCGCGATGGCCGCCGAGGCGGCATTGTCGGAAACCCATTTCGCGCACATGTTTCGGATCTCGTTCGGGATGCCGCCGCATGGCTGGCTGCAGGCACGCCGCTTGGCCAAGGCGCGCCAATTGCTGGCGCAGAACCACTTATCGCTGACCGATGTCGCGATGGCTTGCGGCTACAGTTCGGCCAGCCATTTCAGCAACCGTTTTCGCGCGGCGCTGGGTATCACGCCGTCCGGATACCGCGCGCTGAATCGGCAGCAAGTGCGAATCCGATGTTAGATGCGCAGATCAATCATGAAGAAAGGCGAGCGCCCACGAAAGACACGAAAAAGTAAGCCGGGAAGATTTCCTACAAATTTTTCGCCTTTTCCATACCTTTCATTGATAATGCACAGCATATAATACTAATATGTGTATTTTTTAGTATCGCAATAAAAATATGCGGGAATGGCAGCATATTTTCTTATACTCCCTATTTACATCACAATTTACGCTGACAATCATGCCGACACCAATAGACCTGCCGCTTACCGGCATCCGCATCCTCGACCTGACCCGACTGCTGCCGGGGCCGGTGGCAACCATGCATCTGGCCGATATGGGCGCTGAGGTTATCAAGATCGAAGACCGCGGCGCCGGCGACTATGCACGCACCATGGGTTACGTGAAGCATACGGTGTCGCAATTTTTTATTGCGGTCAATCGCGGCAAGCAATTCATTCGCCTGGATTTGAAAGATGCGGTGCAGCGCAATACATTTCTGCGCATGGTCGAAATCGTCGACGTCGTGGTAGAAAGTTTTCGTCCGGGCGTCATGGACAAGCTGGGCGTCGGCTGGGAAATCCTGAAACAGCGCAACCCGAAGCTCGTCATGTGCGCGATTTCCGGTT
>JBDSCZ010000377.1:0-5535 GCA_039920865.1 Burkholderiaceae bacterium
GATTTTCAGCTGATCGATGGTCGATTTGTCCGCGACGATCTTTATGTATTTGCGGTCGACCTTGAAAGTGGTCGGTTTCTGGCGCATGGAGCCAGCCCTGCGCTAGTGGGTACCGACGCGCACGCACTGCAGGACACAAATGGTCGACACGTGATCAGCCTAATGATTAATACCTTGAAGAGCAAGGAAAGCGGTGAGCTGGAATATCAGTGGCTGAATCCTATCTCTGGCAAGACTGAATTGAAACATAGCTATTTTCGCGCAGTTGACGGAAAACTCGTGGCCGTGGGTTATTACCATCGCTGATTCGTGTTGGTATTCCTGGCGGCATCATTGATGCAGTCAGGCTTTGCTCTAAAAGATCAGGCGAGATTCTAGTGTGCTCTTTCAATCGCGCGGATCGTTCAATGGCCTGAACCGGCATCATCTAGATAATCAGCATTTTTCAAACATGGGCTTGTTGCCGAGCGTGAGTTCACCAGACATGCACAGTTAGCCGATCCTGTAGAACACCTGCAATATGGCTGTGAAGGTCTCTGATTACGCTAAAGCACCTCACGTGTCCTCAAATTAAACACATTACCAACGATGTCAACAGTGGTGCAAGCTTCAGCGACTGCTGTGAGAAGGCAGAAGCAGGCCGAACTGCTGGTGCAAATATCCCTTGACCGTCAGCCAGCGCAGGGTCATTACAATGCTGGCCGGAAGTTAAATGGCTCAGACTCAGTTAGCCTGGCTTTGACCGGTTGGGCTTTGGAGAAACAGGCTTGATCAATGAGGATAGCGGGCGGCGTGGTACGCCGGTAAAGGAAAAATCCAGTTCCGGTTGTCGACCTGAAACGATGTCTGCAATCGCCCGTCCAGAGCCGCAGCCCATGGTCCAGCCGAGGGTGCCATGTCCGGTATTCAAGAACAGGTTGCTGAATCTGGTTTTCCCGATATATGGCACGTTCGAAGGGGTCAGCGGGCGCAGGCCGGTCCAGTAAAGCGGATTCCGGTAATCGCAGGCATCCGGAAATAACGCCTGGGTTCGGCGCGTGATGGCGTCGCAGCGGGTGCTGTTGAGTTCGCGCGAATAGCCGTTCAGTTCGCACGTGCCTGCCACACGCAGGCGATCTCCCAGGCGCGACAGCACCAGCTTGTAGCCGTCATCGGTTAGCGAAACGGTCGGTGCCACTTCTGCATTGGTGATCTGGTAGGTGGCCGAATACCCCTTGCCCGGATAAATCAGCAGATCGATCCCCAGCGGTTTGAGCAGCGGCACCGAAAAGCTCCCCAGCGCCATCACGAAGGCATCGGCGCGCAATACCCGATGCCGACCATCCGGTTCGATGACTTCGATTCCGGTAATTTTGGCTGCCGCGCCGCAGCCCTCAGAGAGCAGCCGGGTGATGCTGGTGCCGAAGCGGAAATCGACGCCCGCTGCGGCAGCTCTGGCGGCCAGAGCGGTAGTGAACTGGTAGACGTCGCCCGACTCGTCGCTGGCGGTGAAATCGCCACCGACGATCTGGCTGCGGATGCCAGCCAGCGCCGGCTCCAGCGCGATGACTGCGTCGGCGCTGATCGAATTGCGCGGGCAGCCCAGTTCGCGCATCAGTCTGGCGGCTGCCAGCGATTTTTCGAACTCCTTGCCGTCGGTATAAAAATGCAGGATGCCGCGTGTCAGGCAATCGTATTCGATCCCGGTTTCTGCCCGTAGCGCCTGCAAGGTCTGGCGGCTGTATTCGGCGATCGCGACTATCTGGCGGATATTGTAGGCTATTCGGGCCGGCGTCGATTGCCGCAGAAAGTGCGCACACCATTTCCACTGCAGCCATTCCGGCCGCAGGCGGAACAGCAGCGGCGCATCTTCCTGGCCGAGCCATTTCAGCACCTTCATCAGCGTGGCCGGATTGGCCCACGGTTCCGCATGCGATACCGAAATCTGGCAGCCGTTTGCAAAACTGGTCTCCAGAGCAGCACCGGGCTGGCGTTCAATCACAGTCACATCGTGCCCTGCCTGGTTCAAGAACCAGGCAGAAGCTGTGCCGACAATGCCCGCGCCCAATACGATGACTTTCATGCTGCCTTCCTGAGTCGTTAGTGCTTAGTGCTCGAATACGCCGCTCTGCCGTTGCGCTGGTAGGGTAGGGCAAGACAGCACTTGCATTATCTGGTGAACACCAAGGCGATTACCACGAACGTAGCAATCCATACCGTTTCCATCAGCAGCATGATAACCGGGCGCCAGCCAAGCGATACCAGCGATTGGAACGAAGTCTTTACACCGAGCGCGGCGATGGCAGTTACAAGGCAGGCGCGTGATGCGTTATTGATCCCGGCGCCAACGTCGTGGGATATTAAGCCCAGACTGTTTGCAATGACCAGGCCGACAAAACCGATCAGGAAAAATGGTACCAGCGGGGCTACATCGAGCTCGGTTTTTCCGTCCTTGCTTTTAAAGAAAAAAGACAAGCCCAGTACTACCGGCACTAGACAGGCTACGCGCGTCAGTTTAACGAAGGTCGCTACGTCGCCGGTATGGTTCGATATCATGTAGCCGGCACCGACCACCTGCGCCACATCATGGATCGTGCCGCCCAGAAAAACCCCGGCTTCTGTGGGATCGAGTCCAAACAGTTTTACCAGCAGAGGGTAGACGATCATGGCCAGCGTCGACAGGGTCGTGACGCCGACCACAGTCAGCAGCGTGAATTTTTCATTTTCCTTGTTTTGTGGCAGAACCGCAGCGATCGCCAATGCCGCTGATGCGCCGCAAATGGCTACCGAGCCACCCGATAACAGACCTTCGGTGGCCGGCCGCTTCAACCATTTCGCCAGCATGTAACCGAACCCCAGCGTCGCTATCAATCCGCACACGACTATCAGCAGCGGCGTCACGCCGACCGACGCGATTTGTCCAAAGGTGATGCGCACGCCCAGCAGGGCGACCCCGGTCCGAAGCAGAATCTTGCTGCAAAACTCGATGCCGGGCCGACACGTCGGCTCCTGCGACAGGAAATGGAATGCCAGCCCGAAGAACAGCGCATACAGCAATTGCGGACCTCCGTAACTGGCGGAAATAAACGTTGCGGATATCGCAATGACAATCGCCACTGCCACACCCGGCCAGTTGCGCCTGACGGCATGCGGGTGCCAGGTGGAGACCACGGAAGCTAAATAAGGGATGCGCATTTTAGAGACTCACAAGACGAATGGACAAACATGCATGGCTTTCATGCTGTGAGCCGGATCGGGCTTACCGGTTAAGGAGCGAAAATTTAACAAAAGGAAATAACCGCAACCCCAGGACAGGACAATCGCGCCGCAGCCTAGCGGATGCAACCGGACAGTCGCGTATGGGCTGGATGCTTTTTACATGCCGGAGGTTTAAGCGTATTTCATCAATAACGATACAAATCATATCGATATTTAACAATATACCAGTTATTTCGCGATGAATAACATTTTTTAATGATTATCGAAACAATTTGTTCCGATAAATATTATTTCAATGCTCGACTGGAGAGAGGTGCAGATGCCGGATGCGACCCGGTTGCAACGGACATGCAGGATATGGTCGAAATAAGCACTGCAGCCGCATTCGAAAATACCGAAAACAATCCAGTGGATACTGGATTGTTGTGGAGTGTGTTAAGTAATGGCGGCGCGGATTCAACTGCATCGTGCTGAAGTGCCTCTTCACTTTCATACATGAGCAGCACGGTTATCAAGCGATAGAGAATCCGACAATTCAGCTTGTATGCATCTTGTTAGTGAGTGGGACGCCGGATATCCGCCTGAAACTGGCATGCAGAATATGGCCGGAATAAGCACTGCTACCGCATTAGGAAATGCTGATGGCATTTCAATAAATATTGTGTTTATGATGGGTATGGTAAAAAATACCTAAAATTCCGCATGATAATTGGCTATATTTAAAAATACATATAACAGTATTATTATTTGTGGCGCTGTCTCCGGTGCGCTACGCTGCAAAACAGCGCAACAAAAGTGACCATCGCGCGCGCATAGGATGCGATGACAGTCTCGGCCCACGCGAATGCTTCCGCAGCGCCGCCCACCATCACGGTGAGCTTGCCATTTTTAACCCTTTGTTATTTATCGATCCGTTGGTCAAACTGCTTTTCCGGATGAAATCGTGGCATAGATTCCGGCTCGTATTAGCCGTGTAGCAGTTTTTGCGCCGCCGGGACTATCAGCGACAAGCCGATCACGGTCAGCGCCGCACAGGAGATGATCCGCATGGTGGGATAACGCAATGGCGGTGGATAACGCTTGCCGGCCAGCGTAGCCAAGGCCACGACCGGCAATGCGGAAAAACTGAGGATCAGGATTTCCATGTTGAGTCCGCCCTGGCTGGCGACGAATAGCGTGCGGATACCGGCGGTGACGGAAAACAGGAAGATCAGGCTGTAGCGGATGGTGGCCAGATCCATTTTCTGGCGATAGAACTGGTACACCAGCGGCGGGCCGGAAATGCCAAACATGCCGGAGAATATCCCGCTGAAAAGTCCGCTGCAAAAAAAGCTGCGGTCGCTCAATGGCTGTTCGCCGGGCGTGACTTTCAAGACGATGCTGATGCCGCTATAAATAATGACCAGCCCCAACAGCAGCTTTACAATATCGGCCGTCGCGCTGCCCAGATAGTCGAGCAGTAGCACGCCCCCGATGACCGACGGCACAATCCCATAGATCACGATGCGCGTGGTGCGCCAATCGATATGGTGCAGGGAACCCGGCATCGCGACCGCACAATTGAATAGCGAAAGCAGGCTGACGATTGCTGCTATGGTCGCTACCGAAACCAGTCCCAGACCGCTGGTGGCACCCATCACAATCATCCCCATGCCAAAACCGGTGACAGTCTGGAAGTAGACGGCAAGCGCGATAATCGCCAGAAACGGGATGAGTATGTCGATGTGCATTGCGATCCTGTCCGGCCCGGTGACAGGCGCTGAGCTTTTAGTGATGCACCGCTTGCGCCTGCACCACTGTTACGGCGATGACGTTAAAGATGTCTTCAGTGCTGCACCCACGCGACAGATCGTTGGCCGGTTTTTTCAAGCCTTGCAGCAAGGGGCCGATCGCCACCGCGCCGCCGACCCGCTCGGCCATCTTGTAACCGATATTGCCGGCATCCAGATTCGGAAAAATCAGCACGTTGGCGTTGCCCTTGACTGCCGACCCCTTGACCTTGCGCTGCGAAATTTCCGCCACCAGCGCTGCGTCGAGTTGTACGTCGCCATCGATCGCCAGTGCCGGCTGTAGTTCTTTTACGCGCCTGGATGCTGCGCTCACCTTGTCCACCGACGCATGGCTGGCGCTGCCGCTGGTGGAAAACGATAACATCGCCACGCGCGGCTCCTCCATCAGGAGCTGACGCGCACTGTCAGCTGCAGCCATCGCAATTTCGGACAGTTCTTCTGCAGTCGGGTCCACCACCAGCGCACAATCAGAAAAAATCAGACCGCCCTTGAGGGAGTGAAACGGTTCGCATAACATCATCAGAAAAAAACTGGAGACCAGCTTGAA
>JBDSCZ010000378.1:0-17315 GCA_039920865.1 Burkholderiaceae bacterium
ACAGCATGCGGGTCGACCTGATATATCGCCGCACCCGCGAAGAGATGCCGGCGCGCGAAGACGAAGTCCAAGGCTGCCTGGACGAAGGGGTGAACCTGCGCTTCCTGACCGCACCAAAGAAAATCGCCTTGAATCCGGATGGGGCCAGTCTGCTGAGAGTGACGTACGCAAAAATGGAACTAGGCGCGGCAGACGCCAGCGGCCGGCGCCGTCCGGTCGAGATTGCCGGTAGCGAATTCGAAGAAGAAGTCGATCTGGTGATCGCCGCGATCGGTCAGCATGCGCAAAGCTTCGACGGTTTCGGCGTCCAGGCCGGCAACGGCGGTCGTATCCAGGTGCGCGAGGATACGCTGCTGACCAGCCGTCCCGGCGTGTTCGCCGGTGGCGACGTCGTGCTTGGGCCAGCCAGCCTGATCGAGGCGGTAGCACAAGGTCGCAAGGCCGCTGCCGCAATGGATGCTTTTCTTGGCGGCGACGGCAATATCGAAGAGAAATTGCTGGCCGACGACTGGGATACCGATCCGCATATCGGGCGCGAGGATGGCTTCAACCAGAAACAGCGTTTCCATCCGATCTTCATCGCCAACGATCAGCGCAACAACTGGAACGAGGTCGAGCTCGGTTTCGACGCCGCATCGGCGCAGGCCGAAGCACTGCGCTGCCTGAAGTGCAACCTGGCGGCCAAGCTCGAGGGCATGGTGTTGCCGCCGGAGGCTTGGCTCGATTTCACCGATGGCGTGGTGGCCGGCATCTGTACCGAGTCAGGCGTGTTCCACCTGCTCGATGCGGACAAGAACGTGCTGACCATTAAGGGTGTCGAGAACCTGCGCCAAGGTCTGTCCGAACAGCTCGGTCGCAACGCCGATGCAAGCTATTTCATCTTTGAAGAAGCGCCGATGTACACCCAGCGCGAAAGCCAGTTCATGCAAGCCTACCTGCAGCAACACGGCAAGATGCCGGGCGGCGGTTCGGATGAAATGGACGACTTGTTCTGACCACGGAAAGGAAAACGCATGGCACAGGTAATCGATTTCAGGACGCGGCGCGCAATGCAGCCAGCTGCTGCGCCCGATCCAAAAATGTGCTGCAGCCGCTGCGGCGCTGACGTATGGACCATTTTGCAGGGCGGCCAGGTCTGTTGCAGCGATTGCGAAGAGACCTGCCCGTACCGCATTAACTTAACCCACGAGGCCTTGCAATGACCGGATTCAAATACATTACCTATACGTCGGACAACGGCCTGATAACGCTGACGCTGAACAAGCCGCCTTACAACGTGCTCGACATCGAGATGATGGTCGAAATCAATGGCGCGCTCGACCGCGCGCTAAAAGACGACAGCGCTCGCCTGCTGCTGGTCACCGGCGCTGGCGAAAAGGCGTTCTCGGCCGGCGTGGATGTGGCCGACCATACACCGGACAAGGTCGACCGCATGATCGACGTCTTCCACGGCATTTTCCGGCGGCTCGAAGCGGTGCAGATCCCGACCATCGCCGCACTGAACGGGGTCGCGCTGGGCGGCGGCTGCGAACTGGCCTTGGGTTGCGACATGATCATCGCCGCCAGCAATGCCAAGCTCGGCCAGCCAGAAATCCAGCTCGGCGTGTTCCCACCGATCGCCGCGATCCTGCTGCCGCGCATCCTGTCCTCCGGCAAGGCATACGAACTGCTGCTGGGCGGCGCCAATATCGATGCCAACGAAGCGTACCGGCTGTCGCTGGTCAACCAGGTGATCCCGAAAGAAGAGTTTGCCGCCGGCTGCATCGCCTATGCAAGCAAGTTCCTGTCACTGAGCCGGACGGCACTGGTCTATACCAAGAAAGCGGTACGCGCCGCCAGCGGCAAGCCGTTTGCCGAAGCGCTGGCCGCTGCTGAAACGATTTACCTGAAGGAGTTGATGCCGACCGCAGACGCAAATGAAGGACTCAATGCGTTTATGCAAAAGCGCCCTGCTGTCTGGCAACACCAATAAGCACACCAACTTTCGGCCCGCTTATCTTCGGGCCGGATTAATCACCTAGGGAGCATCAATTGATACCTGAACATATCGACACCTGGCAGATGACCGAGCCGGGCAAGCTGGTCCGCACCAAAATACCGATGCCGGCATTAAGTCCGACTGAAGCGTTAGTCAAGGTCAGCGGCTGTGGCGTGTGCCATACCGACATTTCATATTTTTACATGGGCGTGCCGACCGAACACAAGCCGCCGCTGTCGTTGGGCCACGAAATCAGCGGCGTAGTGGTCGCCGGTCCGGCGCACCTGGTCGGCAAGGAAGTGATCGTGCCGGCGGTAATGCCATGCAATGAATGCGAGATCTGCAAGTCCGGCCGCCAGAACCGCTGCCTGGCGCAAAAAATGCCGGGCAATTCGCTCGGCATCTACGGCGGCTTTTCCAGTCATATTCCGGTGCCGGCAGCCGATCTGTGCGTGGTCGAGAACCGCGGCGAACAGCCGCTGGCGCACCTGTCGGTAATCGCCGACGCGGTCACCACGCCGTATCAGGCCGCAGTGCGCGGCCGGGTCGGCCCTGGTGATCGCGTGATCATCGTTGGCGCTGCCGGCGGCGTCGGCAGTTTCATGACCCAGGTAGCCAAGGGAATGGGCGCATCGACAGTCATCGGGATCGACATCAACGATGAAAAGCTGAAAATCATCGAAGGCTACGGCGCCGACTTCACGATCAACCCGAAAGGCAAGAGCACCAAGGAAGTGAAGGACGCGATCAAGGCGTATTGCAAGGAAATGAAAATTCCAGCCAATTACGGCTGGAAAGTTTTCGAGGTCACCGGCGTCAAGGCCGGCCAGGAACTGGCGCTGGCGCTGCTGTCGTTTGTCGGCACGCTGGTGGTGGTCGGTTATGGCACTGCTGAAACCACGTACATGCTGTCGCGGCTGATGGCATTCGACGCCGAGATCATCGGCACCTGGGGCTGCCCGCCTGAGGGCTACCCGAAGGTGCTGGAAATGTGCCTGGACGGCCGCATCCAGCTGGAACCGTTTGTCGAAATTCGACCAATGAGCCAGATTCAACAAGTGTTCGAAGCAGCACATCACGGCGAACTCAAAAAACGCGTGATTCTGGTTCCCGATTTCAATTAAGGAGAATTAAAAATGACCGATATGTCCCTCAGCTGGTTGCCAAGAGAAAACGACCTGAAAGACCATCAACTGTTCGATAACGCGCTGATCACCGGTGAAGCACCGGGCGTGATCTATGAAACACGGCCTATCCTCGACCCTAAAGGCGAGCCGGTATCCGGCCTGTCAGCGATCTGGATCTGGCTCAACAATCCGGCGCAATACAATTCGTACACGACTGAGATGGTCAAGGGCGTGATCGCCGGCTTCCAGAAAGCATCGAGCGACCGCACCGTGGTAGCCGTCGTGTTTACCGCAGTCGGCGACAAGGCGTTCTGTACCGGCGGCAACACGGTCGAATACGCGAGCTACTACAGCAAGCGGCCGAACGAATACGGCGAATACATGGACTTGTTCAACGGCATGGTCGATGCCATCCTGAACTGCAAGAAGCCGGTGATCTGCCGCGTCAACGGCATGCGCGTTGCCGGCGGCCAGGAAATCGGTTTGGCCTGCGACCTTACCGTATCGTCCGATCTGGCTATCTACGGCCAGGCCGGACCGAAGCACGGCTCGGCACCGGACGGCGGCTCGACCGACTTCCTGCCGTGGTTCCTGCCGATGGAAGATGCGATGTTCAACTGCGTTTCGTGCGAAACCTGGAGTGCATACAAGATGAAGGCCAAGGGCATGATCACCAAGGTGGTGCCGGTGCTGAAAAAAGACGGCAAGTTCATCCGCAACCCGCAAGTGAAAACCGCCGACTTCGTCGAAGACGGTGAAATCGTCTACGGCGAAGCGATCGAGCAAAGCGACATGGCCGCAGCAAAAGAGCTGATGGCCTCGGCCACCATCGATTTTGAACTGCTCGACAAGGAAGTCAATGCGCTGATCTGGAAATTCACCAATCTTTTTCCGCATTGCCTGATGAAATCGATCGACGGCATCCGTGGCAAAAAGAAATTCTTCTGGGATCAGATGAAGCTGCCGAACCGCCATTGGCTCGCCGCCAACATGAACTTCGAAGCCTACCTCGGCTTCAACGCCTTCAGCACCAAGAAAATCACCGGCAAGGACGTGATTGACTTCATCAAGTACCGCCAGATGACAGCGGAAGGCGCACCGATGAACGACGCGATGGCCAGTGCGGTGCTGGGCAAGCCGAAGGACTGACTGCGGCAGCATTTTCCCGGATTGGCGGAAAAACGTAGGGCGGAAAAGCATGGCGCTTTTCCGCCCTACGTAGCTACTTGAAACCCAATAAGCTCAAAAGGATATCAAATGCTATTAAAAGACAAGGTGGCCCTCGTCACCGGCGCCGGCCAGGGCCTGGGCGCAGCGATTGCGCACGCGTTTGCACTGCAGGGCGCACAGGTCGCGGTGGCCGACATCAATGCCGAAGCGGCCAGCAAGGTCGCCGAACAGATCAGCCAGTCAGGAGGCAGCGCGCGCGGCTATGCCTGCAACGTCGCCGACCGCTCCCAGGTCAATGCAATGACGGCGGCAATCGCGCAGGACTTCGGACGCATCGACATACTGGTCAATAACGCCGGCATTATCCGCCCGGCGATGCTGCACAAGATGAGTGAAGAGCAGTGGGATGCGGTGCTGGGTGTCCACCTGAAGGGCAGCTTCAACTGCCTGCAGGCAGTGGTCAACGGCATGATCGAACGCGGCTATGGACGCATCATCAACGTCACCTCCACCGCCGGCGTGCTCGGCACCATCGGCCAGATCAACTACAGTGCGGCCAAGGCAGGGATCGTCGGCATCACCATGTCGGCCGCCAAGGAACTGGGGAAATACAACATTACCGTCAATGCGATCGCACCCGGCGCGGCGACGCCGATGACCGAAGTAATCCGCACCGACGAGCGCTTCAAGGACAACTACCTGGCGCGCCTGCCGCTCGGACGCTGGGCCGAGCCGGATGAAGTCGCGCCGGCATTCGTATTCCTGGCCTCCGATTGGGCCAGCTATGTGACAGGGCAAATTCTTGGCGTCGATGGCGGCCTGACCATCCGTTGAGCGTGGCTGGATAGCTGCCGAGCGGGTGACTATTCAGCGACCGTGTCGTCCGGCATGTGCCAAAACGACACGGCTGCTGCTATTTTCAGCGTCTTCCGAATAGCAGAAATATTAATAAAGTGCGGAGTATCATTAAAAATACCCCGCTTTTCGCCATATTCTTTTGCCACTAAAAAAATACAACACGCTGTATATTTTAATTCAGAAAATGGCTTGCGAGTGCCAGCATCGGCGACTGGTGCAATGCATCAGCCGCAGACCAGGCACAGGCGACTCAACGCAGCGCCCCAAGATCGGTCGCGGTATCGATATCGCGACCGATGCCGGCATCGTCCACCGCGATTTCCGTGACCGGATATGCTGTCAGCAGGCTGCGCGCGCCTTGATCGCCGCCGAGGCGCAGCAGTTCCGGCAAATGCGTGCGGCCGAAGGCAACCGGGTTGCCGCGCCGTCCGCCACAAGTCGGCACCGCGATATCCTCACCGCGCCTGATCGCATCGATCAGCGCGATGCAGGTTGACGGTTGCACATACGGCATGTCCGCCAGCGCGATGATCCATCCTGCCGCTGTGCGCGTGTGCGATAGCGCATGCACCAGCGACGCGCCCATGCCTTTATCGGCGCTCGGGCATTCAATCACTTCGCAGCCGATTGCCCGCAGTTGCGCCGCGAGCGCATCCGCACCAGGTCGCACCACCGCCAGCACCATCGGCAATGCTGCCAAAAGATTCCTGGCAGCGGCGACCGCAACGCTTTCCCCGTTGGCCAATGGCTGCATCAGCTTGTTTTGCGCGCCGCTCGGATCGAAGCGCAAACCTCTTCCGGCGGCGAGCAGAATGCCGGCAAATTGGCCGGCATGATTTTGCTGCATCGGAACCATCACATGCCCAGGTAAGCGCTCTTGACCTGCTCGTTATCAAGCAGTTCAGGACCGCTGCCGGACAATAAAATGTTTCCGGTTTCAATCACATAGCCGACATCGGCAATTGACAGCGCCGCATGGGCGTTCTGCTCCACCAGAAAAATCGTGATGCCCTGTTGCTTCAGGTTTTCGATAATCCGGAAAATTTCCGCCACCAGCAACGGTGCCAGCCCCATGCTCGGCTCATCGAGCAGCAGCAGAGTCGGCCGTCCCATCAGTGCGCGCGCCATCGCCAGCATTTGCTGCTGGCCACCGGACAGAATTCCGGCCTGCAGCTGGCGCTTGATCTTCAAGGCCGGGAACAGCGCGTACATCCTTTCAATATCCTCGGCCACGCTGTTGCGCGGGCGGGTAAATGCGCCTAGCCGCAGATTGTCCTCGACCGACATCGGGCCGAACACTTGGCGCCCTTCCGGCACTTGGCAGATGCCGCTGCGCACCCGCTTGTCCGGGCTGGTACGGGAGATATCGGCGCCGCGAAAACAGATCTGCCCGCCGCTGACTGGTTGCACCCCGGAAATGGCGCGCAGCAAGGTGGTCTTGCCGGCGCCATTGGCACCGACCAGCGCCACCAGTTGTCCCTGACCAACCTGAAGGTCGATCCCGTGCAGCGCCTGAATCCGGCCATAGTGGCTGGTCAGGCCACGGATGTCGAGAATGCAAGGGGGGGTGGGTATCACGGACGCTGCGCTGTCAGCCCGGCCCGGCCCCGGACCTCCAGGCAGCCACAGTCCGTTCGGTCCGCTACGATTGATTGTCATGTTTTCCATTGAATGGCCTCCTCAAGCCGGTGCGCCCAGATAGGCGGCGATTACATCCGGGTTGGCCCGGACTTCGGTGGCAGTGCCTTCGGCCAGCTTCTTGCCATAATCGAGAACCAGAATATGGTCCGACAAGTTCATCACCATCTTCATGTCGTGCTCGACTAGCACCACGGTCACGCCGGATTGCGCGACCTTCGTGATCAGTGCATCGATTTCGGCAGTCTCGGTATGATTCAGCCCGGCGGCCGGTTCGTCGAGCAGCAGGATTTTGGGTTTGGCCGCCAGCGCCCGCGCGATTTCCAGCCGTTTCAGCGCACCATATGACATATTGCCGGCATGCGACTTCACGTATTTTCCAACGCCGACAAACTCCATCAGCGCTGCTGCCTGTTCGCGGCAGGCGCGGTCAGCCTGGCGCATCGCGGGCAGGCGCAGCAAGCAGTGGAACAGACTCTGGTTCAGTTGCAGGTGGGCGCCGACCATCACATTCTCGATCGCGCTCATGTTCATGCAAATCTGCAGGTTCTGGAAAGTGCGGCTCATGCCGCGCCGTGCCAGCGCATCGGGTGATTTTCCGGCGACATTTTCACCGCAGAAGATGATTTCGCCACTACAGGGTGCATACACGCCGGTGATCAGGTTGAACAGCGTGGTCTTGCCGGCGCCGTTGGGTCCGATCACCGAATGGATGGCACCGGCCTCGACGTTGAAGCTGATATCCTGCACTGCTTTGACACCACCGAAGGTCTTTGACAGGTTGTTGATGGTAAGCATGCTCAACGACCCTCCGTACTAAAACGCAGGCGCAACGTCGGCACCAGGCCCTTCGGCAAAAAGATCATCGTCAGCATCAGGATCAGGCCGAGCATCACGGTTTCCCAGCCCTCGAAGCTTGTCAGCAGTTGCGGCAGCAACGTCAGTATGGCGGCGCCGATAATCGAGCCGAACACCGAGGCCATGCCGCCCATCACTACCATCGTCACCAGTTCGATCGAATGGAAGAAGCCGGCCAAACCCGGCGTCACAAAGCCGACATAATGCGCACTCAGACTGCCGGCGATGCTGGCTATCACTGCCGACAGCACGAACACGCGCACCTTGCAGCGGGTGGTATCGATACCGGCCACGCGCGCCGCGGTTTCGGAACCATGAATCGCCTGCAACGCCCGCCCAGCCGGCGAATCGATCAGGTTCAGCGCACCCCAGGCCACCAGCACCAGCAGCGTGGCAACCACTGCGTACCACTGCAGTTCTCCAGCGATTGCCGCTCCGAACAGCGAAAATGGCGGCACCGGCATGCCATCCGGGCCGCCGGTGTACGCAGCCTCGTTGGTGATCACGATCGAAATGATAATCCCGAGCCCGAGGGTCGCCATCGCCAGGTAGTGCCCTTTCAGCTTCAGAATCGGCCGCGCCACCAGCAGCGCCAGCAATCCGACCGCCAGCGCGCCGGCCAGCAGCGCCAGCAGCGGAGGCCAGTCGAAGTGACTGGTCAGGATGGCCGACGCATAGGCGCCGATACCGAAAAAACCGGCATGCCCGAGGCTGATCTGCCCGGTATACCCGAGCAGCAGGTTCAGGCCGATTACGACCATCGCGCTGAGCGCGATACGGATTGCGACATCGAGGTAAAACGCGCTGCCTGTCAGCAAAGGCAGGATCGCGAGCAAGGCGACCAGGATCGACAGGCCGGCATAACGGGAGTGAAGGATTTTCATACGCGCTCCGAGGCCTTGGAACCGAACAGGCCGCTAGGTTTGAAGAATAAGATCAGCAGGATCAACACGAACGGCACCGCATCCTTGTAGGCGGACGACACATAGCCTGCCGTCATCGCCTCGGCAATGCCCAGGATCAGGCCGCCGACAATTGCTCCGGCGCCGCCGCCCAGTCCGCCCAGCACCGCTGCCACGAAGCCTTTCAGACCGAGCATGATGCCGACGTCATACGAGGTGTAGGTGATCGGCGCGATGATGATGCCGCCAACCGCGCCCAATACCGCCGACATGCCAAACGACAGCAGCAGAATCATGCGGGTGTTGACGCCTACCAGTTGCGCCGCCAGCTTGTTGTGCGAGGTTGCCAGCATCGCCTTGCCAAGCAGCGTACGTCCGAAAAACCAGCTCAGCAAGACCACAATCAGCAGCATCACACCGATCACCCACAGGCTTTGCGGCATTAGTCTGGCGCCGAAAAACACGATCGGCGTGTTGTCGGAAAACGACGGCAACGCGTGGGTGCCCTTACCGAGAAAGACCTGGACCAAGCCGCGAATCGTCAGCGAAGCACCGATCGTGATAATGATTAAGGCAACCACTTCGGCGTTTTTGGCCGACTCAATCGCAAATTTTTCCAGCAGCATTCCTGCCAGTCCGGTGATGCCAACCGCCAGAATGATCGCAAACGGCAGCGGCAGGCCGGCGCCGGCCAGGAACACCGCCGACATGCCACCCAGCATGATGAATTCGCCCTGGGCAAAGTTGATCACGCCGCTGGCGTTGTAAATAAGGGTGAAACCGAGCGCCGTAAGCGCATAGATCGAACCGGTCGTAATGCCGGAAAAAATAAACTGGATCAACTCTGAAATCATGGGGTTTCCCTACTGTCGTGACGCGGACATCGAGCGCCGCCTTCATCCGGCCAGCCGGATTGTGCCAGTTGCCGGCATGGCGCCCATTAAGCTGGGAAACCAGGCCGGAGTTGGCACAATCAAAGCAGGCCGCCGAACGCTGTTCTGGAAGTTACTGGAGAAAATTCCACTTGTCGTTTTTGACCTCCAGCATGCGAAATGCGGACAGGCCCAGACCCATGTGGTCGGTGGCCGACATGTTCACCACACCGCCAGTGCCGACATAGCCCTTGGTGGCTTCGATGGCATCGCGCACTTTGGCCTTGTCGGTACTGCCGGCACGCTTGATGGCGTCGACTGCAATCATCAGGCCGTCATACGCGTGGCCGCCGAAGGCCGACACATCCTGTTTGTAGGCATTCTTGTAACCCTTGGAGTAGGCCATGGCGACAGATTTCTGCGGGTCGTTGGCAGCCAGCTTGTCGGCCACCAGCAATGCAGCGGCAGGCAGGCGCACGCCTTCGGCAGCCGGACCGGCGATCTTGATGAACTCTTCGGAGGCGACGCCGTGGGCGTGGTAAAGCGGCAGGTTGATGCCGAGTTGCTTGTAGTTCTTGGTGACGATTGCCGGTCCC
Source organism: Burkholderiaceae bacterium (assembly GCA_039920865.1). Lineage (GTDB taxonomy): Bacteria > Pseudomonadota > Gammaproteobacteria > Burkholderiales > Burkholderiaceae_D > AVCC01. The sequence goes on from JBDSCZ010000378.1 coordinate 10,000, forward strand.
TGTCCCAGACCGATGACAAACACCGCCTGCACGCCGGCGGTGTTTTTGATCTTGGTCAGTTGCGGACTCATGTCGGTATCTTTCGGGCCGTAGGATTCATACGCGACCAGATTGACGCCGTACTTGGCGGCAACGCCCGCAGCTTCCTTTTTTCCGGACTGTCCGAAACCACTGGTTTCGGCGAACAGCGCCACCTTGCTGATGCCGCGTTTCTTCATGTCTTCGAACACCTTTTCCGCCGCCATGCGGTCGGTGTGCGGCGTCTTGAACACCCATTTCTTGACCGGGTCGATGATCACTACAGCGCCAGCGAGCGAGATGAAAGGCACGCCAGCATTTTCAACCACCGGCACCATCGCCATGGTCGAACCCGTGGTCGTGCCGCCGACAATAACGTCCACCTTGTCATCGTCAATCAGACGCTTGGCAAAGCCGTTGGCACTGCCCGCATTGCTGCCATCATCGTAGTGCACCAGTTGCAGCTGGCGACCGAGCACGCCACCATTCTTGTTGAGTTCCTCGACGTACATCTGCAAGGTTTTCAGCTCCGGGTCGCCAAGGAAGGCGGCCGGACCGGTAACGGAAAGTACGGATCCGATCTTGATCGGGTCCGCAGCGAATGCGCCGAAAGTACTAAGAGCAAGAACGGCAGCTGCGGCAATTTTTCCTGATAATAATTTATTCATTGTCTACTCCATCAATTGATTAAAAAATCCACGCACTCTCCGGTGCAGGTGGAACCACGACTTCGCTGCAACTACAAAATAAAAGCAAAAGCACCCGACAAATAGTAAGAAAGCGACATGATCGCCCTCTCCCCCGGCCCCTCTCCCGCCTGCGGGCAAGGGAAGTGAAGTGAGTCGCTGCGCGACCTCCACACTAAATCAAACGCGCTCGATGATGAGCGCGATGCCCTGCCCGACACCGATGCACATCGTGCACAACGCATAACGGCCCTGCATACGTTCCAACTGGTTGAGCGCCGCGATCACCAGCCGCGCGCCGGAAGCGCCCAGCGGATGGCCAATCGCGATCGCGCCACCGTTCGGATTGACATGCTGCGCATCGTCCGCCAGACCGAGGTCGCGCGTGACCGCCAACGCCTGCGCTGCAAACGCCTCGTTCAATTCGATTACATCCATCTGGCCGAGCTTCAGCCCGGTTTGCACCAGTACCTTTTTGGTTGCCGGCGATGGCCCGAACCCCATGATGCGCGGCTCCACCCCGACAGCGGCCATGCCCAGCACCCGGGCGCGCGGCTGCAAGCCGTACTTGGCCGCCGCCGCGCCGGATGCCAGCAACACCGCGCAGGCGCCATCATTTACGCCCGACGCATTGCCGGCGGTGACACTGCCGTCCGGCCGCACCACGCCTTTCAGCCGCGCCAGCAGCTCCAGCGTCATCTCGGGCCGCGGATGCTCATCGGTCGCGAACAGCTTCGGCTCGCCGTTCTTTTGCGGCAGCATAACCGGCACGATTTCATCCTTGAAGTAGCCGGCCGCATGCGCGCTGGCCCAGCGCTGCTGGCTGCGCAGTGCCAACGCATCCTGGTCGGCGCGGCTGACATGAAATTGCTGCGCGACGTTCTCTGCGGTCTCCGGCATCGAGTCGATCCCGTATTTCTGTTTCATCAGCGCATTCACGAAGCGCCAGCCGATGGTGCTGTCCTCAATTTTGGCGCTGCGCGAAAACGCTGCATTGGCCTTGCCCATCACGAACGGGGCGCGGGTCATGCTTTCGACGCCACCGGCGATGATCAGGCCCACTTCACCGGCCCGGATGCCGCGTGCGCCGATGCCGATCGCATCCAGGCTGGAGCCGCACAAGCGGTTGACGGTATTCGCCGGCACCGTGATCGGCAGCCCGGCCAACAGCGCCGCCATGCGGCCAACGTTACGGTTGTCCTCGCCGGCCTGGTTCGCGCAACCGTAAATCACGTCATCGACAGCCGCCCAATCGACGCCTGGATGGCGCTCGATCAGCGCCCGAATCGGGATCGCACCGAGGTCGTCAGTCCGGACCGCGGCCAGCGCGCCGCCATAGCGTCCGAACGGAGTACGGATTGCATCGCAGATAAAGGCATCATTCATGGTTCAATCCCGGTCCTGGTTGATCGGCGCAATGCAGTTTCGACTGCATTGCGCTGTTGTCCCCCGCTCCAGTGGGGGAGTGGGCTGGAGGTGACGCAGAGGTTTCAGATGGCATGCCATCTGCCTGCCGCGCTGCCGTATATATAAGCAGACAGTTTCAGACCGCCTGGCGCAGCGTCACATCACGCCCGCCGCCACCTGATCGACAATCTTCGGGCGCTTGTCGATAACCCGCCTGGCCTTGCCGACTGCGGAACGCTCGATACTGTTGGCGTCGAGGATGCGCACCTTGGTGGTGACGCCGATCGATGCCTTGATATGGTGCTGCAACACGGCACCAATGGCATCCATTTCCAGTTCGGACAGCCTGCCGCTCAATTCAGCGCGCAGTTCGACGACCACGTCGAGCTTGTCCAGATGGCTTTCGCGCGATACCAGCAGTTGGTACTGCGGCGCGAGCTGCGGCTGCTTGAGAATCAGTTCCTCGATCTGCGACGGGAACACGTTGACGCCGCGGATGATCAGCATGTCGTCGGAGCGGCCGGTGATCTTGCCGATGCGGCGCATCGAACGCGAGGTTGGCGGCAGCAATCGGGTCAGGTCACGCGTGCGGTAGCGGATGATCGGCAGTGCCTCCTTGGTCAGCGAGGTAAACACCAGCTCGCCTTCGGCGCCGTCCGGCAGCACTTCGCCGGTATCGGGGTCGATGATCTCCGGGTAAAAATGGTCTTCCCAGATCACCGGGCCATCCTTGCTTTCGATGCACTCGGCCGCCACTCCCGGCCCCATCACTTCCGACAAGCCGTACAGATCAACCGCATCGATGCGGGCGCGCACCTCGATTTCTGCTCGCATCCCATTGGTCCATGGCTCGGCGCCGAAAATACCGATTTTCAGCGAGCTGGCGGCAGCATCGAGCCCCTGACGTGAAAATTCTTCGATGATGTTGAGCATGTACGACGGCGTCACCATGATGATCGACGGCTTGAAGTCATTAATCAGCTGCACCTGCTTTTCAGTCTGCCCGCCCGACATCGGGATCACCGTGCAGCCCAGTTTTTCAGCGCCGTAATGGGCGCCCAGGCCGCCGGTAAACAGGCCGTAGCCGTACGCGATATGAATCAGGTCGCCGGCACGGCCGCCGGCAGCGCGAATCGAGCGCGCCACCACCGTGGCCCAGGTGTCAATATCGTTCCTGGTGTAGCCGACTACGGTCGGCTGGCCGGTAGTTCCGCTCGACGCATGGATCCGCACCACCTGCTCGCGCGGCACCGCGAACATGCCGAACGGATAGTTGGCGCGCAGATCTTTCTTGCCGGTGAACGGGAATTTGGCGATGTCGGCCAGTGTCTTCAGGTCGCGTGGATGCACGCCTGCTGCATCGAATGCAGCGCGATAATGCGGCACCTTGTCGTACGCATGTTGCAACGTCCATTGCATGCGCTGCAGTTGCAACGCTTGCAACTCATCCTTGCTGGCTTTCTCAATCGGCTCGAGATTATTGGTTGTGCTCTGCGGCATAAAGTCTCCTTGTTTCATTATTTTCGATCCATTGGATGTGCGGCCTGACACTGCCGCCCGTCCAACGAGTGCATGCTGTTCCAAATCCGGCTTGAAAAGCGTCTTCCTGCCTACCCCTCTGATGCTGCCGGCAGCGCGCCAGCGTCGATCACTGCACCCCTGATCCGGGCGCTCGAACAGAATGTCTTGCTAAGTCATCTTTGCTCTCTTGGCCTGCCATTTGACAAATTGAGTGGCAGATTGAGCGCAACGGCAGTGCTGGCACCTCCGCGCATCGCCGAATGCAAAACATGAATTATTATTCATATCGTAGGCTGTTATAAGTCGAAACACCAGCATTTAATTTCATGTCCACCAATTTAAATGCAGAATAGTGCAATATTTTCATTCGCTGCTGTTGCGGCCGGAGCACCACGAGCCGGCGGCCGGCCACGAACGCGACAACGGCCAGCGCTGCGTTGATGTCTGGATTGGCACCGGCACCATGAAAATCGCCGGTTCCAGAAAATTGATTGAGAGACACTCCCGGCGGCGGTTGAAGCGGCAGCGCAATACCGGTCGCGCACGGTCAGTCAGCTGCGGGCGGTACGCGGCTTGTCGATGGCACCGCGTCGAGCTGTAGCAGCAGCGACCAGGACGTTCGATGAGGAAATGCGTCATGACAGGCTACCCCGGAGCTTGAACACCCAATCGTCGGCGTGCTGCCTGGCATTTATTTCCCGCTCGCATGAATCAGAATAAAGTGCTGGGTATCATTAAAAACACCAGATATTCCGCATATATTAATTGGTGTTTAAAAAATACAGCATTAGGTATAGTGCCGTGCCACGATTCTCTCAGGCGCAGTTTTCCGGCTCAAGGACGACAGTGTCAGGTGCTCTTCCCTGCTCATAACGATGCGCCAGACACAGCGGGCGGAGCGTCCAGCCATGCCACATGTATCATTCCGCTCTTTAGCGTGCGCTGTCGTGCCGATGGCGCCGCTTGTCACCAGCCCACCAATGAAAAATCCAAACATCGATAAATGGATCCAGCGCGTTCTGGCAACCGATCCCCCGCGTTCAAAATCGGTCGTGATGACCGTCTTTGGCGACTCCATTGCGCCGCATGGCGGCGCCGCCTGGCTCGGCAGCCTGATCGAATTGATGACCCCGTTCGGGATCAGCGACCGCCTGGTGCGCACCAGCATATTCAGACTGGCCGAAGAAGGCTGGCTGGAAGCCCGGCGCGAGGGTCGGCGCAGCCTGTATATGCTGACCGGCACCGGACTACGCCGCTTTGAACTGGCCTACCGGCGCATTTACGCGCCGCCCAACCTGACCTGGCAGGGCAACTGGATCATCCTGTTTGCGCCGCCCGGCACCATCAGCGCAACCGAGCGCGGCGCACTGCGCAAGGAACTCTTATGGGAAGGCTTCAGCATGATTGCACCCGGCGTGTTCGGCCATCCGGGCGACGATATCGTTGTGCTGGAAGAAATCCTCGGGCGGGTCGGGGTGCGCGACAAGTTGTTCGTTTGCCAGGCCGTGGAATTGAGCCGGGTCAGCAGCCGGCCATTGCGCGACCTGGTCGAGCATGGATGGGAACTGAAGCCGGTGCTGCAAGGCTACCAGCACTTTATCGAGCAGTTTGGATCGCTACTGAAGCACCTTGACGATGCCACCAAGCCGGAACAATCGTTCGTGATCAGGACGCTGCTGATGCATGCGTTCCGGCGCGTCCAGTTGCACGATCCGCTGCTGCCGATCGAATTGCTGCCAAAAGACTGGCCTGGCATCGCTGCCTACGAGCTTTGCCAGCAAATCTACCAGCGCACCTATGCCAGCGCCGAACACTACCTGATGACGACGCTGCGCCGCGAAGATGAAGCCGTCGCGCCGGCAGCACCGGATTTTTACCGGCGTTTTGGCGGCCTTTCGTAAACCCCGCCGGTAGTCTGCGGCAACCGCGCAGCAGCTGCTGGCCGGAGGGATTCTCAGCCGTCGATGCTGGCAATCGGAATGCTCCTGAATTTTCCCCGGGCAGCTTCACGACTGGCTTGCGGCTGCGGATAACGGATCGGATCGAAGCGATGCAGCAGTTCCGTTTCGCGCTCGCGCGCCAATCCGATATTGACACGCTTCACATGCCCGAAGCCCCTGATCCGATGCGCATTGTCGGCCAGTTCGATGGCGCACCCCAGATTGCCGGGCGTTAGCTGCGGCAGCAGTTCCAGCATGCGGCACTCGTAGTTCTCGATCAACTCACGCTCGATGCGCCGTTCCTCTGTGTTGGCGAATACATCGAGCCGGGTGCCACGCAATTTTCTGCCTTTTGCCAACATGCGCAACGCAGTCATCGTCCATCCGCCGCTGCGCATCTTGCGCGGCGCGACGCCGGCGGCGGCGCCGGAAACGCGTGACAGCACGGGCGGCGCCAGCAGGAATTCGAGCGTGTAGTCGCCTTCGAACTGGGCCGCAAGCTGCTTCTGAAACGCGCCGTCCGTATACAGGCGAGCGACTTCATATTCATCCTTGTAAGCCATCAGCCGGGCGAAATGGAGCGCCACACTCTCGGTCAGCAGGAGCCGGGTTCTGGCCTCGGTCCCAGTCAGCGAGCGCTCGCGCTCGCGCACCCGCTCGACCAGCGTCCGATAGCGCTGCGCATACGCGTCATCCTGATAGGCACGCAGGTGTTCGATGCGCTGCGCGATCAATTCGTCCAGCGTGCACAGGGGACTTCCAGCGCTTGCGGCCGGCACAACGGCGCCCGGCAGCAGCGCTTGCAGGGCCGGCGGATTGCCGGCGGCCAGCCGGCCCAGATTGAAGGCCATCTGATTCATCTGCACCGCCACGCCATTCAATTCGATCGCGCGCAGCATGGCGGGCAGTCCGATCGGAATCAGGCCGCGCTGCCATGCATAGCCCAGCGCGAGAATATTCGCACCGATGGTATCGCCCAGGAAATGCTCGGCCAGGGCCTGCGCGTCAAAAGTCTCGACCAGGTCTGCTCCCGCCGCATCATGCATTTTTTCGAGCAATGCCTGCACCTGCAGGTCGGCATCCGGGTTGCTCAGGAATGCCGGTATCGGAGTTTCATGGACATTGGCGACGATGCGGGTGCGGCCGTGCCGCACCGTCTGCAATGCGTCGTCCGATGCGCCGACCACCAGGTCGCACGCGAGCAAGGCATCGGCTTGCTGGGTATCGATGCGCACCTGGTTCAGATGCTCGCGCTGGTCTGCGAAGCGCACGAACGACAGCACCGCGCCGCCCTTTTGCGAAAAACCCATGAAGTCGAGCACGCTTGAATACCTGCACTCGAGATGCGCGGCCATCGCCAGCAGCGCCCCAACCGTGACGATACCGGTGCCGCCGACGCCGGTGACCATCAAGTCATACGGACCACTCCATGCATGCGGCGCCGGCAAGGGCAACTGGTCGAGCTGCGCCGCCAGCGCAGCGCCGCCGCCAACTTCACGTAGCACGCCGACGCGCTGGCGCAGCGCGCCACCCTTGACCAGCACGAAGCTCGGGCAGAAACCCTTGGCGCAGGAATAATCCATGTTGCAGTTCGATTGATTGATCATGCGCTTGCGGCCGAACGCGGTCTCCACCGGCACCACCGACAGACAGTTTGATTGCACCCCGCAATCGCCACAGCCATCGCATACCGCCTGATTGATGAACAACCGCTGCTGCGGATTTGCCACCTCGCCATGCTTGC
>JBDSCZ010000379.1:0-3090 GCA_039920865.1 Burkholderiaceae bacterium
AAAAAACATCAAAAACCATGAATACACCACGGTTCCTGTCGCCTGGCCCGGCAATTTTCATTGCAAATTAAGCCGCACACCGATATGAAATCCAAATCCTCTTCCACAAATTTTTGGAGTCATGTCATTACGGTCATGACTGGCTCGGTCGCAGCACAGGCATTGCCATTGCTGGTCGCGCCTCTGATTACACGTTTATGCGTACCAGAAGATTTGGGCGTCTTCAGTATATGGCTCGGTGTAATACAAATTGCAGCGGTGGTTGCTACGCTTCGGCTCGAAACTGCGATGATTCTCGACCATGATTCTGATGAACAGCAGACCTGCTTCAGCGTGATCGCTTATTCGGCAACGATAGTGGCAATGACGATCACACTGTGTGCCTTTGGTGCCCGTACTTTGGGTTTTCCTGAAGCACTCAAGATGCCTTGGTTCGGATTGATGACGCTTGGGGTCGGCATGTGGATGACCGCTTATACGCAGACAATTATCGCGTTTGCAACCTCCTATCATGCGTTTGGCAAAGCCGCACGCGCCAAAGTGTGGGGCGCCGGCACCATTGCACTGACACAAGTTGGGTTACTTTATGCCGGCATCGGAGGGATTGCATTGATGGCTGGGCATATTATCGGACTCGTCATCGGGCTCGTTGCATCCGTTTTACTGATGGCACCGCCTGGCCCGAATTTTTCGATCAAGCCGTCTCGTCCTCAGCTCAACTATCTGAAAAAGCACGAAGCCTTCTGGCGTTTTGCACTTCCCGCCGATTTGCTGAATGTCATTGCCGGAAAGTTGCCGTTATTCCTGATCGGAATAAATCATGGCTTGCTTGCCGCGGGTCTTTTTGCACTGACACAACGGGTGATGGCCGCACCGATATCACTTCTGGCAGCCTCTGTGCTGGAAGTATTCAAACGGCAATCAGTCGAGGACTTTCAGACATTAGGCAACTGTCAGGACACCTATATTCACACCTTCAAGATGCTCTTTATGTTAGGTGCTGGGCCGACATTATTAATGTTCATTTTTTCCGAAGATTTGTTTGCACTAGTATTCGGCGAATCATGGCGACCCGCGGGTGCCTACGCCCGAATCCTGGCACCGCTATATTTTATTAGTTTCATCGCCAGTCCGTTAAGTTACGTTTTCTATGTAGTGGGTAAACAGAAAGTCGAACTTGCCTGGCAAATCGCGTTATTCCTGATGACAATTACGGTTTTTTTGCTGCCTTTGACCGTCGAAGAGAGTCTTAAGCTCTATGCCGTCGGATATTCGTTGCTTTATGTAATCTATCTATTTTTATCGTATCGATTCTCTCAATGCAATTTGGGTCCGGTGTGATTGCAATTACAAGTGGCACATTGACTCTTTCTTTATCACTGTTGAAGTAATAGCTTTCTCGGTTAGGAATTCAAACATGGCAACGCTTCGAATCCTGGTACCCGAAACATCAGCCGCATTGGACTGGATCTGTTCTGTCATTTTTACTGACTATCTTGGTCTCAGTTACGCTTTGGAGCCGGCAACGGACAATAATTTTCATCTCTGTCTGAATCAACGCCAGATCGAACTGCCCAGTATTCTGTTTGCACTGACCCCAGACAGTTGGCTTCAACAATCTTCAATGCCGACGCTGCCTCTTGTAACCTGGGACAGCCGCAACATCGGCTTGAATCCGAAATTGGTAGAGTCCACCATACCTGTGATTTACGGAAGCACTGACCGGCCATCAACGGTCACCGACGATTACATCTTTCTAGCGATCGATGTTTTTGGCTCAGCATTTTTCATGCTGTCCCGCTACGAAGAGGCCGTCAGTTTGGTGCGCGACGAACATGGACGTTTTCCCGCCAAGGAATCCTTGGTAGTCAGAGCCGGATTCATCGACCGACCGATCATAGATGAATACATCGAAATTCTGTGGTCCGCGATGAGGAGGCTATGGCCAAACATGGAGCGCAAGCAGCATCGTGCGCGCACCCTGATCAGCTGCGATGTCGACTCGCCGTTCGACCCAGCCTGCGCGTCGCTATATCGAATGGGAAAGAGAATTCTCGGACGCACTTGGCGCGACAAGTCGCTGAATCGACTTTCGATGACAGTCAAAGATTACTTAGCCGTGAAGCAAGGAGATTATTCCTTCGATCCCTACCGGTCGGCGATCGATTGGATCATGGATGAAAATGAAAAGGCAGGCAATCGGGTAGCGTTCTACTTTATCTGTGCCCAAACGGACAAAAAGATGGACACCTCGATTAGTATCGACGAGCCTCGCATGCGGGCCATCATGCGCAGCGTCCATGCCCGCGGCCATGAAATCGGCATTCATCCTGGTTACGATACCTACAAGAACCCGGTCAAATTCGCGCAGTCCGTATCCAAATTGCGCCACATTATGGAAGAAGAAGACATCGGACAAGATGCGCTAGGTGGACGTCAGCACTACTTGCGCTGGGAGACACCAACCACCGCGCAACTATGGGAAGCCAATGGATTGATTTACGACTCAACGATGTCCTATGTAGACCGCGCCGGATTCCGCTGTGGCACCTGTCGGGAATATCGCATGTATGACCTGATTAACCGGAGGCCACTAAATCTATTGCAACGCCCACTTGTGGTGATGGAATCGGCGGTCATTGGGATGCAGGATATAGGGATGAACTTGGGTTACGGCAATGAGGCGCGTGAACTAATCTACCGGTACAAGCGCATTTGTCATCAGTTTGATGGTGATTTCACTTTGTTGTGGCACAACTCGTATTTTGAACATCGCGCTGCCAAAGAATTGTGCCGCGACATTATCAACGCTCAGGTTCCAGCCTGATACAGAAATGTCAGGCCAACGATAGCGTCATCAGCAAGCAATCGCTTAAATTTGGGTAATTTTGATCTTGAGTCTCAATCCAGCACTGCGCTGGGCCATGGAAACGACATCATGCAACCGACAATGACATCAATGACCTATTCAGGCCAAATTTCATCCCTCAGCAAGGTTAAAATTGCGACGATACAGCTCGCTTTTTTTCTTTTATTCCCAGGTTTCTTTTTTTACCAGACTTTGCTGGGCCTTGGAACAATTCGAGCTTT
>JBDSCZ010000380.1:0-3340 GCA_039920865.1 Burkholderiaceae bacterium
TTGAACTGCGCTATTCCTTTTGGCCTGAATTCGCGCCAGATGACCGCCTGGATGTATGAAGGCAACGGCATGAAGCTGATGCGGGAGTTCTACAAGAGCTACAACATTGTCAATTTTCCGATGGGCAACACCGGCGCGCAAATGGGCGGCTGGTATCGCAAAGAAATTAATACCTTGGCAGATATCAAGGGCATGAAGATCCGCATCGGCGGCTTCGGCGGCAAGGTGCTTGAGCGTTTGGGCGCCGTACCGCAAAACATTCCGGGCGGTGAAATCTACCAGGCTCTGGAGAAGGGCACCATCGACGCGGCAGAATGGATCGGACCGTACGACGATCTGAAGCTGGGCTTCCAAAAAGTGGCGCCGCATTACTACTACCCAGGCTGGTGGGAAGGCGGTCCGGAACTGGAGCTGTATATTAACCAGAAGGCATATGACGCATTGTCGTCCGAGAACAAGGCGATTGTCGAGGCTGCTGCCTCGCAGGCGCACGTGACAATGCAGGCGATGTATGATGCGCGCAATCCGGCTGCACTGAAGCAACTGGTCGCCGCCGGCGCCAAGCTGCATCGTTTCCCGAAAGCAATCATGGACGCGGCCTTCAAGGAGTCGATGGCACTCTACAGCGAATTGTCCGCCAAGAACCCGAAATGGAAAAAGGTGTACACCGATTACGCCAAGTTCCGTGCAGACCAAAACCTGTGGTTCCGCTTTACTGAAGCCGGCTTCGACGACTTCATGCAGGCGCAAAAACTGTAAGCGACTTTCGCAAGTAGTCCGACAGAAATCCCGCACGGCACAGGCTCTGCGGGATTTTTTCCGTCTGCACCGGCTGTCGCAGTACTGAATACTTCCCTCTTGCTAGCTCAAGCAGTTTGCACTCTGCATTCCGAATTGCATTCCCTGCCTAAACTTTCCACATGCCCGCCGTCTGAAAAATAAAAGAGCCGCAACTCATGGATGGGTTGCAGCTCTTTTTGATGGTGTACGACCAATCCGGCACCCCAATCGGCGTTTCGCCAGGCTATTTTTTCTTGGCGTCCTGTTCCAGCGAGCGTTGCATCGCTTCCATTGGATCTTCTGGCTCGGCGCTGTCACCGGTTTGCGGTACCGGCTCTGCTGCCTCTGGCATATCAAATCCTCTCATCGGATCTTGTCCACTCTTTCCATAGCCACCGGTTTCGGCTTCCAGTTTAATGGTGTCCAGGTCCACTACCGGCGCTTTATCCAGATTGCCAAGAACCAAATTCGGGAAAGCAATGATCAAGCCGAGCATTATCAATTGCAGGCAGATGAAAGCGATCGAGCCCTTGTAAATCTGTGTCGTCGTGACGGCAGGAATGCGCTGGTTGGTGATCCTGTCAGTATAGTCGGCTCTCGCTGCCACGCTGCGCAGATAGAACAATGCGAAGCCGAACGGCGGTGTCAGGAACGAGGTTTGCAGATTGAAGGCGATGATGACGCCGAACCAGATCAAGTCGATTCCCATCTTGTCGGCTACTGGCGCCAGGATCGGGATCACGATGAAGGCGATCTCGAAGAAGTCGATGAACATGCCCAATACGAACACCAGAAAGTTGACCGCAATCAGGAAGCCCAGTTGTCCGCCCGGCATTTTGTTAAATAGGTGCTCGACCCAGATGTGGCCGTCGGCGGCATTGAAGGTGAAACTGAATACCGTCGAGCCGATCAGGATGAACATGACGAAACAGGATAGCTTCACCGTATTGTCCAGCGCCTGCTTGAGCAGGTCGAAACTGAGCTTGCGGCGTGCCACGGCCATGATCAGCGCACCCAATGCACCCATCGCGCCGCCTTCGGTCGGCGTGGCAACACCGAGGAAAATGGTACCCAGCACCAAAAAAATCAGGACCAGTGGCGGGATTAGTACGAAAGTGACCCGTTCGGAAAGTTTGGATAGCAGCTTGAGGCGCAATGCACTATTGATTAATGCCAGTCCGAGCGCGGTGAAAGAGGCTATCGTCATCGACAGGATGAAGATTTCGTCGGCGGGCGCCTTGCTTTCGCGACCTACCATCGGGCTGATGATGCCGTCGTGCATGGTGGACCAGAGGTAGCCGGCGGCGGCGGCTATCAACATGATCGCCAGCAGCGATTTATGACCGGTGGACCCATTCGCTTCCTTGTAAATAAGTGCCTCCGGCGGTAATGCAGGCACCCACTTCGGCTGAAAGATGGCGACCACGACGATGAATGCTATGTAGAGTCCGACTAGCAATAGTGCAGGCAGCATTGCGCCGGAATACATGTCGCCTACAGAGCGGCCCAACTGGTCGGCCATAACAATCAGCACCAGCGAGGGCGGGATGGCCTGTGCCAGCGTGCCGGAGGCGGTGATGACGCCGGTGGCGACGCTGCGGTTGTAGCCGTAGCGCAGCATGATGGGCAGCGAGATCAAGCCCATCGAGATCACTGCAGCCGCCACCACGCCGGTGGTGGCCGCCAGCAATGCGCCGACAAAAACAACCGCCAGAGCAAGGCCGCCGCGCAGGGAGCCGAATACCTGGCCCACAGTTTCCAGCAGATCCTCGGCCATGCCGCTACGCTGGAGAATAATTCCCATCAAGGTAAAGAACGGGATCGCCAGTAGCGTGTCATTTTGCATGATGCCGAATACCCGTAACGGCAGGGCCTGGAACAACACGCGCGGAAACAGATCGACTTCCATGCCGAGCAAGCCGAAAGTCAGGCCGGTGGCAGCGAGGCTGAAAGCGACCGGAAAGCCGGTGAGCAGAAATAGCAGTAGGCCGACGAACATCAGCGGTACGAAATTTTGAGCGATGAATTCCATTAGGATTTGCCCCCCGATTTGTCTTGCGGATTCCCGGAAATCAACAGTTCCAGTTGCTCCAATTCCTCCGCCTCAGGGTCGCTATGGGCGAGAGGGTCGGGAATCAGGCCGCGCAGGAAGGCGAAGCGTTTGATTAGCTCGGATATCGCTTGCAGCAACAGTAGAGTCATGCCCAGCGGGATCAGAGAAAAAACCGGCCAGCGGATCAGGCCGCCGGAATTCTGCGACATTTCGCCACTAACCCACGCATTGGCGAAACGCGGCCAGGAAAGCTGGATCATCAGCCAGCAAAACGGGATGAGAAATACCACGATGCCGCCGATGTCGATCCAAGACCGGGTTCGCGCCGACAAGTGATTCGATATGAAATCGATGCGCACATGGACGTTTTTCAGGAACGCGTAACCGGCGCCAAGCAGGAACACGGCGGAGAATAAATACCATTGCACTTCAAGCAGCGCATTGGAACTAATCTGAAACAGCTTGCGCACGATGGCGTTGCCGGCGCTGATAAGCACTGCTGCCAGA
>JBDSCZ010000381.1:0-2949 GCA_039920865.1 Burkholderiaceae bacterium
CGTTAACCTGCGGCAGCGATAGCGCCAGCGTAAAGCCGAGCGGCCGGGCGCCCATTGCCGCCAGGTCGGACAGGTTCACGGCCAGGCATTTGTGGCCAAGCTGATGCGGATCGGCGTTGGGAAAGAAGTGCCTCCCCTCGACCAGCATATCGGTGGAAATCGCCAGCACCATGCCGGGTGCCGGGATCAGCAGCGCGCAATCGTCGCCGATTCCCAGCCCCACTTGGGGGGCGGCGGGTTGGGCGCGGGTGAAGTAGCGGGAAATCAGTTCGAATTCGGAAATCATGCAGCGATTGTACCGAACGGCAAGCTCAACGCGGGTAAATAGAAGCGGGGATGAAGTGGGGATGAAGTGGGGATGAAGTGGAGATTCCGCCCCACAAGGCAAACCCCACAGTTTTTGGGCGGCATATATACTATATTGTGTATTTTTTATTAGCTCATATAGTATATGCGGGAATATGCAACTATTTTGATATACCCCATCTATTTTTTCATTATCAGGGCTTGCCGTAATCCATCGGCATGAATTGCAAGCGCTCCCAGGGGAATCCGTTCAGGACCGCGTAGGACGGCTTGCCGCCGAACAGCGCGATATACGGGTCGATTTGCCCGAGCGCCGTGTAGGATTTCGGGTTCTGTGCCCGAACCGAGATTGCGCCAGCCTGGTCCCATACTACGAAGCCATATTTCTGCGCCGCTTTTGCAATGATCTTGCCGGCAGTGGTCATGCCAAGCGCGTCAACATTGATGCCGGGGTCGAGGCGAAAGCGCAATCCTTGCGGGATGCGATTCGGGGCATGTCCGATGTTGTGCCCGTCGGATCGGTTTGCCGGCCATGAGAACACGGTCCGGGCTTCCGTTTCGACCAGCGAGATGCCGATCGCATGACGAATCTCGCCACGGCGCAATTCTTCCGCGGTGATCTGTCCGCCGAGGAAAGGCAATCCGGTCGCGGTCGCGCCGTATGGATGGGGCCAGATTCCATCGCTGGCGTTCACATTCTCCATCTTGCCGCCCCAGCACGCCCGCCACTGCCCGTAATCGTTGCTAGCTTTCCAAAATTCCCACAGGGTATTGGTGGATGGCTGGTAAATCGTCATCTCCGCGTCCGAGCCGTTGGCAGTCACCGCGTAAGACGGTATCGGTACCGCTGCCCACTGCGCCTCTAATGCGGTTTCAGGAAAAAATTTGTGCTGACAGTTCGAATACGCCACCTTTGTCGTCGGCGTGTTTGCTTCTGCGATAAAGACCGGGCTCGCGTATTCCCGGGTGTTGATGTTGACCGTATCGTAATAGGCCTGTTTCTGGCGCAGGAAATCGGCGACGAAACCGGCTGAGTTGGCATGCAGCGGTGCATCGACCGGGATTGCCGAATACCAAAAGCTGGTGGGCGCAAATACCGCGTCCGTAAGCACCGCTGCAGAGCTTGAAGTTTGTACTTGTGCCAGTGTGACCTCTGACCTGCTCTGGGCTTGGGCGCTATCCTGGCCTGAACCGCCCCCGCATCCGGACAGACCAATGGCGCTGATCAGGAGCGTAGCCGCAAACCGGGTCAGCCGGGAACCGTTTCCGGCTGGCAGATGTGTTTTCGGTCCAGCTTTCATGTTCATGTTTTCTGGTGCGTCATTTTTTTTCATGCGGAGTGGTCGCCTTTTTCTTTGTTTCATTTGCTTGGGAAGCTTTGCATGAGAAGTGTACTTATGCAGAGCAAGCTTTGTTAAGTTTGAAGGTGCCTGAATGCCGGCTGCCTGCGGCGCCGCACCGAAACTGCGCGACGCGGCAATGCAGCCGATCGGGCGCCGCCTGCTTTTCTGCGCGCGCACCAAGGTGGCAAATCGCGTACGGATATGCGCGATCGATGCGCTGGCGAACGCGCATTTTGGTTTGCCGCTGGTAATCGGCCTCACACTGGATTGCTGAATTAGCATGAAGTTCCCCGCTGCGGCCAAGCTAACGATTTGCATAACGCAGTCAGTACCCATAAGAAAACGGAGGAAAAATTACCGATTGTTAGAATTGATGCAAAATATTTTTGTAATAGTTTTTTCTGCGGTGATGCGGGGCGAGGCTACGGTTGGCGCAGCTGACTTATGCTAAAAGGTCATGGCGCAAGTATAAATACGTATAAAAGCCACGCGCCTGCTCTGCTAAAATCGTAAGCTTTCGGTAAGCTTTAAAATTTAAAAAACAGAGAGGCCGTAGAGCATGGAATCGACATCGGATCAAAAAGAGCAGCGGCGCCAGGAATTGCGCCAGGCAGCACTTGAATATCATGAATTTCCAACCCCAGGCAAGATCAGCGTCACCCCGACCAAGCAGATGTCGAACCAGCGCGATCTGGCACTGGCCTATTCCCCAGGCGTGGCGGCACCGTGTGAAGAAATCGTCGCCGATCCGTCCAGCGTCTTCAAATACACCGCACGCGGCAATCTGGTGGCGGTCATCACCAACGGGACTGCAGTGCTCGGCCTGGGCAATATCGGCCCGCTGGCGTCGAAACCGGTAATGGAAGGCAAGGGCGTGCTGTTCAAGAAATTTGCCGGCATCGACGTCTTCGATATAGAAATCAATGAGCTCGATCCGGACAAGCTGGTCGATATCATCGCTTCGCTGGAACCGACTTTCGGCGGCATCAACCTGGAAGACATCAAGGCGCCGGAATGCTTTTACATCGAGCGCAAGCTGCGCGACCGGATGAAAATCCCGGTTTTTCACGATGACCAGCACGGCACCGCGATCATCGTTTGTACCGCCATCCTGAATGGCTTGAAAGTCGTCGGTAAAGACATCAAACACTGCAAAATGGTGGTGTCCGGCGCCGGCGCTGCAGCGCTAGCCTGCCTGGATTTGGTCGTCGATCTGGGTTTTCCCATCGAAAATATTTTCGTCTCCGATCTGGCCGGCGTGGTGTATCAGGGCCGGATTGAACTGATGGATCCGGACAAG
>JBDSCZ010000382.1:0-10935 GCA_039920865.1 Burkholderiaceae bacterium
GGCTACGCCGCCCAGTAACAGGAAAAGGAAGGCGACTACAGGGAATTTGTTCGACGGCATAGTTGGGTTCAGCGGGCAATGCCGGCTATCCGTAGGGGTGGGTTCCAAACCCACCCTTGGTTGACCGACCGGGGCGGGTTTGGAACCCGCCCCTACAAAACGATGATGGGCAAAATCGATCAAAAAGCCCGCAGGAGCAAACCAGCGGGCTGCTTTTAATCGATCGAAGCTTTATTCGGTTGGCGGCACATAGCCCATTGCGGCATCGGCACCGTCGCCAAAGAAATGCTTTTCCATCTGCGTGGCCAGGTACTTGCGGGCGCGCAGATCGGCCAGGTTCAGGCGGTTTTCGTTGACCAGCATGGTCTGGTGCTTGAGCCAGCCGGCCCAGGCTTCCTTCGATACGCTTTCATAAATCCGTTTGCCGAGTTCGCCCGGATACGGTGGAAAGTCGAGTCCTTCAGCTTCTTTGTTGAGTTTGATGCAGTGAATCGTGCGTGCCATTGTGTTCTCCTTGGATGCCATCCCTGCGGGAATGGCGTTACTTAAAGTTTAAGTCTAAAGATTGAAGTCTAAAGATTGAAAGTCAAAGGTTAAAACTAGAGATTTTTAATCAAAACCAGCGATTTGCGCTGCCAGTTATACATGTGTTGCCGGTTTTTTGGCAGGGCATCGACGGTAGCACGGATAAAGCCGCGCTTCAGGAACCAGTGCGCGGTGCGCGTGGTGAGCACAAACAGTTTGGTAAAGCCTGCCATGCGCGCGCGTTTTTCCATGTGCTGCAGCAGGCGTTCGCCGTCACCCTGGGCTTGCACATCCGGGTTGACCGTCAGGCACGCCATCTCGGCCATATTCTCCGACTGGAACGGATACAGCGCCGCGCAGCCGAAGATCACACCATCATGCTCGATAACCGAAAAATAGTGGATCTCGCGCTCGATCAGTTCGCGACCGCGCTTGACCAAGGTGCCATCGGCTTCCAGCGGCTCGATCAGTTTCAGGATGCCGCCGACATCTTCGATCGTCGCTTCGCGCAGGCTTTCCAGATTTTCGTAACTGACCATGGTGCCCACGCCGTCATGGGTGAACAGTTCCAGCAAGGCCGAGCCATCCAGTTCGAACGGCACGATATGCACGCGCGGAACGCCGCTGCGGGATGCTTTTACGCTGTGTTTCAGGTAGAACGCAGTATCTTCCGACAAGTACCCGGCATTGAGTACCGCGTCGGCCTGGGCCGATGAAAGTTCGCGGATTTCAACGCCGGCCGGATCGGCCATCATCGGGGTTTCGCTAATAAAGATTAGTTTTTCGGCCCGCAGCGCGGTGGCCGCCGACACTGCAACATCTTCCATGGTCAGGTTGAAGGCTTCGCCGGTGGGCGAAAACCCCAGCGGCGACAGTAGCACCAGGCTGCCCGCGCGCAGGATCTGGTCGATGGTTTCGTAAGCGATCTTGCGGGTTTGGCCGGTCAATTGCAGGTCCACGCCGTCGACGATGCCGAGCGGGCGGGCGGTGACGAAGTTGCCGGAAATGATGCTGATCGCCGCATGTGCCATCGGCGTATTCGGCAAACCCTGGCTAAATGCGGCTTCGATGTCGAGCCGCAATTCGCCGGCGGCTTCTTTCGCGCATTCCAGCGCAGCAGTGTCGGTGATGCGGATGCCGTTGTGGAAATAGCCCTCGACATTGCGCAGCGTCAGCTGTTCTTCTACTTGCGGGCGCGAGCCGTGTACGATCACGATTTTGATGCCCAGCGCATGCAGCAGCGATAAATCCTGCGCCAGCACCGGCAGCGCACCGGCCTTGACCAGTTCGCCGGGGAAGGCGACCACAAACGTCTTGCCGCGAAATGCATGGATGTAAGGGGCGACAGAACGTAGCCACTGGACGAATTGAAGAGAATTTTCCATGCGCGCATTATAATTCGGCACGCTCTATTTCGTGCCTGTGTCTTACAAAAAACAATGTCAAATCCCCGTATTCCGCAGCCAAAACCGCAGCAATCGCATTTTGCAATCCCCTTTCGCAATCCGCTGCCGCCGATTACTTTCCCGGAAGAACTGCCGGTGTCGGGCAAGCGCGCCGACATTGCCGCCGCCATACTGGCGCATCAGGTCATTATCGTCTGCGGCGAGACCGGATCCGGCAAGACCACCCAGCTGCCGAAAGTCTGCCTGGAACTGGGGCGCGGCCAGCTCGGGCTGATCGGTCACACCCAGCCGCGCCGTATCGCCGCGTCCTCCACCGCCAAGCGCATCGCACAGGAAATCGGTTCGCCGCTGGGCGAGCACGTCGGCTATAAGGTGCGTTTTTCCGATACGCTGACCAAAGGCGCATCGGTCAAGCTGATGACCGACGGCATCCTGCTGGCGGAGACCCAGACCGACCAACTGCTGCGGCAATACGACACCATCATCATTGATGAAGCGCACGAACGCAGCTTGAACATCGACTTCCTGCTTGGCTACCTGAAGCAATTGCTGCCGAAGCGGCCGGATCTGAAGCTGATCATCACGTCTGCCACCATCGACGCCGACCGCTTCGCACGGCATTTCGGGACTGAAGATAAACCGGCGCCGGTGATCGAGGTATCGGGCCGCCTGTATCCGGTCGAGCTGCGCTATCGCCCGGTGCAAGCCGACGCCAAGGACAAGGATCGCGACCTGATGACCGCGATTACCGATGCGGTTGATGAGTTGTGCCGCATCGGTTCCGGCGACATCCTGGTATTTTTGCCAGGCGAGCGCGAAATCCGCGACACCGCCGAAGCGCTGCGCAAACACCATCCGCCGCACGTGGAAATTCTGCCGCTGTTCGCGCGCCTGTCGACGCAGGAGCAGGAACGGGTGTTCAAGATCTCGAACGCGCGTCGCATCGTGCTAGCCACCAACGTGGCCGAAACCTCGCTGACCGTGCCCGGCATACGGTACGTGGTTGATGCCGGTCTGGCGCGGGTTAAACGCTACAGCTACCGGAACAAGGTCGAGCAATTGCAGATCGAGCCGATTGCGCAATCGGCCGCCAACCAGCGCGCCGGGCGTTGCGGCCGGGTTGCCGCCGGCGTCTGCATCCGCCTGTATGAAGAGCAGGATTTTCTGCTGCGGCCCAAATTCACCGAGCCGGAAATTTTGCGCTCGTCGCTGGCGGCGGTCATCCTGCGGATGAAGTCGCTGCATTTGACCGATGTCGAAACTTTTCCATTTATCGAGCCGCCGCCGGGGCGCGCGATTGCCGATGGCTATCAATTGCTGCAGGAACTGGGCGCAGTCGATGACAGCAATGCATTGACGCCGCTGGGCCAGAAGCTGGCCAAGCTGCCGCTCGATCCGCGCGTCGGACGCATGATCCTGGCCGCGCTGGAAAATGTCTGCCTGACCGAAGTGCTGATC
This sequence comes from Burkholderiaceae bacterium, assembly GCA_039920865.1. Lineage (GTDB taxonomy): Bacteria > Pseudomonadota > Gammaproteobacteria > Burkholderiales > Burkholderiaceae_D > AVCC01. The sequence continues at coordinate 3,390 of JBDSCZ010000382.1, forward strand.
ATCGCGTCGGCCTTGTCGGTGCAAGACCCGCGCGACCGGCCGATGGAGGCGCAAGCTGCTGCCGATGCCGCCCACAAGAAATTTGCCGACGAGAAATCGGAATTCCAGAGTTATCTGAAAATCTGGAAGTGGTTCGAAGACGCAATCGAACACAAGAAGACCAACCGCCAGTTGCAGGACAATTGCCGCGCCAATTTCTTGTCGCAAATGCGTCTGCGCGAATGGCGCGACGTCCATACGCAATTGATGACCATCGTGCGCGAGCAGGGCTGGCGTTTGAACGAAGCGCCGGCCACTTACGAAAATCTGCATAGCGCGCTGCTGACCGGACTGCTCGGCAATATCGGCTTCAAGACGGAAGACGAGCCGCACTTTCTCGGGGCACGCGGCATCAAGTTCTTTATCTGGCCCGGTTCCAGCCTGATCAAGAAGCCGGGGCGCTGGATCATGGCGGCCGAACTGGTCGATACCACGCGACTGTATGCGCGCTGCATTGCGCAAATCCAGCCGGAATGGCTGGAGCGGGTCGGCGGTCATCTGCTGAAAAAATCCTGGGGCGAGCCGCGCTGGGAAAAGCGCGGCGCGCAGGTTTCGGCCTCCGAGCGTACCACCCTGTACGGGCTGGTGGTCTATAGCCAGCGCCGCATCAACTATGCGCTGATCAATCCGGTCGAGGCGCGCGAAATCTTCATCCGCGATGCGCTGGTCGGCGGCGAGTTCGACACCCGCGCGCCGTTTTTCGCCTTTAACCACAAGCTGGTGCGCGAAATCGAAAATCTGGAGCACAAGTCGCGCCGGGTCGATGTATTGGTGGATGAAGCGCTGATCGCCGCCTTCTACGACCAGATCATTCCGGCTGACGTATGCAACGGCATCAGTTTCGAGAAATGGCACAAGGATGCCACCGCACAGAATCCGAAACTGCTGTATCTGAACAAGGACGACCTGATGCGGCACGAGGCGGCCGGCATCACTACCGACCTATTCCCGAAAAAGATGACGGTGGCTGGCGTCGACATGCTGCTGACTTACCACTTCGAACCTGGCAGCCCGCGCGATGGCGTCACCTTGGCTGTGCCGTTGTATGCGTTGAATCAGGTTAGCGCCGACCGCAGCGACTGGCTGGTGCCCGGCATGCTGAAGGAAAAAGTGCATCTGCTGCTGAAATCCTTGCCGCAAAAGCTGCGCCGCTACTGCGTGCCAATACCGGGCTACGCGGCAGGTTTTTGCGAACGGGCCGAATTCGGCAAGGGCAATCTGATCGATGCGCTGATCGCCGACATCCGCGCGCAAGTCGGGCTGGTGCCTTTGACTACCGACTTCAAGCAAGAAACCCTGCCGACCCATCACACGATGAACCTCAAGATCATCGACGAACATGGCCGACAGCTGGAAATGGGCCGCAATCTGGCCGCTTTGCGCGCCGAGTTCGGTGGCCAGGCGCGCGAGAGTTTTCAGAAACTTGCAATACAGGCAGTAACGGGGTCAGAGCCGGGTAATAGCGCACCTGCTGCTTCTCAGATGGCGTGGTGCGACAAAAAAGGCGACCAGCCGGCATCATTTACGCAAGCCAGTGGGCCAGTAGTTGGGATAACTGTCGGTCTGCCACAGCAGGAGATTTTAACCAGCTGGTCGTTCGGTGAACTACCGGAACTGCTGGAAGTGCAGCAAGGCAAGCAAACGCTGATCGGCTTTCCGGCGCTGGTGGATCAGAAAACCCATTGCACGCTGGAAGTGTTCGATGATCCGGCGGTAGCCGCACGCACCCATCGCATCGGCCTGCGCCGTCTGTTCGCCTTGCAATTGAAAGAGCAGGTCAAGTATCTGGAGAAGAACATCCCCGGCATGCAGCAGATGGGCATGCAATTCATGGCGCTCGGATCGCAGGAAGAGTTGCGCGAGCAGATCATCCAGACTGCGCTCGATATTTCCTGTATGCAAGATCCGCTGCCAGCCGATGCGGCCGAATTCGACCAGCGCCGTGATACAGGCAAGTCGCGCCTAGGCTTGCTATGCAACGAGATCGCGCGACTGCTCAGCCAGATATTGACCGAATTCCACGGCTTGCCGAAGAAGTTGCAAGGGATCAAGGCCCACGCGGCGGCTGCGGCCGACATCCAGGCGCAGTTGCAGAACCTGATCGGCAAGCGCTTCCTGGCCGACAACGATTATGCGCAGCTTGCACATTTCCCGCGTTACCTCAAGGCAATCAATGTCCGGCTCGACAAGCTGCGCGCCGATCCGGCCCGCGACGCCAAGCTGATAGTCGAGTGGGCGGCAGTGGCGACGCCATGGCAGCGTGCGCTGAAAGACCGCCGCGATGATCCGAAAATGATCGAATTCCGCTGGCTGCTGGAAGAATTGCGGGTCTCTTTATACGCGCAGGAATTGCGCACCCCAATGCCGGTGTCGGTCAAACGATTGCAGAAAGTATGGGAGTCGATGCAGCGTTAAACCGTTAAACTATTTTCAGAACTTTGAGTCTAATTTTATTGTTAGAAAAGAGTGTAGGTGGCGCATAAACGTATGTCGCCATTGATGTGCGGAGATGTCGGATATGCAACATCAAGCGCCAGAAAGTCATGAAGAAATTGCCTCTTTCGTTACCGAGGGAATCTATCGAATTGCCATCATATCGACGAATGAATACGGTTTCCAGCTATCGACCCAGATGGCGCAAACCTATCTGCAAAGGGCGTTAATTTTGCTCGAATCAAAGCAGGCGTTTGACCGTGCATCAATAAATGAAGTCAGTACGTTAAAGATCTTGGCAGGCAGGCTCGTTGAGGAATATGCGCAATTGGAGAAATTTTGCACTGATTGTGATCGGTTTAATAATCTGCAAACGAAAGATATTGTTGAGTGGTTTTCCAAATGGGTGGTGCGAGCTATATCAAGAGGCCATCTCCTTACGACCAGCCATCATCTGGCGTATAAAATTCGCGCCTTTCATTCCAGTGCATGCTCGGTTCTAGTAGAAAATAACCGATTTCTATCGCCAAATGGATGATTAACTGATTTCAAAGACGCCGTTTCTGTCATCGCCGTAGTTGGGCAGGGCGATGCCAAATGCAGCGGTAAACGGGAATCTGACGTCATGCCGGCTACTGGGCAAGGGCTTCATTTGAATGCAAAAAGCGCATTCCGTCTGCATTTTCACTTAAGCCTGCTAAGAGGCTAAATTCAGGAGTATGTTGATATTTATCAATAAATATATGCGGAAAATAATGTGTATATAGTGGAGTATATAGTTTCTACTGAGAATAAAAAACAAATAAATTTGCATAAAGTCATCTGATTGGCCATTTTTACGATTGTCAGCTATTCAATCCAAGGTTATATCGTTATATTGTCGTCAAATGCAGCGCTGAACAAATTTTCTATTTGCCGATTAATCAAGTATCGAATCCCCTGTATATTGTGGCAAACCCTCATGGCCTGAATTTCATGGGAATTTATAGCTTGAGTAGTAACAATATTTTTCGTTTTTATGCAAAATAGTAAAACCAATAAGCCGATTGAAATCAAGATATCCACCGTGGTCGCGGTTTCTGTCATTCTGCACGCCGCAGAGTTGCCGATATTGCAGGCAGCGCTGCGCGAAATGACCGGCGGTGCGCCGGATTTTTTTGATGATGAATTTGCTGTAATCGACGTCGGCACGCTTGACCAGACTGCTGTGGCGCTGGATTGGGCCGCCCTGATCGACTTGCTGAAATCGCATCACTTGAACCCGATGGCGGTGCGCAATGCTCCAGTCGACCTGCATGACGCCATCAAAGCATACGGCTTGAGCATCGATGTGGTGAGCCGGCCGCGCACGGATGAAACCGCAAACATGCCGCCAGAGATTGCGCTGCCCAAAGTGCGGGCGGCTCCGGTGGTGCAGGCTGCAGCAATGATCATCGATACGCCGGTGCGCGCCGGCCAGCGTATTTATGCGCGTGGCGTCGATCTGATCATCACTGCGGCGGTCAACAACGGCGCCGAAGTGATTGCCGACGGCAGCATCCATATCTATGCGCCGTTGCGCGGGCGCGCGTTGGCCGGCGCCAGCGGCAACCCCGACGCCAGGATTTTTGCCATGGTGATGGAGCCCGAACTGGTGTCAATTGCCGGCATGTATCGCACTTTTGAAAACGGTTTTCCCCAGGATCAGGGGCAGCAGCCCGCGCAAGTGCGCCTGGTCGGCGACCGGATCGAGATCGTCCCGCTCAATCCTGGGTCGCGGTCCTGATCTGCATCCCTATTTCGTATTCTGAAGGAGTTTTTTTGTGGCAAAAATCATTGTTGTGACATCCGGCAAAGGCGGTGTCGGCAAGACTACCTCCAGCGCCAGTTTTTCTAGCGGTCTGGCAATGCGCGGCCACAAGACGGCCGTGCTGGATTTCGACGTCGGCCTGCGCAACCTGGATCTGATCATGGGCTGCGAGCGGCGCGTGGTGTATGACCTGATCAATGTCATCAATCAGGAAGCGACACTGAACCAGGCGTTGATCAAGGACAAGCATTGCGACAATCTGTTCATCCTGCCCGCCTCGCAAACGCGCGACAAGGATGCGCTGTCGGAAGAAGGCGTCGAGCGGGTACTGCAGGATCTGGCCAAAATGGGTTTCGATTACATCATCTGCGATTCGCCGGCTGGCATCGAACACGGCGCACTGATGGCGCTGACCTTTGCCGATGAAGCGATTGTTGTGACCAATCCCGAAGTGTCGTCGGTGCGCGACTCGGATCGCATTCTCGGCATTATCCAGGCTAAATCGCGCCGCGCACTGAATGGCGACGAGCCGGTCAAGGAGCATTTGCTGATCACCCGTTATTCGCCCAAGCGAGTCGAGGCTGGTGAAATGCTGTCGTATGGCGATGTGCAGGAAATTCTGCGCATCCCGTTGGTCGGCATCATTCCGGAATCGGAGTCGGTACTGCATGCATCGAACCAAGGCAATCCGGCGATTCATCTCAGAGGCAGCGACGTGTCCGATGCCTACGAAGACCTGGTATCGCGTTTCTTGGGCGAGGAAGTGCCGCTGCGCTTCACTACTTACGAAAAACCGGGGATATTCAAACGCATGTTTGGAGGGAAATGATATGGCGTTGCTCTCATTCCTGTTCAAGGAGAAGCCGAAAAGCGCGTCTGCTGCGAAGGAACGGCTGCAGATCATTATCGCCCGCGAACGCAGCGGCCGCGATGGTTATGACTTTTTGCCGGCGCTGCACAAGGAGCTGATCGAAGTCATCTCCAAATACACCAAGGTGAATGCGGAAGACATCATGATTTCGCTCGACCGCAAGGGCAACCTGGAAGTCCTGGATGTGAATGTGGTGTTGCCGGATGCGCAAATGCATCGTTAATATTTGGCATTGCCGTGGCAGCAACTAGGCAATTGCCGAAGATTGCGACTATTACGCCAGGTTGTTGTTTTTAAGCGCGGACTGCCGCGCCAGTTCTGATCTCTCGATCATTCGCTTGATTTGGTCCGCCATGCGGGTCACGTGGGAGCCGGTCCAATAGACTTGTGCGCATCCTTCGCACTCCCAAAACCGCTGGTAAAATTGCCCGATTCTCGGCGGTACGCGATGTTCCACCGCTATCTTATCAATTTCGCGGATCAGGGCATTGCATCGCAGGCAGCGGCTGAATGGCCGCAGCGCATGCAACAGGTCGAATCGCGCCAGCACTTCATCCAGTTGTGCGCTGCCTGCAACTGCATGCAGATAACCTCCACACACAATCGCCTTATGCATCAGAAGGTCGCGGTCCCGGGTCAGCACAATCCGGTCCTCGTTTGCTGCGATTCGAGCCAATTCCGCATCGCTGTAACTGTTGCGGTACAAAACGTCGAAACCCAGCATACGTAAGTGTTTCGCGAGCCAGCCCAGATGGGCGTCGGCGATGAACTTCGCGCCACGGAATGGCCGCAACGGCAATCGCGTAAGTTCCGCTATATCAAACGAAGAAAAACGCGGATAAACGCTTATCCATTCATTTTCATGCAAAATGTGCGAAAAATCGACCGATTCCCCGTTCACTAGAATCAGGTCGACTTCGGTATGCGGCACGCCGAATGCCTCAATCACATTCTTTACCGTCGCGTCTCGTGGACTTGCGCGGCTGCACCACTGCTGGCGGCAGGATCGCTTCAGAAACGTATTGAGTTCTGCATAAAAACGAAATTCGGCGGTTGCCACGATCATGCTTTCCGCTGGATAGTCGAATCAAACCTGACCCGCTTTCGTGTTGCAGCCACGCTCATTAACGTTGGTATAGGCCGATCAGTTCAGTTTGTGCGATGACATGACCCTGCATCGCGCTTTCCAATGCGCTCTTGGTCAGTTTGCCGCTCTGCGGCAGAACCCTGTCCAACGCGTACAGCTTGTGACAGTAGCGATGGCGGCCGATCGGCGGGCAAGGGCCGCGATAGCCGGTGCGTTGCCAGTCGTTTAAGCCTTGACGCGTTCCAGCCGGCAACGCGCGCGGCGTCACACCTTGCGCCAAGCCGGATGCCTCCGGTGGAATGTTGTAAAGAACCCAATGCACCCAAGTCCTTTGTGGTGCTGTCGGGTCGGGCGCGTCGGGGTCGTCGACGATCAGGACCAGGCTTTTCGCATCGGCTGGAATGCCCGACCATGTCAACGGCGGCGAAACATCGTTGCCGTCACAGGTATGGCTGATTGGAATGTTGCCACCAGCACCGAACGCCGGTGAAGTCAGGGTCAGTTCCATCGCATGTAATCCTTTCCGGAGCCTTCTGTCAGAAGCATCCCTGTGAGAAAGATAGCTTATGCGTGCTGCATATCTGCTCGCCACTAGATGTAATATTGATAACAATTGTCGCCCACGAAGGTTTGGCTACTTTGATGAGTGTCAAGAGTTTTGCTTTAACGTCCAGGCGTATGGCTACGGGAGACAGGCTGCTATGTGCGTCAGCGCACGGACTTGGCGCAGCAGCACGCGTAGCCTTGTTTACAATCGTAGTGCAGCGACAGGATTACAGTCGGTTGCTGATGCGAGTTTGCAGTAGTGATGGCTTGATTTGGCGAAGTTGAACATTGTGGCCAGAAATTGATCTAATCCGACTGCTCACAATACAGTGCGTAGTTCTCTTAAGCAAAATAAAGGAAATCATCATGTTGAATTCAAAATTGTTTGTAGCAGCAATAGTGACAACGTTCGCGTTGGGTGGATGTATCTCGCTTCCAGCAGGCCCTGCCGGACCGCAAGGCGAAGCCGGGTACACCGGTGCTACCGGTAGCACCGGTGCTACCGGTTACACCGGCGCTACCGGTCGTGCCGGCGCAACTGGAGGAGCCGGAGCGACTGGTGATACTGGCGCTACCGGATACACCGGCGCCACCGGTGCCACCGGCGATACTGGATACACCGGCGCTACCGGTGATACAGGTGCAACTGGCGGCACAGGTGCTACTGGTCGTACTGGCACGGCAGGTCGTGCAGGTAAGTCTGGCGGTACAACCGTGATTGTGCCAGCTCGCTAACGAGTTCTAGTAGTTCCAGCAGTCTGTCGGACTTAGGGGGAATCTG
>JBDSCZ010000383.1:0-36405 GCA_039920865.1 Burkholderiaceae bacterium
AATTATGGCCACTCGCCATCGCTCTCATTATCGCGGGTTGTGGAGAAAAGACGCCGCCGGCGGCGGAAATGGCGCCAGCGGCACCCGCCTCTGAAGTGGCTGCAGCTCCTGCACCTGCAGAACCGACACCAGCACCAGCACCAGCCGCTGCTGAGTCAGCTCCGGTTGCGAGCGCAGCAAGTGCCGGTGACTTAGTCAAGGGCGAACAGGTATATACATCTACTTGCTTGGCATGTCATGGAGCCGGAGTACTGGGCGCACCTAAATTTGGTGACAAGGCAGTGTGGGGGCCTCGCATTGCACAGGGAATTGACACGTTGCACACCAACGCACTTAATGGCATCAGAATGATGCCGCCAAAAGGGGGTAATGCGACCCTGAAGGATGAAGATGTTAAGGCTGCAGTTGATTACATGGTCAGCAAAGCCAGCTGATTATTCAAGGATATCGAACGATTGTGCGAAACCGGCGCATCGTTCGTTTTCTTACAAGGATTACCTCGTACTGATGCTGGTATATTTTCTGAAACCAGCGATTATGATCAAGCGCAATCATTGTCTCTATCTGCTCGGTATATTGATACTACTTAATGGCTGCAGCAACGACACTCCTACTTATCGTACCCACGGCAATGTATTCGGCACTCTGGTGGAGGTGAGTGTTTACGGTGAGTCGGAAGTACGCGCCAACCAGCTCAGCTCCCAAGTACTGCGCGAATTCGACAGACTGCATCACAAATTCCATGCCTGGCAGCCAAGTGCGCTAACTGCCCTTAATGACAGTATTGCACGCGGTGAACCCTATCAAGCTGACGCTGAAATGGTGGACATGCTCAAGGCGGCAACCAGTCTGGCTGAACATTCTGATAATCTGTTTAACCCTGCCATTGGTGGCTTGATTCGACTCTGGGGGTTTCAGAGTAGTGATATCACCGCGCATGATCCGTCGCCTGCTGAGATCAAGCGTTGGGTTGACGCCAAGCCGCGCATGACAGATCTGCGCTATAACGGAAACATTGTTTCCAGCCGCAACAAGGCCGTAATGCTGGATTTTGGCGGCTATGCCAAGGGGTATGCACTTGATCAGGCCGCCAAAATTTTGCGCGCCGAGCACGTCAAGGCGGCACTCATCAATGTGGGTGGCAATGTCCTGGCGATAGGGCAACCCGGATCGCATCCATGGAAAGTCGGTATTCAGAATCCGCGTGGAGAGGGTGCGGTCGCGATTGTGGAGTTGCATAACAATGAGGCGATAGGCACCAGCGGAGATTATCGGCGCTATTTCATGCAGGATGGCAAGCGACGCCCTCATATCATCGATCCCAGAACGGGAGAGTCTACTGACCTGGTGGCATCAGTCACGATAATTACCTCTGGCGGCAATGATGCCGGCACCCGTTCTGACGGGAACTCCAAGCCCCTCTTTGTTGCGGGACCACTGCACTGGAGAGCCATGGCAGAGCGACTAAATTTGAAAGAAGTCATGCTGATTGACACCAACAAAAATGTGGAAATGACTCCGGCCATGCGCAAGCGCGTTATGCGCTAGAAAGTTGTGGCACCCGGTTTTTTGCTTCGATTACTGAGGATCATAGTTATCTGGAGAAAATGCATGGACGGTAACTTCCGGCATTATTTGCAGGGAAGATTCTGTCGATAGCAGTGATTGGCCGGGTCGCATGTTCGCTGTTCGCATGAAATCTTAATCCCATCAGATGAGTTGCGATCATAGTTGAAGATAATATACACGGCTATGTAATATTTTTTTCGCACTGATTATATGCGTAGAACATAGTTTTTTTATAAAAACAACGGGAGTATTTTATTCCGCCTCAAGTGCTCCGAAACTCAACGAGTTTTCACCGAGTCCTGATGCTGCCTTGCAGATGCGGAAGTCGTGTTCTTATTCGAGAACGCTTATGTTAAAATTCACAGTTGGACGAATTTTTCGTTATTGATCTTAACCCGTTATTTTTATTGGAGTTTTTACAGATGGCAATCGAACGCACCCTGTCAATTATCAAGCCCGACGCAGTTGCAAAAAATGTTATCGGTCAGATTTATTCGCGTTTCGAAGGCGCTGGACTGAAAATTATTGCTGCGCGCATGATGCAGTTGTCGCGCGCAGAAGCGGAAGGCTTTTACGCAGTTCATCGCGAGCGCCCATTTTTCAACGCTTTAGTCGATTTCATGATTTCCGGCCCTGTAATTGTTCAGGCTCTGGAAGGTGAGAACGCCATCTTGACGCATCGTGACCTGATGGGTGCAACCGACCCGAAAAAAGCGGAAAAAGGCACAATTCGTGCTGATTTTGCGGATTCGATCGATGCAAACGCAGTGCACGGATCTGATGCTGCCGAAACCGCAGCTGTAGAAATCGCGTATTTCTTTCCTGCGTTGAATGTGTATTCGCGTTAATTTATATGTTTCCGTGTGGATTTGTCATTCACGCAAAAATATCCTGATGGGATGATGTTATGACGCAACTCACCAATTTGCTGGACCTAGATCCCGCGCAACTCGTCGCATATTGCAGCGAGTTGGGTGAGAAGCCGTTTCGCGCCAAGCAATTGCAGCGCTGGATTCATCAATTTGGGGTTGGCAATTTTGACGAAATGACCGATTTGGCAAAGTCGCTGCGGGATAAGTTGTCCACTCGTGCGATGGTTGTTGCTCCAGTCGTAACCAGCGATCACACGTCGGTTGATGGCACTCGAAAGTGGTTAATTGATGTAGGGCAAGGCAATGCAGTTGAGACTGTATTTATCCCGGAAGAAAGTCGTGGAACGTTGTGTATTTCGACGCAGGCCGGTTGTGCGGTGAATTGTCGTTTTTGTTCTACGGGGAAGCAGGGTTTTAGTCGCAATTTAACGGTAGGCGAAATAATCGGACAGCTTTGGATGGCAGAGTTTGAGTTACGGCGCACCAAAGGCGTTGAGCCCGGCCCGAAAGGCGAGCGCCAAATCACAAACGTCGTGATGATGGGGATGGGCGAGCCGTTATTGAATTATGAGCCGACAGTGACTGCATTAAAGTTGATGCTGGACGATAATGGCTACGGTCTGTCGCGCCGGCGCGTGACATTGTCGACGTCGGGTGTGGTGCCAATGATAGACCGTCTTTCGCAAGATTGCGCAGTTGCTTTGGCTGTATCCTTGCATGCGTCAAATGACGCCTTGCGTGACAATCTTGTGCCACTAAATAAAAAATATCCGTTGCGCGAGTTGATGGCTGCTTGCAAGCGCTATCTCGATTATGCGCCACGCGATTTCATCACCTTTGAATATTGCATGCTCGACGGCATGAATGACTCAGACGAACATGCGCGGGAATTGGTTGCCTTGGTGCAAAATGGTAAAGAGTCTGTATCGTGCAAATTTAATTTAATTCCGTTTAATCCTTTTCCTGAGTCGGGACTTACTCGTTCCCAGAATCCACGCATCAAGGCGTTTGCAAAAATTTTGATGGGCGCAGGTATTGTGACAACAATCCGTAAAACCCGGGGTGATGACATTGATGCCGCATGTGGTCAATTGGCTGGAGAGGTGCAAGACCGTACTCGAGTCCATGAACGTATGGGAAGTGTTTCTGAATACCAGAAAAAATACGGCAAGAATTTTGGCCGTTTAGTGGAGGTTACCGAGTGAGCCTAGTTTGGCATAGCTTGTCTAGAACATTTCTTTTGTTGATTGTCATTGCTTTGGCCGGTTGTGCATCCAGTCAATCAGGCGGATCGTTATCCGAGTTGCCCACCAGTTCCGATCAAACTAGTAATCAGAAAAGAGCTAACATCAGATTGCAATTGGCAGTCGGTTATTATCAGCAGCGTCAGTTGGAAGTTGCACTTGATGAGATCAAGCAGGCGCTTGTAGCAGATCCTAATTTTGCCGAGGCATACAGCATGCGGGGATTGATCTATATGGAAATGGATCAAATGCCTCTTGCTGAAGAAAATTTTTTGAGAGCAATTAAACTCGCTCCGAATAACCCTGATTTTAGTAATAATTATGGTTGGTTTTTGTGTCAGAGTGGACATGAAAATCGGTCAATTTCCTATTTCGAAGCTGCGCTCAGGAATCGCTCTTATCAATCTCCGGTAAAAGCGTTGCATAACGCAGGAGTATGCAGCCTTAAATTGAAAGAGATAAAGGCCGCGGAGACGTATTTCCTGCAAGCATTTAAGATTGAGCCAGATAATATTAATATCAGTATTAATTTGGCAAGAATTTATTTTAATCGTGGTGATTATGAACGTGCCCGTTTTTATATTTCGCGCGTCATTAAGGCCGCTGCTCTGTCATCTGAAGTTCTATGGCTGGCAATAAAAATTGAGCATAAATTAGGGGATCAAGCGGCTGAAAACAGCCTAGTGACACAGTTGCGTCGCCGTCATGTTGACTCATCTGAATATGCTGCTTATAAACGTGGAGCATATGATGACTGAGGAATTTAAAGACATTAATGATGATTTAGATCAGAGTCAGTCACAGGACGATTGTATTGATTCACCTGGAGCATATTTGTCAGCCAGACGTCAAGCTTTAGGCTGGTCTATAGAGCAAGTCGCCGATCAAATTAAACTTGCACCCCGTCAAGTTTTTGCAATTGAATGCGATGATTACATGTCATTGCCGCCTTTGGCTGTGACGCGTGGGTTTATTCGTACCTATGCCAAATGTTTAAAAGTGGATGTGACTCCACTATTGGCTATGGTTAAGTCGAGCGTGATTCCAGAAAAAGATATGCAGCCTTTGCGTCGCGCCATTCCCATGAATTTTTCTGAGAGTCGATTTCCTCTGATGGGAAGCAGGAAGAGCGCCTTATCCAAATGGAGCATGGGCGTTATTATTTTGATCCTGCTGTTGTTGTCAGTTTTTTTGGCCGAAAAAATGGGATGGTTGCCAGACTCGTCTAAGGTGATGGATGCTGCGTCAATTGTTCGGGGTGAGTCGACTCCAGTGAAGATTTCATCTCATACTGAGGATGACGTGCTAGCGCTTAAGTCGGATGCCGCCAATGTTGATGCGATGATTACCTCTGTTTTAGCACCCGCATCAGTTTCAAGGCTTAAAGATGGGGAACATGTTCCAGTTGTTGCATCTCTGGCAGCGCCTATTGATGCTGTTGAAACGGATCAACTAGTGTTGCAGGCGCATGAAGATACCTGGGTTGAGATTAAAGGAACTAATAACAGAATTGTTCTGTCTCGCATTCTGAAAGCTGGTGAGATCCAAAAATTTAAAATTAGCGAGCCAGTTTTGTTGACAATAGGTAACGTTTCCGGCATTAGAGCCACTTTCCGTGGCGAGTCATTAAACACTAAGGCAAATGGCAATGGCAATGTTGCCAGGATAACTTTGAAATAATCAAGTATGGTAAAGAATACGGCTATAGCATCAGGATCAGTACCTCGACGCAACACCAGAACAGCAATTATCCGGCACGGAGAGCGTGAAGTTTTTGTCGGAGGAGGGCATCCTATTGTTGTTCAGTCAATGACTAATACCGATACCGCAGATGCAATCGGAACGGCAATTCAGATCAAGGATTTAGCTCGTTCTGGTTCCGAAGTTGTGCGAATTACTGTAAATAGTTCAGAGGCAGCCGCAGCTGTGCCGGTGATTCGCGATCATCTAGATAAGATGGGTGTTGATGTTCCTTTGGTGGGAGATTTTCACTACAACGGCCATACGTTGTTAAATAATTATCCTGATTGTGCGCGGGCACTTTCCAAATATCGCATTAACCCTGGCAACGTCGGGCAGGGCGCCAAACGTGATACGCAATTTGCGCAAATGATTGAAGTGGCCTGCAAATATGGCAAGCCGGTACGCATCGGGGTAAATTGGGGAAGTCTTGATCAGTCATTGCTGGCGCGGATCATGGACCAAAATGCTAAGAGGTCGGCTCCATGGACCGCCCGTGCGGTGATGTATGAAGCTTTAGTTACTTCTGCAATAGAGAATGCACAAAGGGCTGAATCGATCGGTCTGCCTGGGAATCAGATCATTCTGTCATGCAAAGTTTCGGGTGTGCAGGACCTGATTTCAGTCTATCGTGAGCTTGCCAGTCGTTGTGATTACCCGCTTCATTTGGGCCTTACTGAAGCGGGCATGGGTAGTAAAGGTATTGTTGCATCTACTGCAGCGCTCGCGGTATTGCTACAGGAGGGAATAGGCGACACGATTCGTATCTCACTCACACCAGAGCCAGGTGGGGACCGCACAAAAGAAGTTGTCGTAGCACAGGAAATTTTGCAAACAATGGGCATGCGTAAATTTGCACCAATGGTGATTGCATGTCCCGGATGTGGCCGTACAACTTCCACTGTATTTCAGGATTTGGCCGATAAAATCCAGACGTTTTTGCGCGATCAGATGCCAGTCTGGAAGACGAAGTATCCCGGAGTTGAGGGTATGAACGTCGCAGTGATGGGATGTATCGTAAATGGCCCGGGTGAATCAAAGCATGCAAATATTGGTATTAGCTTACCGGGGACAGGGGAATCATCTGCAGCCCCAGTATTTGTAGACGGCGAAAAAAGTGTGACTCTGCGCGGTGATCGTATTGCAGAAGAATTTCAGGCGATCGTGCTGGATTATATAAAAACGCATTATGTCCATGCGGCTAATGTCGTTTGAGTATGATAAGGCGATTCGCTGTCCACTATTGATGAATGTATAAATAGAATGTCTGAAAATAAAAAAATCGAAAAAATTGTTGCAGTAAAAGGGATGAATGACATTCTCCCAGTCGATGCTCCAATCTGGGAGTTGTTTGAAAACACCGTCCAGTCCGTATTAAAGAGTTATGGCTTTCAACAGATTCGTACTCCAATCGTTGAACCTACCGCTTTGTTTTCCCGTGGATTGGGGGATGTGACGGATATCGTTGAAAAAGAAATGTATTCTTTTACTGATGCGATGAATGGTGACCAGTTGACGCTGCGTCCTGAGTGTACTGCAAGCGTAGTTCGTGCCGCCGTGGAGCATAACCTGACGTACGATGGCCCGAAGCGTTTATGGTATGCAGGTCCAATGTTTCGCCATGAGAAACCGCAGCGTGGACGCTATCGCCAATTCCATCAGGTTGGTGCAGAAGCAATCGGATTCGTCGGACCCGACATCGATGCGGAACTTATCATGATGTGTCAGCGCCTATGGGACGATCTTGGGCTACAAGATGTAAGACTGGAATTGAATTCGATCGGAAATGCAGATGAACGTAATAAGCACCGAGTCGATCTTGTCACTTACTTTGAAAAGAATGCAGACTTGCTAGATTCCGATGCGCAAAGACGTTTGAATTCAAATCCGCTAAGAATACTGGATACAAAAAATCCGTCGATGCAAGCAATGGTGAATGCAGCACCAAAATTGCTGGATTATCTGGGAAAAGAGTCGCGAACCCATTTTGAAGGTGTCCAAAAAATACTTCACCATAACTGTATTCCATTCACTATTAATACGCGGCTGGTACGTGGCATGGACTACTATAATCGTACAGTTTTTGAGTGGGTGACTGATCAACTTGGTGCGCAAGGTACGGTTTGTGGTGGTGGTCGATATGATCCATTGGTCGAAATGTTCGGTGGCAAACCAACTCCTGCTTGTGGTTTCGCGATAGGTGTTGAGCGTATTCTTGAACTGATGAAGGCAGGAGGAGAGATTTTTCCGCCGAATCACTGCGATGTTTATATCCTTCACCAAGGCGAAGACGCACAGTTACAGGCGTTCGTTCTTTCGGAGCGCATTCGCGATGCTGGCCTAGATGTTATGCTACATTGCGTTTCTGCTAATTCTGTGAACAGTTTCAAATCGCAAATGAAGCGAGCCGATGCCAGCGGTGCTGCTTTCGCGGTTATCATCGGTCAAGATGAAATTGAAGGCGGGGTCGCTGCAATCAAGGCTCTCCGTATAGTTGATGCTGATCATCAGCAGGTTAGCGTCGCATTCGATGCGGTAGTCGATTATCTAGTTGATCAAGTGATCGGCGAAGATGAACACGAGCATATTCACTATCACCACTAACAATACACCAACATGGCATACGATCACGAAGAAGAAGAGCAACTGGCTGCAATCAAAGGTTGGTGGAATCAATATGGTAACCTGCTGACTTGGTTACTCATTTTTGCTCTGACTATTTATGCTGGCTGGTCTGGTTGGAATTATTACCAGAATAAGCAGTCAGCGCAAGCATCTCTCCTCTATGAGGGGCTGGTGAAATCGGTCGCAGCTAAGGATAATATAAAGATACTGAGATCCGCTACAGACTTGCAGATAAAATTCGGTAAGACTCCTTACGCACAGATGGGTGCTCTTGCTGCAGCTAAGAGCGCATTTGACGCGAATGATATTAATGTTGCGAAGTCTCAATTGTTATGGGTAATCGAGCATGGGTCCAATGAGGAATACAAAGCCATCGCCAAACTGCGTCTTTCCGGTATTTTGTTAGATATCAAATCATATGATGAGGCGTTAAAGTTGTTAGAAACAAATTTTCCAGCACAGTTTGCCAGTTTGGTCGCTGATCGTAAGGGAGATCTTTTTGTCCTGCAAAATAATAATGATGCGGCGCGATCCTCGTACCAATTGGCAATAGAGAAAATAGAACAAAATAGTCCGATACACACATTGATTCAAATGAAATTGGATGCATTAGGCGGTTCAATAGCTAAAGCTGCAGTTTAAAAATAGGGGAAATGATGCGAATTGTAGTTAAGCTCGCGTATGTAAGCATGATTGTTGCGTTGTCTGGATGCACTTCGCTAAATCCATTTGCCAGTAAGGCGGAGCCAAGAAATCAACCTGCAGCTTTAGTGAGTTTTCAGTCAACACTTTCAATCCGTCCTGCCTGGTCAACTTCAATAGGTAGCGCGAAATCGTTCATTTTTTCACCAGCGGTTATTGGAAATGATATTTTTGTGGCGGCAGCAGATGGATCGATTGCGCGTTTGGATGCGGCCTCAGGTAATCCGGTCTGGCGCATAAAAACAGATATCCCATTGACAGCCGGTGTCGGCAGCGACGGTAATACAATCGTGGTAGCTGGAGAAAAAGGTAGGATCATAGCATTTGATTCTAATGGAAAAGAACGTTGGAAAGCCCAGGCTTCCAGTGAAGTTATGTCTGTTCCTGCTGTAGGTAACGGACTTGTAATTGTCCGCAGTCACGATAATCGTATCATCGCTTTGGATGCCAGAACTGGATTACGCCGTTGGGTTGCGCAACGAGGGGTTCCATCTTTGACGCTGCGGACCGTGCCTGGGATGACTATGTCCGGATCGAGCATTTTTGTTGGATTACCTGGTGGAAAGTTGTTGGCTTTGGATTTGAGTAACGGTGGTGCGCGTTGGGAGGCTTCAGTCGGAGATCCACGCGGCACTACCGAACTTGAACGTATAGCGGATATTTCTGGTGTGCCGGTCATTTCCGACGAGTCTGTCTGTGCGGTTGCTTACCAAGGCAATGTGGCGTGCTTTGATATGTCGACAGGTTCTACTCGCTGGACTAGAGCGCTATCTAGTGAAGTAGGGATAGGAATTGATGAACGCTTTGTTTTTGCTGCTGATGAGAGTGGGACAGTGACAGCGTTTACGAAAGATGCTGGACTGAGTGTTTGGCGCAACGATAAATTGGCGCATCGCCGTTTATCCACTCCAAAATCATTTAGAAACTCTGTGGTTGTGGGCGATAGCCAAGGATATATACATTTTCTTTCTCGTGAGAATGGTGCGTTTTTAGGTCGTATTGGCACAGATGGGAGCGCAATACTGTCCGCCCCAGTTGTTGCTGGTGTGAATTTGATTTTTCAAACCCAATCAGGGGCAGTGGTCGCTTTGGCGATCGAGTAACAATTTGATGAAACCCGTAATTGCATTGGTAGGCCGACCTAACGTCGGTAAATCCACACTGTTCAACCGTCTTACTCGATCGCGTGATGCCCTTGTAGCTGATTTGCCAGGACTCACTCGAGATCGGCACTATGGTGAGGGGCGTTTGGGAGAGCGGCCTTTTTTGGTGATTGACACGGGAGGATTTGAGCCCGTGGCCAAAGAGGGCATCATGCACCAGATGGCTAAGCAGACCAAACAGGCTGTAGCAGAGGCCGATATAGTCGTTTTTATTGTCGATGGTCGCCAAGGATTAACTCCGCATGACAAAACAATAACTGATTTTTTGCGTAAATCTGGTCGATCAGTTATGCTGGTTATCAATAAATCTGAGGGTATGAAGTACACCTCGGTTGCTGCTGATTTCTATGAGCTTGGGCTGGGCGATCCTTATGTGATTTCAGCCGCGCACGGTGATGGTGTGATGGACTTGGTTGATGAATCCTTAAACTTGGCTTTTGCGCAGCGGCCCAGCGAAACTGATGATCTTGAATCGCTTCAAAGGGGGGTCAAGATTGCAATTGTCGGTCGCCCGAACGTGGGTAAGTCAACTTTAGTCAATACTGTGTTGGGTGAGGATCGTGTAATAGCTTTTGACATGCCTGGCACTACGCGAGACTCCATCGAAATTCCGTTTGAGCGAGAAGGAAAACATTACACATTAATCGATACTGCTGGAATACGGCGACGTGGAAAGGTTTTCGAGGCAATTGAGAAATTTTCAGTTGTTAAGACATTACAGTCAATTTCAGAGGCAAATGTAGTTTTGCTGTTACTAGACGCACAACAAGACATATCTGAACAAGATGCACATATAGCTGGGTTTATTCTGGAATCAGGACGCGCATTGGTAGTCGGTGTAAATAAATGGGATGGTCTAACTTCTGAAAAGCGCGATGAAATTAAAATCGATTTGGAGCGTAAATTAAGTTTTCTGTCTTTCGCGAAATTTCATTTTATATCTGCTTTGAAATCAACTGGTATTGGCGCATTGATGAAATCAATTGATGCTGCTTATATTGCCGCTATGACCGATTTGACCACCCCTAAATTAACACGAGCATTGATAGAGGCGGTAGAGCATCAACAACCTCGCCGCAAAGGCTCAATTCGACCAAAGTTACGGTATGCGCACCAAGGTGGGCAAAACCCACCTATTGTTATTATTCATGGAAATGCACTCGATTCTATTGAAGATAACTACAAACGTTATTTGGAAAAACATTTCAGAGAAACTTTTTCACTAACAGGTACCCCTTTGCGTATTCAATTTCGCTCAAGTAAGAATCCATTTGCCAGAAATTGAAAATATAAATTTCTGGCAAATATTTATATATCAATTGAGTCAAATTAAAAACTTTCTACCAAGGTTGATTGTTAAATTTTAAGTCGTCACGAACTCTAATAAAATAAAAGAATGGAGCTGTTATGAGTAATAAAGGGCAACTATTACAAGACCCCTTCCTCAATGCGCTGCGAAAAGAGCATATACCTGTTTCGATATACCTAGTTAATGGTATCAAGTTGCAAGGGCATATTGAGTCTTTTGATCAATACGTTGTTCTGCTGCGGAATACTGTTACACAAATGGTATACAAGCATGCAATATCTACTGTTGTGCCGGCACGCGCAGTTAATTTAAACATTGAGCAAGAAGAGTAATAAGTTTTTTATACTATTTAATATAGGTGAGATTGCCAATGCGTGCGGTGCTAGTTGGAATTGACTTTGGGAAAGGTGACTTTGCTGCAAGTCTGGAGGAGTTATCTTTGCTCTCTTCTTCTGCTGGAGTTGATCCTTTTGTTGTCATTACAGGTAGACGCACGCGTCCAGATGCATCCTTGTTTATAGGTACAGGAAAAGCTGAAGAAATCGCATTTGTTGTGGCTGAAAATCAGATTGATCTTGCTATTTTTAATCATATTTTGACTCCGGCTCAACAACGTAATCTTGAAAGATTATTGAAAGTACGTGTTGTTGACAGAACGACCCTGATTCTCGATATATTTGCACAGCGCGCCAAGAGCCACGAAGGGAAGGTGCAAGTCGAACTCGCTCAGCTGCAACATTTGTCTACTCGTTTAATTCGTGGTTGGACTCACCTTGAGCGCCAAAAAGGCGGTATAGGATTGAGAGGGCCTGGCGAGACACAGTTGGAAACTGATCGTCGGCTGCTAGGCGAAAGAGTAAAGGCTCTTGGTGCGAGGCTGGAAAAATTACAACGCCAACGCGAAACACAGCGTCGGTCCAGAAGTAAAGGAAATACTTTCTCGATTTCGCTAGTAGGGTATACAAATGCGGGAAAATCCACTTTGTTCAATGCTTTGACCAATGCTGGCACCTATACTGCAGATCAACTTTTCGCTACGTTGGATACCACTTCACGTCGAGTTTATCTTGGTGATGCAGGTAATGCGGTTATTTCCGATACCGTTGGATTCATACGCGAACTACCTCACCAATTAGTTGCTGCGTTTAAAGCGACTTTGGAAGAGACTGTAAATGCAGACTTATTGTTGCATGTCGTTGACGCAGCAAGTCCAGCGCGAGCAGAGCAAATCGAGCAAGTCAATCTAGTCCTGAAAGAAATCGGTGCAGACCAAATACCACAGATATTAGTCTGGAATAAGATTGATACAATTGGCTTGCAGCAATCAGTAGTGTTGGGTGAGTATGGTAAAATTGAAAGGATTTTTGTTAGCGCCAAGGCCGGTCTCGGTCTTAATTTGTTGCGGCATGCTCTTGGCGATTTTTCTAAGTCGCGCATGACTGCACCGCCAGAATATTCGTCATTGAATCAATTAAGTGATATTAATGTCGAATAGAATCGAATAAATACCCTCTTTCATTTCTAACGCTGGATTTTTAAACAATGCTTGTATTCTTGCTAAGAAAAATTGGCTTAAAGTTCTCTCTCAATGACCCTAGGTGGGGTAGAGATTCTCGTAGTGATGAAAACCAAAATCATATGCAAAATGATAAAAAACCCAATGATGGACCGCCTGATTTAGATCAGTTGTGGCGTGACTTTAATCAACGAATGAGTCGTTTTTTAGGTGGGAAGAAAAATGGAAGTGGTTCTAATGGTGATGGTTACAAGCCTGATGCCAAGGGAGCAGGTATTGGGGTAGGGATAATAGCAGCTATTGCGTTTTTTTTGTGGTTGGTGAGCGGATTTTTTATTGTTCAGGAGGGTCAAACAGGCGTCGTAATGACTTTCGGGAAATATAACTATATGACGCCTGCTGGTTTTAATTGGCGTTGGCCAGCTCCGATTCAAAGTCATGAAATTGTTAATGTGTCTCAAGTGCGCACGGTGGAACTTGGCTACAGATCTAGTGTTAAAAACAAACTGCCAAAAGAGGCGTTGATGCTAACTGACGATGAGAATATTATCGATATTCAGTTTGCAGTACAGTATAAGCTTAATAGCGCCTCAGATTGGATCTTCAATAATCGCGATAAGGAGGAGTTAATCAGGCAGGTTGCTGAAACTTCAATGCGGGAGATTGTCGGTAAAAGTAAGATGGACTTTGTTCTTTACGAAGGTCGGGAAAAGGTTGCATTTGATGTTGCGCAACTGATGCAAAGCATCCTTAATCGTTATAAGTCAGGTGCACAAATTATAAATGTAACTATGCAGGGTGTACAGCCACCGGAGCAAGTGCAAGCTTCATTTGATGACGCTGTTAAAGCTGGTCAGGATCTTGTGCGGCAAAAAAATGAAGGGCAGGCTTATGCAAATGATATTATTCCAAGAGCGCGTGGTGCGGTTTCACGTCTAATGGAGGAGGCGGAGGCATATCGAGCTAGAGTTGAGGCAAATGCCCTAGGTGATGCATCTCGCTTTAATCAGGTTTACGCGGAATATCAAAAAGCGCCAGCGGTTACGCGCGACCGTATTTATCTAGACACCATGCAAAATATTTTTACTAGTACAACCAAGTTGATGATTGACGTAAAAAATAGTAATCCTCTGCTTTATTTACCACTGGATAGATTAATTGGGCAAACAAGTTCGGTTGCTATTCCTGCGGCTAATCCAAATAGTGCCATTGATACAACAATAAATAATCCACCTATTGATTCTTTGCTATCCAGTAAGAGTCAGCAACAACAAGATTCCCGTAGCCGCGAATCACGTGATTCACGCAGTCAGGAGAATCGATAATGAATCGCGTAATTTCTTATATTTTTGTTGGCTTAATTGCTCTCTGGATTTTTTCATCGACACTGTTTGTTGTCGATCAGAGGCAATTCGCAATTGTGTTTGCTCTTGGGGAGGTTAAGCAGGTTATTAAAGATCCAGGACTGCATTTTAAGTTGCCGCCGCCATTTCAAAATGTTTTATTCATGGATAAGAGGATTCTAACTCTCGATACTCCGGATGCTGATCGTTTCATAACTGCAGAAAAAAAGAATATTCTGGTGGATGCTTTTGTGAAATGGCGAATTATTGATCCAAGATTGTATTTTATTAGCTTTGGAGGCGATGAAGTTCGTTTGCAAGACCGTATGTCACAGATTGTAAAGGCAGCATTAAATGAAGAAATCACGAAGCGTACGGTTCGTGAGGTTATATCTGGTGAGCGCGATAAAGTTATGGCTGCTATACAAAAAAAAGTTGGCATCGAGTCAAAAGAACTTGGAGTTGAAGTAGTTGATGTGCGATTGAAGAGAGTTGATTATGTGGAACAGATTAGTAATTCTGTTTACGATCGAATGAAATCTGAGCGTGCCCGGGTAGCTAATCAGTTGAGATCGACCGGAGCTGCTGAATCGGAAAAAATTCGTGCTGACGCAGATAGACAAAGAACTGTTCTTTTGGCTGAAGCTTATCGAGATGCAGAAAAAATCAAGGGTGCAGGTGATGCAAAGGCCTCACAAACATACGCCCAGGCATTTGGTAAGAGTCCGGAATTCTATAAATTCTATCGTAGTTTAGAGGCTTATCGTGCCAGCTTCAAAAACCGAAGTGATGTTCTTGTTGTTGATCCTAATTCCGAGTTTTTCAAATACTTCAAAAGCCCTGGTAACGTGAATTCTATTGGACCAAAATAAAATCCAAAGTCATGATGGATTTAGCCGGTTGGAATAACACCATGTAATTTGATTTTAAAAATACGATCACATACATTTTATTGACTAATTATTTTTTTGCGGGACTGAAATAGTAATAGCCCCGCGATTTTTGTTTTTTTTAAGAATCCTCTCATATGCCAAATTGGCTTCTTCCAGAATACATTGCAGACGTTTTGCCATCAGAAGCACGGAAACTAGAGGAGTTAAGACGTACTCTGCTTGATAACTTTCGTTTATATGGTTACGAACTCGTCATGCCGCCATTGCTAGAGTATATCGAATCTCTTCTGACTGGGGCTGGTCAGACGATGAATTTACGCACATTCAAATTGGTCGATCAGTTGTCTGGTCGCACTATGGGTGTGCGTGCTGATATGACCACACAGGTTGCGCGTATTGATGCACATTTACTAAATCGAGCTTCTGTCACGCGACTATGTTATGCGGGAAGCGTTTTACATACTCGTCCTTCTGGCCTACATGCGACACGCGAACCCTTGCAAATTGGTGCTGAAATATATGGTCATGCGGGACTTGAAGCCGATGCTGAAATTCAAAATTTAGTTCTGACGTCCTTTGAATTGGCGGGAATTACCGATGTACGCCTAGACTTATGTCATGTCAATGTATTGCGAGCACTTTTGGAAAATGATGCGCGCGCTATCCGATATGAAGCAGAACTGTTTGCGCTGCTGGAAGCAAAGGATATTCCCGGCTTGATGCTAATCTCAAAAGAATTTTCGGAGTTGACACGGAAGGCATTGTTGGCTTTGCCAACACTATATGGCGATATTTCCGTTATTGATCGTGCGCGTGCCGTTTTGCCAATTTTGCCTCGTATATCGCAAGCACTTGATGAACTTCAGTCATTAGTAGCACTGGTTGGTACCGCCAATATTACAATTGATTTAGCTGATTTGCGTGGGTATCAGTATCATAGCGGCGTGATGTTTGCTGCTTATGTTCCCGGTTTGCCCAGCGCGGTAGCCCGTGGTGGCCGTTATGACCATGTTGGTGAGGCTTTTGGGAGGGCGCGTCCTGCTACGGGGTTTTCAATGGATTTGCGTGAATTGGCTCGATTGTTGCCAATAGCTACCCGAAAAAAGGCAATTCTTGCCCCCTGGAGTGGCGATTATTCATTGCATAAAAAAATTAATGAATTACGAAGGGCAGGGGAAATTGTTATTCAGAGCTTGCCTGGACATGAAAACGATCAAGAAGAATTCGATTGTGATCAGTCGGTTGCATTCGAAAACGGAAACTGGATTCTCAAAAAATTAGGTTAAGTGATGTTACAAAATAATTGTATTTCGAAAAATGTGGTTGTCGTGGGTACCCAGTGGGGTGACGAGGGTAAGGGCAAGATTGTTGACTGGTTGACAGATCACGCACAAGGTGTCGTGCGTTTTCAAGGTGGACATAATGCGGGTCATACGCTCGTCATTAACGGTAAAAAAACTGCGTTGCAGCTTATTCCTTCAGGAGTAATGCGTGCAGGTGTTGCCTGTTATATTGGTAATGGGGTGGTGCTCTCCGTTCCTGACTTATTGCGTGAAATTGATAAATTACAAGCAGCTGGAGTTGAAGTCGCATCGCGATTGAAAGTATCTGAAGCTTGCCCAATTATTCTTCCGTATCACACCGCATTAGATATCGCTCGTGAAGTTGCTCGCGGGAATTCAAAAATCGGCACAACAGGTAAAGGTATCGGTCCAGCGTACGAAGATAAGGTTGCGCGCAGAGCGATTCGCGTAGCTGATCTCATGAGCGAAGGCCGTTTCGCAGATAAATTACGTGAAAATTTGGATTATCACAATTTTGTACTAACAGAATATCTGAAAGCTGATGCCGTTGATTACCAGAAGACGTTGGATGATGCACTCTCAACAGTGCCGCGTTTGGCTCCTATGGTTACAGATGTATCAAGTGCGCTTTATGCAGCCTATAAAGCAGGCGCAAATCTTCTGTTTGAGGGTGCGCAAGGTAGCTTATTAGATGTTGATCATGGAACCTATCCTTTTGTCACATCAAGTAATTGTGTTGCGGGAAATGCTTCAGCGGGGGCTGGAGTTGGCCCCAATATGTTGCACTACATTCTTGGTATAACCAAGGCTTACACCACGCGAGTTGGCTCAGGGCCATTTCCATCCGAGTTGCCGACTGATCAAGGGGTCGGTGAGCATTTGTCACGAGTGGGACATGAATTTGGAACCGTTACCGGTCGTGCGCGCAGATGCGGATGGTTTGATGCGGCGTTGTTGCGTCGCTCGATGCAAATCAATGGCATCACTGGCATGTGTCTGACCAAACTTGATGTATTAGATGGTGTTGAATCCCTCAGATTGTGTACGGGATACCAGATTGATGGAAAAATTCTCGACATTTTCCCAGTCGGTGCGGAAGACGCTGCGCGCTGTGTGCCTATTTATGAAGAAATTTCGGGCTGGAGCGAATCAACCGTTGGCGTAAAGTCTTTGGATGCCTTGCCAGTAAATGCTCGTCGTTATATTAAAAGGATAGAGGAACTGGTTGGCGTGCCTATTGATATGGTATCTACAGGCCCTGACCGCGAAGAGACTATCGTACTCCGACACCCATTTAAATAATTAAAGGATGTGTAGTATGGTGCCTAATACTGATACAGATCTATGGGTATCATGGACTGATTATCATCGTTCTGTTGTGAAATTAGCGCAAATTATCCATGAATCAGGCTGGAAGTTTGATCAAGTACTTTGCTTGGCGCGTGGTGGATTGCGACCGGGAGATATTCTCTCCCGTATTTTTGATGTTCCTTTAGCTATTCTTTCGACTAGTTCTTATCGTGATGAGTCAGGAATGCTAAGGGGGGAGTTGGATATTGCAAAATATATCACCATGGCGAAAGGCACGCTCAATGGCAGAGTTTTGCTTGTTGATGATCTTGTCGATTCTGGCATTACTCTTGAGCGGGTCCAGCACCACTTGCAACAAAATTTACCGTCCGTTACGGAGGTAAAGTCCGCAGTGATCTGGTGTAAAGCGTGCTCTTCTATTCGACCAAATTTTTATCTTGATTATCTTGAAACAAACCCCTGGATACATCAGCCTTTTGAGGATTATGATGGATTGCGTTCTCATCAGCTTTCTGCTTGGCTGAAAAAAGGCGAAAGCAAGTAATAAAAATTGCTTGTAATGCATAATTACTGTTTAGTGCATATCTGATAAGCCACCAGGTAACTGAGGGCTTATTTTTTGTATATATTTAAGATCTGAGTGTTAAGTATTTTTTGACGAAAAAAAACCGTTGATTTCTCAACGGTTTTTAATCTTTTGGTGCCCACGGAGGGACTCGAACCCCCACACCCAAAGGCACATGGACCTGAACCATGCGCGTCTACCAATTCCGCCACGTGGGCACTGCAACTGTTATCACCCTGTCTTAACCAAAGTGAGAATTTTTTTATGAAACTTTTCGATCGGCATAAAAAACTTAATCTAATTTTATTTCATCGCAAGTATATTACCTTGCTCTTTTTCAAACTTGATCGTCTGCGAAAGAATGATAGTATAGAGCAATGCCGCCGTAAGTCAATATCTGAAATCATATAATTTGTATGGGCGGCCACTGGTTAGGAGAATTTCTCTGCCTCCGTTACACTAGTGGTCATTGTTACTAAAATTTACGCACATATCCTTTTGAGCCAATTTCCCTACATTATTCCTAGTCGAGAAGACATTCTCGGTACTCTACGCACTGCTAGCGCGCCACTGGATGCGCAGTCAGTAGCTTTGTTGCTTGGTGTTAAGTCAGATGAGCTTGATGGCTTGATTCGACGCTTGAAAGCGATGGAGCGTGATGGCCAGATCAAGCCTGATCAGAACGGCTTTTATCAATTGGGGAGTCAATCCAGTTTTATTTTGGGCCGTGTCAGTGGCCATCGTGATGGGTATGGGTTTTTGATTCCTGAAGATAGTAGTGCCGATATTTTTCTTCCCGAAAAAGAGATGCAGAAAGTTTTAAATGGCGATCGTGTTCAGATAAGAATCGTTGGTACTGATCGACGCGGGCGTCCTGAGGGTAGTATCGTTGAGGTAGTTGAACGTGCAAACACTAATATCATCGGTCGCTTGTTGAGCGAAAATGGCGCTTGGATTGTGGTGCCAGAAGACCAACGTATCGGTCAAGATATTTTACTTTCCGGTTCGTTGGGTAAGGCTAAATCGGGACAAATTGTTAGTGTGGTATTAACTGAGCAGCCATCCCGTTACTCTCAGCCTGCAGGCAAAATAGTAGAAGTTTTGGGTGATATCGACGATCCAGGAATGGAAATCGAGATAGCCGTTCGTAAATTTGGCGTGCCGCATGTATTTTCTGCTGCAGCTAATACGCTGGCAGCCAAACTTCCGGTGGAAGTGCTTGCAGCGGATTTGGCGGATCGCGTTGATTTGCGTGACATACCATTAGTTACTATTGACGGCGAAGATGCTCGAGATTTTGATGATGCCGTTTATTGTGAACCTGTCAAAATTGGCCGTAGCAATGGCTTTCGTTTAATTGTTGCTATTGCAGACGTCAGTCATTACGTAAAGCCAAATGATGCGCTGGATAAGGATGCGCTCGAGCGCAGCACATCCGTCTATTTTCCACGTCGAGTCATTCCGATGCTGCCTGAAAAGTTGTCGAATGGTCTTTGCTCCCTTAATCCGGATGTTGATAGGTTGACGCTAGTATGCGATATGGTTGTCAGTGCAAGTGGTGAAATCAAGGCGTATCAATTCTATCCTGCTGTCATGCATTCTGCTGCTCGATTCACTTACACAGAAGTAGCAGAAATACTTGCTAATACCAGTGGTTTGGCGGCCAACCAGCGCCAGTCTCTGGTGCCACATCTTTCAAGTCTGAATGCTGTTTATCGCGCTTTATTACAGGCTCGGAAAGCGCGCGGTGCAATTGATTTTGAAACTACTGAAACCTATATCGTTTGCAATCCGTCGGGGAAGATTGAAAAAATTATTCCACGCACCCGAAATGATGCTCATAAAATCATTGAGGAGTGTATGTTGGGTGCAAACGTTTGTGCTGCCGATTTACTATTACAGCATAAACATCCCGGCACATATCGTATTCATGCCGGCCCCACAGAGGAAAAGCTAAATCAGCTTAAAACGTTTCTCAAGCAGGTCGGCCTTTTCCTGAGCGGCGGCGATACTCCTTCAACCGCTGATTACGCCGAGCTGATGGAGAAGATCAAACTCCGCCCTGATGCGGCATTGCTACAAACGATGATGTTGCGTTCAATGCAGCAAGCTGTCTACAGTCCTGATAATATCGGGCATTTTGGGTTGGCCTATGAGGCTTATGCCCACTTTACCAGCCCTATTCGTCGTTATCCCGATTTGTTGACGCATCGTGCGATCAAAGCAATCATCCAAGGCAAGCGGTACGAGCCTAAAGGGATTGATGCAAGCCTTTTGAATACCACCCTATCTACGTCCACCAGGCGTCAGCAGGTTAAGGATAAGGCTCAAGGCAAAATGAAGCCAGAAGCCAATCTTACTGTTTGGGATGCTCTAGGGGTTCATTGTTCTGCAAATGAACGTCGTGCAGACGAAGCCTCACGGGACGTCGAAGCTTGGTTGAAATGCTATTTCATGCGAGATAAGCTGGGCGAAGAATTTACAGGTACGATTTCCGGAGTGACGACCTTCGGCATTTTTGTGCAACTCGATGATCTCTTTATTGAAGGCTTGGTTCACATCACAGAACTAGGTACGGATTACTTCAAATATGATGAAGCACGACACGAATTACGTGGGGAGCGCACCGGCAAGCGGTATCAATTAACTGATCGTGTTACCGTGCAAATTAGCCGTGTAGATATTGACGCTCGTAAGATTGATTTGCGTCTGGTGAGCGAGTTGGGTACGGTGAGTTCTGCCAAGAATGGGGCTCGACGCGCAAGCGTTAAAACAGCATCCGGCAAAAGCAAGATTAATTCAGGCAAAACCAAGGCGCTTGCCGAGCCAGATCAAAATACAAAAGAAAAATCCGTCAAGTATGCGGCGGCAGCACCTGTAAAGGCGGCGCGTTCACCAAAATCAGTCCCTAAAGCGGCTAAAAAGAAACGATAAAAATGAAGAGTAAAATGATTTTTGGTTTTCATGCCGTAACAGCGCGTTTGCGGCATGACGCCTCCTCAGTTGATGAAATTTATATTGACTCAGCACGTCATGATAGGCGCATGCAGGAATTGATTCGTGCTGCTGAAGCTGTAAAGGTGCGTATTATCCAAGCTGATGATCAACGCTTGTGCAATATAGTCGGTACGCGCCGGCACCAAGGTGTGGTGGCTAAGGCCGGTGAGCTCTCTCTGGCGCGCAATCTGGATGAACTGCTTGATGCAATCGTAGGACCGCCTTTGCTCTTGATACTGGATGGCATTACCGACCCGCACAATCTGGGTGCTTGTTTGCGGGTAGCCGATGGCGCCGGCGCTCATGCAGTTATCGCGCCAAAGGATCGTGCGGTGGGACTCAATGCTACTGCAGCAAAGGTGGCCAGTGGTGCGGCAGAAACGGTACCTTATATAACAGTGACCAATCTCGCTCGCACCATGCGGGAGCTAAAGGAGCGCGAAATTTGGTTGATCGGCACCACTGAGGATGCGGAAAAAACCATTTACCAAGGAGATTTCTCCGGACCCGCAGCGCTTGTTATGGGTTCTGAGGGGGAGGGTATGCGCCGCCTGACCCGCGAAACCTGTGACGTGTTGGTTAGCGTACCAATGTTCGGCTCGGTAGAGAGTCTGAATGTTTCGGTCGCATCAGGAATCTGCCTGTACGAGGCGCGCCGCCAGCGTATCGCGGCGATTTAATTTTCAAACCGGGCCTGAACCAATTCAGGCCTGCTTGAGCCAAGCATTCAGTTTCGTGTTTGTGAAATTGCCATCCGATCGTTCGTAAATTCTTCTTCTTAAACGTTACTGTCACGTTTTCGTCTACATACCCCAATTTTATGTTCACCCGCCTTCGAGAAGATATCCGTAATATCATTGTGCGCGACCCTGCAGCTCGCAACGCATGGGAGGTTTTGACTTGTTATCCGGGCCTGCATGCAATCGTTGCGCATGGCTGGGCACGCTGGTGTTGGACGCATGATCTGAAATGGATGGGGCGCTTCATCTCACATCTAGCGCGAATTCTGACCGGTATTGAAATTCACCCCGGTGCCATTGTCGGGCGCCGCGTATTCATTGATCACGGCTTTGGCGTGGTAATCGGCGAAACTGCCGAAATCGGCGACGATTGCACCATTTATCAAGGTGTAACGCTTGGAGGCACTTCGCTGCACAAGGGAGCTAAACGCCACCCAACTCTCGAGCGGGGTGCCATAATTGGCGCAGGTGCACAAGTTTTGGGCAGCTTTACCGTCGGTGAGAATGCTAAGGTAGGTTCCAATGCGGTTGTTGTAAAAGCCGTTCCGGCGGGTGCAACGGCGGTCGGCAACCCAGCGCGCATCATTCAGAAGATTGAGCCGGATACTAAGGAGGCATCGGCGGCACGTATGTTTGCGGCATATGGGATTACTCCGAATGGGGATGATCCTTTATCCAAGGCGCTGCATGGCTTGATTGACAATGCGGCAACGCAGGAGCACCAGATTGAAAAAATGATGGTAGCCCTGAAAGCCGCTGGCATTGCATGCGATAGCGTTCCCGAGTCGGAAAAATTCAATCCGGACCGAATGAACAAACTTGTGGAATGAGCGTGAAACTTGGATAAACAATTGAGTAGTGACGCAGCCACCGAAAAAAATCCTGAGGTTCTGGATGTTTTCGAAATCAGGGTTTTGGCGGTTCTGGCTGAAAAAGAGGCGTTGACGCCGGATAATTACCCATTATCACTCAATGCTTTGGTCAATGGCTGCAATCAGTTATCGAGCCGCGACCCGGTAATGTCGATTTCCGAGAGTACTGTGCAGGAAATCCTGCAGCATCTGATGCAAAAGAAGTTTGTGGCAGAGGTGCGCCAAGCCGGTGCTCGGGTATCGAAGTATGAGCATCGCATGCGCATGGTGTGGCTACTGGAGCAGAACAAGCTGGCAATC
Organism: Burkholderiaceae bacterium; assembly: GCA_039920865.1. Lineage (GTDB taxonomy): Bacteria > Pseudomonadota > Gammaproteobacteria > Burkholderiales > Burkholderiaceae_D > AVCC01. The sequence goes on from JBDSCZ010000383.1 coordinate 23,066, forward strand.
CTTACCCAATTGATGTTGCGCGGCATGCAAACCGCAAGTGAAATTCGCGCCCGCTGTGTGCGACTGTATGATTTTTTTTCGATTGCCGATGTCGAGTCAGGGTTGCAGTTCCTGATGGATAAGTATCCACCCCTAGTCGCCTGCCTGCCTAAAGCTCCCGGCACCAAAGAATCCCGGTATGTACATTTGCTGTCCGGGGAAGAGATCTTGACGCTTCAGGCGACGGCTGCTGGTTTCGTTTCGGGCGGTATGATCATCGAGTCATCCCGACATGACCGCATCGGTCAGTTGGAAGACGAAGTTGTGAAGTTGCGACACGAGGTCGACTGGCTGCGCGAGCAGTTCGAGACTTTCAGGAAACAATTCGAGTGATGCTTATCAATCTTTTCGAAAAGTGCTGCATTTTTAAATACACTACATAGTAATTAAAAGTATTATTTATTTATATGCGGAAAATGTCATATTTTAAGTGATACTCCCTATAAAATATCGTGAGAGCGATCATTTTATATTGCCTCCAGCAATCTTGTGGCGTCTGATTTCCCCATCTGAATCGATTTCAATCCATCCGCCGCGCGGCACATTCGTATCGAGATCCCAGTCAGGCAGCACATATCTGACACGCTGTCCGCTTCTGCTGGAATATTCGTGACGGGCAGGGCGGTGTGTATGGCCGTGAATCATCAGGGACGTTCTGGTTACATCAAACAAATTATCGATTGCCTTCGCATTGACATCCATGATGTCGAGCGATTTTGTGCTTTTCGCCTGGCGGCTATCGTTGCGTAAGTCGGTAATGATTGTTTTGCGTTGCGATAATGCTAGCGACAGAAAAGTCGCCTGCCATTGTGCTTGCCTGACTTGCTGGCGGAATGCCATGTAGGCGGTATCGTCAGTGCATTGTGCATCGCCATGAGCTAGCGTGATGCGGTGGCCGCCGATGTCTGCAATAAACGGATCAGGCAGCAGTATTGAACCAGTTGTATCTGCAAACGTAGTGCCAACCAAAAAATCACGATTGCCGGCAATCCAGAAAATCTTGACGCCGGCATCGCTGAGTGCGCGTAGCGCATCTGCTACGCTTTTGTTATATGGATCGTCCAGGTCATCATCACCGGCCCAGTATTCAAACAAGTCCCCCAATATGTACAACTCTTGTACTTGACTTGCGCGCTGCTGCAGGAAATTGAAAAATGCCTGGGTAGTGCGAGGTTGTGTCGGGCTCAGGTGCAAGTCGGATATAAATAGCGCAACCGTCACCGGTTGCGCTATTGAAGAGACTATTGTCATAAGATCGGTTACAGGTAAAAACTGGATGGGATCGGGCGCTTATGCCAACTCTGCTTTTTCGATGATAACGTCATCAACCGGGACATCGGCATGGCCTCCTGCCGCGCGAGTGGTTTTGACAGATTTGATCTTGTCAACCACATCCATACCTTCAGTTACCTTGCCGAACACGCAATAACCCCATCCATCCTGTCCTGGATAATCGAGAAAGTCATTTGTCTTGAGATTAATAAAGAACTGTGCAGATGCCGAGTGGGGGGCCGAAGTACGTGCCATGGCAACAGTATAGTGCGCATTCTTGAGGCCATTTTTGGCTTCGTTCTCGACACAATTGTTCGCTATTTTTTGAATTAGGCCAGGCTCGAATCCGCCACCCTGAATCATGAAACCGTCAATTACCCGATGAAAAATGGTACCGTCGTAATGCCCGGCACGTAAATAATCGAGGAAATTCTCTACTGTTTTCGGTGCTTTTTTAGCATCCAGTTCAATTTTTATCTTACCGTGGTTAGTCGTGAGAATGACCGTCATAAAAGTCCTTTGGTATGAATTAGCAGGGTTTCCTAGTTAGCACTTGCCAACTTATTCCGATTTTCTTTACTTAACGAATAAGCGAGGCTGACTCAATGACAACTGCTTTGGTCGGTACATTTTGATGCATACCCTGATTGGAAACCGGGACTGCTTTTATCTTGTCGACTATTTCTGTGCCTTTGATGACTTTGCCAAAAACTGCATAGCCCCAGCCGTCCTGGCTAGGATAATCGAGTGCTCCATTATTGTTGGTGTTGATGAAAAACTGTGCGGTGGCAGAATGTGGCGCACCAGTGCGTGCCATTGCGATGCTATAGGTCACGTTCTTGAGGCCATTTTTTGCTTCATTTTGAATCGGTGTGCGGGTGGGCTTCTGCTGAAGGTTTCGGTCAAAGCCACCTCCCTGAATCATGAAATCTTCGATTACGCGATGAAATATGGTGTTGTTATAGTGGCCATCTTTTACATATTGCAAAAAATTAGCAACAGATTTAGGTGCTTTTTCCGGATAGAGTTCGAGTACGATTTCACCCATGCTGGTTTTCAGGGAAACTTGGGGTACATCGGCAGCATGTGCCAACCCGAGTGTGCCACTGAATACCAGTCCGGTCAGCAGGGTGAGGGTGAAAAAATGACGGCGTGAATGTTTCATTGTGAGTTCCTCAAATGTTGGCTTCATAGATGATTTTCCATTGTGATCCTTCTTTGGACCAGTATTGGCGCGTGCGGAAGGATTTCGTTTCCTTGCCAATCTGGATATCTTGCGTGAATGTACCAACTATCAGTTCATCCTGGTCCGGATAGCGGAACAGTGAGACATCGCGTAGTTTGCTGGTGCGTTGGCCAATACCTGTGAGTAATACTTGATTTTTTGATAGCCAATTCTTCAAGTCATCTCCTGAATCGGATTTGAATTTTTTCGAATAGTTCATGCTCAGGCGTACCAAGTCCATGCTCTCGGCATCTTTACGCCATTTATTCGTCATCGAAATGGCGGCGCTCCGTTCGGCCTGCCATTTCGCTTTGCTAATGAATTCAGTGTGATTACTGATGACAACGGGGGTTTTGCCAATCTGTACTGAAGAAAAAAGCTTTTGGATATCCGGATTGGTCAGGACCACACAGCCGTCCGACGCCAGCGGTGGGCGGCTATAGCTGCCAGACGGCGTACCATGCAGCCAAATTCCGGAGCCGCTGCGTCCATTCGCCTTATCCCATTCATTCGGATAATTAATGGTCAACGCGCCAGCGCCATAAAAATCAGGCAGACGAGACTTGGCCAAATGGCTGGTGATGTAATAAACACCTATCGGTGTTTTTTGGTCGCCTTCCTTGGTTTTATTAGTTCCAGACTTGCCTTGCGTGACGTAATAGTCAGCAAGTAATTTTAGCTGCCCTCCCTGGTTTTCATAGACGTATAAACGAGAATTTTGCGCATCTACAACCAACACATTTTTTTGTTGATCCATGAGCTGCAATACAGAGCGCGGCAGTAAATCGAGATCTGGTCGCTTGCGTTGCGAATTCAGGCGCGTTATTGCCTCTTCGCGCAGATCGTTTATCTTGTCATCGGGAGCGTTCTTAGCCGCACCAAATGTTCTTACTGCGCCTGTATGCATCATCAGCAAGTCGCCGCGTATCAGGTGTCCCAAATGGAAATCCGGGTAAATTCTGAGCAACTCGTCAACTTTCGCGAGCGCTTCCTTGAGGTGGCTGGCAGATAATGCTGCATACACGGCAACGAGTAGCGTATCAGGCGTATCGGGGTCTGGCTTCAGATAGGATCTGCTGGCCTGTACTGAGGATGTGGGGACGGCCGTACCCAGAGCGCATGGCACCCAGATGAGTCCTAAAAATAAAACGCGCCCAGCAATAGTAGCAGGGCGCAAATTTGGAGCCAAATACCGCATTAGTTACCTGTTCGCTCCTGTTTGATTTGCCATTTTTCACCTTGTTTTGTCATTAGCAAGGTTTTATTGCTATTGGACGTAAAATTATTTGATTTGTAGCTTTGGCGGAATTTCACGGTTGCCGAATCGCCGGCTACAGTTACCTTGGGCGATGAAATCTCGATGGTTATGCGGCTTTTTCCTTCAATGCGGGCGCGCCGTTCATCGGACCATGCTTTACGTGACAAGCCTTTAGGTAATTCGAAATCGTTGCTGTACGCGCCAAGATATCCCTTCATATCCTGTTCGCTCCATGCATCAGCCCACTTGTTGATTGTTTTGATAATAATATCTATCTCAACAGTGTCCCCAGATGCAAGATTTGGTTTAGTCTTTGTGGAAGACTTGGTCGCGGCAGCTGGCTCCGCTTTTGCAGGAGTCGGATTGGTAGCAATCTTCGTGTCCGCAATTGTATTGGAGTGTTCTTCTGCTTTAGCTTTAAACTGTGTGGGCGTAGATTTTTCTGTGGCGGCCGGAATGGTCGACGCGGCAGGTTTTGCAGCCAGCGTAGCTGCCACCCGGTTTTTGCTGGAGGCTCCGATTGATGTGTTGTTTACAAGGGTATGGATAAGCGTCAGCTTGGATTTTGCGGCTGTATTGCTTGTGTCCAGCTGCAGGGCCTTGTCATATGCCTGGCTTGCCAGTTGCGCATACACATCTCCCAAATTTTCGTGTGCAATGGCGTAAGTTGGATTGGTGCGAATTGCCATTTCCAGTGCGGCACGAGATTTTTCATACTGATTTGTGGCAGCAAATAATACAGCAAGATTATTGTATGGCTCTGGCAAACGCGGAAAGTCTTCGGTTAATTTGGTAAATACTGAGATCGCTTCTTTTGATTTATTCTGCTCGGTAAGGATCAAGCCTTTCAGGAATCGCATTTGCGCGTCGCGTGGCTGCTGGACCAGGTAGGCATTGGCCTTGATAAGCGCTTCGCTGTACTGTCCCGATTGTGTTAACTTGCCAATTTCAGAGTATTCATCGGCAATTACAGGCATTGCATAAAGTGCAACCAACAGGCCGGAAAGTGTGATTATCCGACTTAAAACACGATTGCTCGAAAGCTTCAGGGAGTGGCTAGTGGAGAAAGGCATAGATTTATCAATGTTATACTTCTGCAAAAAAGTCATTCTATCAAATAAGCACTATTAAAAGGATTTCGGCGACCATCGTGGCAATGCCGTTACGTGTTCGGCATGAACAGGCATTACAACGCATACACTTTCGACTGAAACACACACATTCCACATGAATACCCAAAAAATTTACAATACGCTTGCGCGTGAGAAGCAGGCGTTTATTCCTATAGTGCCTGGCAAGGTTAGCATGTACGTTTGCGGTATGACTGTCTATGACTATTGCCACTTGGGTCACGCACGCGTGATGGTGGTCTTTGATATGGTGCAGCGTTGGCTGCGAGCCTCGGGTTTTGCCGTCACTTACGTCCGAAATATCACCGACATTGACGACAAAATCATAAAGCGAGCGGTAGAAAACGGTGAGACCATTTCGCAATTAACCAACCGTTTTATCCAGGCAATGGATGAAGATGCTGCGGTTCTTGGCGTGCAAAAACCTGATTATGAGCCGCGCGCCACACATTATGTACCCCAGATGTTGGGCATTATCGAGAAGCTGGAAATGAATGGTTTGGCTTACCATGCTGATGATGGCGACGTCAACTTCTCGGTACGCGACTTTGCCGGTTATGGCAAATTGTCTGGGAAGTCACTAGACGATCTGCGCGCCGGAGAGCGTGTTGAACGTAATGTCGGTAAGCGTGATCCACTGGATTTCGTGCTTTGGAAAGCATCAAAAGAGACTGAGCCGAATGAAGTCAAATGGGATTCGCGTTGGGGCCAAGGAAGGCCGGGATGGCATATTGAATGTTCAGCCATGGCAGAGAAAATTTTGGGTGAACAATTTGACATTCATGGAGGTGGGCAAGACTTGCAATTTCCTCATCATGAAAACGAGATTGCACAATCCGAGGGTGCGCATCAGCATCAATTTGTCAATTATTGGATGCACAACGGATTTGTCCGAATTGACAATGAGAAAATGTCAAAGTCTCTGGGTAATTTTTTCACCATTCGCGAGGTGTTGAAGAAATACGATCCAGAAGTGATTCGCTTCTTTGTCCTGCGCGCCCATTATCGCAGTCCGCTCAATTACTCCGATGCTCACCTTGATGATGCCAAGGGTGCGTTGACTCGCCTTTATACTGCTCTGAAAGACGTTGTTTCAGATGCGTTGCCGTTGGACTGGCAGGAGTCGCATGCGATTCGCTTTGCCGAGGCGATGGCGGATGACTTCAATACACCGTTGGCTATTGCCGTATTGTTTGAGTTGGCAAATGAACTCAATCGTACTCAAAGCCCCATGGCGGCGCGTCAGTTACTTGGTTTATCCGCTACGGTCGGATTGTTGCAACGAGATGCAGATGATTTTCTTAAGGGCCGCTCCGCAACAGGTAGCGATGTTCATGACGTAGGCGCGTCATCATTATCTGAGTTTGAAATTGAGAGCAAGATCAAAGTCCGCGCTGAAGCCAAAAAAAATAGAAATTTTGCAGAGGCCGACCGCATTCGCGCATTATTATTAGGCAATGGAATCGTACTGGAAGACAAGTCCGGAGGCGTCACGGAATGGCGTCGTTCATGAATGATGTTAGCACAGTAACAATTCAAGATGTCCCAGTTTATTGGCTGGAGGCTAAAGTGCAGTTGATGAAGCGTGATCGCATCATGAACCGATTGATTCCACAATTTGGAGACCTACATTTGGTGGGCAGAGGTGAGCCGTTTACAACCTTGGCGCGTTCAATAATTGGACAGCAAATATCAGTCAAGTCAGCAGAGGCAGCCTGGCAACGCTTGTTGTCTGCATGCCAAAAGTGCACTCCCGCACAATTACTCAAGATGGGGTATGACGGACTTTCCGGTTGTGGATTGTCCAAACGCAAGACAGAATATATTCTTGATCTGGCCGAACATTTCAAAGAAAAACGTGTGCATGCGGATAAATGGAGCGAAATGGATGACGAGGATGTCATCGCCGAATTGATTCAGATTCGCGGTATTGGGCGTTGGACAGCCGAGATGTTTTTGATATTTAATCTGTTGCGGCCAAATATTTTGCCTTTGGATGATCTCGGGTTGCTCAAGGGTATTAGCATGAATTATTTTTCAGGTGAGCCTGTTTCACGCAGCGATGCACGTGAGGTGGCTGCCAATTGGGAGCCATGGCGTACTGTAGCTACTTGGTATTTGTGGCGTAGCCTAGATCCTGTACCCGTAGAATATTGAATCCACCTCCGGTGGGAGCGACAAGGAAATACGATGAGTAAAACAACATTTCTCAATTTTGAGCAACAGATCGCTGAACTTGATACAAAAATCGAGGAATTGCGCTTCGTGCAAGATGACTCGGCGGTAGACATTTCTGAAGAAATTGATAGGCTATCTCAAAAAAGCCAGAAATTGACCAAAGATATTTATGCTAAGTTGACACCTTGGCAGGTATCGCAAATTGCGCGACATCCGCAACGTCCATATACGATGGATTATGTAAACGAAATTTTCACTGATTTCCATGAATTGCATGGCGACCGTACTTATGCAGATGATTTATCGATTGTGGGTGGTTTGGCCAGGTTTAATGGCCAAGCTTGCATGGTAATCGGCCATCAAAAAGGCCGCGATACAAAAGAGCGTGCATTGCGCAATTTCGGCATGCCCAAGCCGGAAGGTTATCGCAAGGCGATGCGTCTGATGAAGCTGGCTGAAAAATTTGGCTTACCAGTGTTTACCTTTGTCGATACGCCAGGAGCATTTCCTGGTATTGATGCTGAAGAGCGTGGACAGTCCGAAGCGATAGGTCACAACTTGTATGTAATGGCTGAACTTGAAGTGCCGCTGATAGCTACGATCATCGGCGAGGGTGGTTCGGGCGGTGCATTAGCTATTGCGGTCGGCGATGCGATTTTAATGTTGCAATATGCAACATATTCTGTGATTTCGCCGGAAGGCTGTGCCTCAATTCTCTGGAAAACATCAGAACGGGCTTCCGATGCTGCCGAAGCATTGGGTTTAACAGCACATCGGCTCAAGGCAATGGGACTGATTGACAAGATAATTAACGAGCCACTGGGCGGCGCCCATCGTGATACGAAGCAGATGGCATCGTTGCTCAAACGGGCATTAGCCGATACTTTGCGCCAGTTTCACGGTGTAAAAACAAAGGATTTGATTGCCGCACGTCATGAAAAACTGATGAGTTACGGTAAGTTTAAGGAAATTTCGCCTTCGGAGTAAGCAAGTGAAAAATAATCAGGCTGCGTTAGTCGACGACGCCTTTGAATGTGCGCTAAATGACATTCTGGCGCATGCCTATGTTTCTCGCAATGTAGAGGTCAGTTCGTCAGTCAATGATGCGCCAGTTACGACAGGATCTCATGAAGCACCACCGATATTGGCAATTGCCTACAGCGGCGGACTAGATTCTTCAGTCTTACTGTGTCTGGCGCATAAATTTTCGATTAAATACGGGTTTTCTCTATGTGCACTCCATATTCATCATGCAATTAGTAGCAATGCAGATACTTGGTTGGCTCACTGTGAAGCACAATGCCGGAAATTGGATGTAACGTTTGATGCACAGAAGATCATAGTTCCAAAATTTGCCAGGAATGGGCTAGAGGAAGCAGCACGCATCGGTCGCTATGCAGCGCTGGGTGAGCTGTGTCGTAAGCATAGCGTATCGATACTGTTGACGGCGCATCATCAAGATGACCAGGCAGAAACTGTCTTGCTCCAATTACTGCGAGGTTCAGGAGTGGCTGGACTCTCTGGCATGGATATCCTTAATGTTGCTCCAGATTTGTTGGGTGATGCAAGTTTGAAGATGGCGCGCCCTCTATTGAGAGCAACCCGCGCTGAGTTGGAAGCGTTTGCAGTTGAAAATAACATTCACTTTATCGAGGATGAATCGAATTCCGATCTCCGTTATGCGCGCAATGCGTTACGACATACCGTGATACCGGTATTGGAGAAATCTTTTCCGGGTTTTCAGGAGCGCCTTGCCAGAACTGCGCGACATGCTCAGTCGGCACAAAGCTTATTGATTGCATTGGCGGAGCAGGATCTGCACGATTGTCAGGATGGCGATTGTCTTAATATCGAGCCACTCAGAAAATTGAGTCCCGATCGCGCGAATAATTTGCTTCGCTACTGGTTCGGTTCGCACGGCGTACGGATGCCATCAACAGCTTGGCTGCGGGAAATGCTATCGCAATTACTGGAGGCTAAGGGCGATGCGCAACTATGTGTAACGCACGCTGATTGTAATATTCGACGTTATCGCAATCGGATATTCATTACGCCCAAACTCGATGTGTCCGGACCGGGTGTGGCTCCAGGATTGTTTCGCTGGAGCGGAGAAAAGCAGATTTTTTTTCCAATGTACGGCGGCACTTTGTGTTTTGATTGGTCGGAGAAGGGGGTGGATGCGGATTGGCTGCGTAATGAGACTCTGACGATTCGCCTGCGTTGTGGCGGTGAACGAGTGAAGTTGGCGTTTAATCGCCCGACTAAAAGCCTGAAGTACCATTATCAGGCCTTTAATGTCCCGGCTTGGGAGCGTAGGCGACTACCCATCATTACATTGAGCGATGGTGCGGTTTTGTTTGCAGCCGGTATCGGCATGGATTGCCATCGTATTCTTGATATGCCGGGACAGAAAATTTTATTGCGCTGGCAAGTGGGCGATATATAACCGTACTTTATATATCAGTTGCCAACTTTAATCTGAAAGTTTCTATGGTATTTTTCCGCCACGGGGTGCATTTTCGATACGCTGTCAGTTGAGTATCACAAGGTGGCCACTTGTTATTTTGCGTTGCAGCATGTAAAGTCAGGGGTCGTTTTTTTAAAGTCAATCTTTTAATTATCATGGCCTTAATCGTTCATAAATATGGTGGTACGTCGATGGGTTCGACCGAACGTATCAAAAATGTAGCCAGGCGCGTTGCCAAGTGGCATGACGCAGGCCACCAAATAATAGTGGTTCCTTCAGCAATGTCTGGAGAAACCAATCGCTTGATCACTCTCGCCAAGGAAATCATGGATCAGCCGGATCCGCGCGAGCTCGATATGATTGCATCCACCGGCGAACAGGTATCAGTTGGTCTGTTATCAATGGCTTTATTGGCGATTGGGAAAAAAGCCGTTTCCTATGCCGGTTGGCAAGTGCCGATCAAGACTGATTCCGCGTTTAATAAGGCCCGAATTCAATCGATCGACGACATCAAAGTACGTCGTGATTTGGATGCGGGGAAAATCGTTATCATTGCCGGATTTCAGGGTGTGGATGACGGCGGAAATATTGCTACATTGGGGCGCGGCGGCTCAGATACGTCAGCGGTTGCTGTAGCTGCTGCGATGCAGGCATCCGAATGCTTGATTTTTACAGATGTAGACGGTGTCTACACAACTGATCCTCGAGTGGTTTCTGAGGCGCGACGTCTGAAGACGGTTACGTTTGAAGAAATGTTGGAGCTGGCCTCGTTGGGCTCAAAAGTTTTGCAAATTCGTTCGGTTGAGTTTGCTGGCAACTACAGAATGCCAACACGGGTACTGTCTTCGCTAACTGATCCGATGATACCGCTGGAGATTGAAGCTAATTCCGGCACACTTATTTCGTTTGAGGAAGATACACATATGGAGCAAGCTGTTATTTCCGGTATTGCATTTAGTCGCGATGAAGCAAAAATCACTGTGTTGGGTGTGCCCGATAAGCCAGGCATTGCCTACCAGATTCTTGGTCCTATTGCAGATGCCAATATCGAAGTCGATATGATCATCCAGAATCAATCAGTGGAGGGCAAGACGGATTTTACTTTTACAGTGCTGCGTAATGAGTACACCAAGGCAATGGACGTCTTGAACGCTAGTGTTAAGGCGCACATAGGTGCCGCCAGCATCGTCGGCGATACCAAGGTATCGAAAGTTTCTGTAGTTGGTGTCGGCATGCGCAGTCATGTGGGAATTGCTTCGCAGATGTTCCGCACTCTATCCGAAGAGGGCATTAATATTCAAATGATTTCCACGTCTGAAATCAAAATATCGGTTTTAATCGATGAAAAATACATGGAGTTGGCGGTACGCGCCCTGCATAAAACCTTTAATCTGGAAAATGCATAAATTTAGGTCCGAAAATGCATTTTAAGGGATGGATTTCTTGACCAAATGCATCTGAGAAGATATGATTCTTTTCTTTGTCGCGGCGGGTAATTATTCCCGCTAAGACGTGGAGACTTGGCCGAGTGGTCGAAGGCACTTCCCTGCTAAGGAAGCATATGGGCTTAAACCTGTATCGAGGGTTCGACTCCCTCAGTCTCCGCCAGTTTTTGTAGTATTGCGGCTGTAGCTCAGCTGGATAGAGTACTTGGCTACGAACCAAGGGGTCGTGGGTTCGATTCCTGCCAGCCGCACCAGTATCAGAAAATCGATTGGCTTATGCCAATCGATTTTTTTTAAGTGTTCGCGTAATAGAGAGATGGTACCGGAAATTCAGGCAGGCGGCTAAGTGGGAATTCTACCCAAATGAGAAAGCGCAATGCGCGCATCAGTAGCAGAGCAGATGAAACGGTCCAGAAAGAATCACACGGCATTATTCAAGGCGAACGAAGAACTAAAGAAAAGAAAGGCTCTCCAAAGGTTGCACGGGCAATCACGCCGTGATGGCAGGGCAGGTCAGATCGGAGTCGGAGGACTCTTATAAAGATACACAGTGCTTCCAGCGCGCTTTCCTGATCAGAACACGACCAGCAAATTTCATCAGGGACAGATGTTACAGCCTCACCGAAATCCGGAGTATGGCTGCAATTTTGACCTAACCCTGCTTTCATGAACTGAAAATTTGGCAAACTGGGGCGTCCATATATGTCTTGCGTGGTTAATCCATTACATCAACACCTAATTTTAATCCAGCAGCGCGGCATAGACCAGGTTGCGGAATAGCTGGCGATAATATTCGCGCTGTTCCTGCGCCTGCACCATCCAGATCGCGGTCAGCTGTTCTTGTGGGTCGTTCCAGAAATAGGTGCCGGCCAGGCCGCTCCAGTGATAGTCCCCGACCGAGCCCGGAATCGCCGATGCGGCGGCGGTACGTACCGCAAAGCCGAGTCCGAAGCCGTAACCGGGGCCGGGCAGGTAACTGGCGCCGGATTTCGCTAGCGGCAGGTCGGCCAGATGATCGCTGGTCATCAGCGCGACCAGTTTGGGCGACAGGATGCGCACGCCATCCAGTTCGCCGCCGCGCAGCAGCATGTTTGCAAAGCGCCAGTAGTCGTGCATGGTGGACACCAGCCCGCCGCCGCCGGACAAGAACTGCGGCCGTTCGCGCACGTTAAGCAGATGCACCGCTTGATGGGTTACCGGATCGATCGCAAAGCCTTCGGCCAGACGGTGCTGCTGCTCGGGCGGCACCCAAAAGCCGGTATCGGGCATTCCCAGCGGCCTGAAAATCCGCTCTGCCAGCACCGCATCGAGCGGCTTACCGCACAAGCGTTCCAGCAGCGCGCCCAGCACGTCGGTGGCGCGGCTGTACTCCCAGGTGGTGCCGGGCTGATACGCCAGTGGCAGGGTGCCGAGTTTGTCGATCAGGCTGTCGTTGCTGGTATCCGGCCCACCTACGCCGGCTGCGCTGTAGCAGGATTTCACCAGCGAGTTGCCGAAAATGCCATAGGTCAGACCGGCGGTGTGCCGCAGCAAGTCCTGCACCGTCATCTCGCATTGCGCCGGCGCCAGGCCCAGCGCCGGCTGGCCTTCAGGTCCGTTCAGGCTCAGGCCGACCTGCAGATTTGCCAGCTGCGGCAAATAGCGCGACACCGGATGGCTCAACAGCAGCCGGCCTTCTTCCACCAGCATCATGACCGCTACCGACACGATCGGCTTGGTCATCGAATAGATACGAAAAATCGAGTCCAGTTGCATCGGCGTCGCGTCATCCGGCGCTTGCCGCCCTAACGCCTGTCGATGGACGATTTTGCCGCGGCGCGCAATCAGCATCGCCGCGCCCGGGATCAGTCCATCGGTGATATGGGATGTGATGATTTGGTTGATTCTGTCCAGGCGCGGATCGGCGTTGCCGGTCTGAAAATCTGACATATTCGGTATTCTTTCCGCATTCATTGCATGACGGGCTGGATCAGCCACTGGTTAGATTCTGCTTAATGCAAGTTGTGAGATTATTTGGTCGACTTGATCGTCAATCGCATCAATATTCCGGCGCAGCTTGCGCCGGCGCCGATCAGAAATAGTGTCGGGTTGTACGGCGTCTTGCCGAGCAACTGGCTAATGCCGGATGCCAGGTTGCAGGCACCTGCGTTCGAATACAGGCAGTCCAGCGCATCCGACAGTGGTGCATTCAGGTCTTTCATGATCGGGGTGTAAAAATTGGCCCACCATGCAATTGCAGCCAGCAACAATACGATGCCGAGCACCAGCAGGAGATTGGCGAGTTTTTTGAGATCCATGCGATCGATCCGTTTGCGGGTTGATGATG
>JBDSCZ010000384.1:0-3827 GCA_039920865.1 Burkholderiaceae bacterium
TGTCGATGTTTCGATCGCCGTGCAGGCTGAGTCGCTGTATCTGATTAACCTGCTGTTGCTGCCGGGACTGGGCTTCATCGGCTTGCTTTGGCTGGCGCGACACCATGCGCATGACCCCAGCGCGTTAACCCGTTGCCATTTGCGCCAGACCATTGTGGCAAGTCTGTGGGCTGGCGCGTTGCTGATGGCTGTAACGCTTTTGATTGTCTTGTTGGGCGGTTTCCGTAATCCAGCAACCTGGGTAGTGCTAATTCTGTATTTTGTCTGCTGTCATGCAGTGTTGATCTTGTTCGGCGTGCTCGGTTTAGCGCACGCGATGGCCAAACAAATCTATGTCTATCCATTGATCGGGAGCCGGCGATGGTAAGTGCCGGGCGCGGTGCGTCCACCGGTCCTCGGGTGCCAGCAGTCACAGGCCCCAACGCGCGTGGATGGCTCGGGTTGCCGGTGCAACGCTGGCGTCAGTTTACGCAAGCCGGTTTTTTTATTTTGTTCATTTTGGCTCCGGTATTCGATATTTTCCGGCTCGACCTGAACCTGAAGCATTTCATTCTGTTCGGCTTCGACTGGACACTCGGGCTGGATGGTCTTGGCAGCGGCCAGATTTCGGCGGGGCAGGCGGCCGCCAACATTGTATTGCGTGCTTTTCTGCCGTTGCTGGCGATTGGCGGCACACTGATTTTCGTGGCCTGGAAATGGGGCCGCCTGTACTGCGGCTGGCTCTGCCCGCATTTTTCGGTGCTTGAGACCATCAACCAGACCTTGCGGCGCGCCATCGGCAAGCAAAGCCTGTGGGACACGGAACCGATACCGGCGCGCAATCCGGACGGCAGCGAAACCCGCAAAGATGCGATCTGGTGGTGTGCAGTGATGCCGCTGGTGATCGGTTTCGCGTTTCTGTGGGCGACCGTCTTGCTGACTTATCTGCTGCCACCATTCGAGATCTACAGTAACCTTTGGCATCGCACGCTAACCCGCAACCAAGCTGTTTTTCTGTCTGCCGGCAGCTTGGCGTTTTTTGTCGAATTCATGTTTGCCCGCCACCTGTTTTGCCGTTATGGCTGTGCGGTCGGCTTGTTTCAAAGCCTGGCGTGGATGGGGAATGACAAGGCGATGGTGGTTGGTTTCGAGCGCGAGCGCGCCAAGGATTGCGCAAGTTGCTATTCTGCCTGTGATCATGTGTGCCCGATGCGCCTCAATCCACGCAATGTGAAGCGCCTGATGTTTGCCTGCGTACAGTGCGGCCAGTGCGTCGATGCTTGCGAACAAACCCAGGCCGATAATCCTTCTGGCACGCTGCTGCACTGGGTGCACGAAGCCCGAGCCGAATCGGAGTCGGCATTGAACGGCAGCACCGCACGCACGATACAGATTGCACTCGTGCGTGACGTACCTGCAAAAACTGACAGGCCGGAAAGCTAAGAAAATGGAAGAATTCATCGGTGGACTCTGGGACAAGCTGATCACGCGCACCGCCTATCGGGGCTTTCCGAAAGCACGGGTCGAGCTGACGGAAATCGAGCGCATAGCACCGATTTTTTTCCGGGCGCTGGGCGGTGACGCCGGGCTGGCTATCCGCGCCGGTACCGCCACCACCCACGGCGCCAAGCGTAAATGGCTGGAGCGGGTTGCCGGCGTCGGCGAGAGGGTGGAGTTGGCCTGGCTCGACGAAGCCACCTTGCATCTGCCGGCCTGGATCGACACCTTTCCTGAGCGCGCCCAAAATCGCGAGCTGTACCTATGGTTAATCGCTTTGGCCGCGCACGATGTTGCGCCCGAAGCGTGCTGGATCGTGCGCAATCAAAAAGCTACCGAGGCTACATTGCAGGCGCTGCCTGGCATACAGGAGCGCTATCGGCGATTGCGCGATGCTGTTCTGGCGCTGCGTCCAGATCCTGCCGGCTTGTCGGCCTCGGACGGTGCTGCAGAGGTATCGATTCGGGCCGCCTTGTGCCAACCCGGTTCAATTACACATTTCACTCCGGGCAAAAATCCGCCGGCGCCAGTCCCGCTGTGGCTGCACCCAGAGCCGCCTGCGGCTTCAGGCGAAAAGCGCAAAGCCGGGCAGGATACGCCGCAGCAACCGGACGGCGGCAAGGTCGGTGCCGACGCGGAAAAACGCAAACGGAGCGCCGAAGCGGTCGACATGCCGGACAATACCAGCCCATTCATGCTGCTGTTTCGCGCCGAGAGCCTGTTTTCGTGGGCCGAATATGTGAAGGTCAATCGTCCGCTGGACGAGGATGAAAACGAGCATGCCACCAAGGCCGCCAACGATCTCGATTTTCTCAGCGTCGCCAATGACGGCAAGACCACGGCCAGCAGAATTCGTTTTGACCTCGATTTGCCGGGCGAATCCGATGATGATTTTGTGCTGGCAGACGGCATACTGCTGCCGGAATGGCATTACCGCAAACAGCAATTGCAACCGGCTCATTGCCGGTTGCAGATGATGCTGGCGCGCAATGCCGAACCGTGCCCGCTGCCGCCTGCGCTGCGCGCCACCGCGAAGCGCTTGCGTAACCAGTTTCAATCCCTAAGCACTGCGCCGGCCCGGCTCAAGGGCCAGGTTTCAGGCAGCGACCTCGATCTGGACGCCTGCGTGCGGTACGCGGCAGAAAAATCCAGCGGCGCGCCGATTGCCGAGCCGGGGCTGTATATCGACAGCCGCCAGCAGGTACGCGACCTGTCTTGCCTGCTACTGGCCGATCTGTCCCTATCGACGGACGCCTGGATCAACAACTCGGCGCGGGTGATCGATGTCATTCGCGACAGCCTGCTGCTGTTTGGCGAATCGCTGGCCGCTACCGGCGACCGCTTTGCGCTGTACGGATTTTCGTCGGTGCGGCGTCAGAACATCCGTTTTCATTTGCTCAAGGGTTTTGACGAGCGTTACAACGACATCATTCGCGGCCGGCTGGCGGCATTGAAGCCCGGCTTTTATACCCGCATGGGAGCGGCGATCCGGCACTCCGCAGCGATTCTGTCGAAGCAGAAATCGGCCCGCCGCTTGCTGTTGATCCTGACCGACGGCAAGCCCAACGATCTCGATAAATACGAAGGCCGCTACGGCATCGAAGATACCCGGGTGGCGATACAGGAAGCGCGCCGCCTCGGCCTGACGCCGTTTTGCGTGACCATCGATGAAAAAGCCGGCGATTATCTGCCGCATCTGTTTGGCGCCAATGGCTATGTAATGGTCAAAAATGCGGCTGAATTGCCGCAGGTGCTGCCGCGCCTGTATGTGCAGCTGACCGGCACTAATGTATGAATCTATTTTTTACAGCAGTTCCACGCTGTCCAAACCGAGATAGCAACTTTCGCGCGTGGTGCTGACAAAATCCGTGAAGTAGGGTTTCTCCGACATTTCTGGCACGCAGGCCGCAAACAGGCGGCCGGTCAGGCCGTCACGGTTGATGCGTTTGGCGCGCACGTAGTCGCGGTTCACGTAATTTTGCGCGGCCCACAGCGGCAGCATCGCGATGCCGCGTTTGCTGGCAACGAGTTGCAGCATCGCCACAGTCAGTTCGGTGGTCCGACGCTCCACGACGACGCCGGCGGGTTTCAAGACCAGTCGCACGATGTCGAGCATGTCGTCCGGCACCGGATAGGTGATCAGCGTGTCGCCGGCGAAGTTTTCGGCCACCAGGAATTCCTTGTCTGCCAGCGGGTGATCTTGCGCCACCGGTGCCACGATCTGGAAGCTGAACAGCGCGTGATAGTGCATCGCATCGATCGCTTCATCCGGATCGATCTCAGCGACGATGGCTGTACAACAGGCCAACCGGATCGGCCTGAAAACCTGCCACGATATCCAGTTCGACCTC
>JBDSCZ010000385.1:0-1880 GCA_039920865.1 Burkholderiaceae bacterium
TGGCAAAATCCGGCAGCAAGACTTTGCTGCTGGGCCCAAATTGCCCGGGTCTGATCACGCCAGACGAAATCAAGATCGGCATCATGCCAGGCCACATCCACAAAAAAGGCCGCATCGGCGTGGTATCACGCTCCGGCACGCTGACCTATGAAGCAGTCGGCCAATTGACCGCACTCGGCCTGGGCCAATCGTCGGCAGTCGGTATCGGCGGCGACCCGATCAACGGTCTGAAGCACATCGACATCATGAAGATGTTCAATGACGATCCTGATACCGATGCAGTCATCATGATCGGCGAAATCGGCGGCCCGGACGAAGCCAATGCGGCTTACTGGATCAAGGAAAACATGAAGAAGCCGGTCGTGGTCTTCATCGCCGGCGTCACAGCACCTGCAGGCAAGCGCATGGGCCATGCCGGTGCGTTGATCTCGGGCGGCGCCGACACCGCGCAAGCCAAGCTCGACATCATGGAAGCCTGCGGCATCAAAACCACCAAAAACCCGTCAGAAATGGCGCGTTTGCTCAAGGCAATGCTGTAATCTGTTTTTGCTGAAAGCGACAACGGGGAGCTGCGGCTCCCCGTTTTTTTGTCTGCGCGAACCAGCCCATAAGCTGTGTTGCGTAGGTTGCGTAGGCTGGGTTAGCGGCTTTGTCGCGTAACCCAGCATCGTCCGCACAATGCTGGGCTTCGCAAGCGCAGCACCAACCTGCGAATTTTTCGTGTCTTTCGTGGACAGTGCATCTGTTCCTAATTACACTGCCCCGATGACTACGGAACCCACCAGCAAGATAGAATTCGCCGCCTTAACCGATACCGGCCGGGTGCGGCGTCAGAACGAAGACGCGGTCGCCATCAATCCAGAATATGGGTTTGCGCTGCTGGCCGACGGCATGGGCGGGCATCTGGCCGGCGAAGTCGCCAGCGGCATGGCGGTGGACATCATCGGGCAGGCGCTGCAGGATACATTGCGGGAGCATGCGGAATATGCGAATCATGCTGAATACGCCGGCAGCGCCGATCTTCCGGCGCAGCTGCACGACTGGATGCGCGACGCAATCCAGCTCGCCAACACCCGCATTCTGCAGGCCGCGCACAGCCAGGAAGGTTGCCGCGGCATGGGCACCACGCTGGTGCTGGCGCTGTATTTGGACCACACGCTGAACGTCGCCCATGCCGGCGACTCGCGCCTGTACCGGTTGCGTGGCACCACGTTGCAGCAACTGACCCGCGACCATTCGGTATTGCAGCAGGAGATCGCAGCCGGCCTGATCACGCCCGAGCAGGCAGTGCTGTCCAAAAAACGCAACCTGATCACCCGCGCGCTGGGCGCTGCGCCGCTGCTGGACGTCGAGTTGCACCAGCACGATTTTCAGGCCGGCGATATCGCGCTGCTGTGCTCGGACGGCTTGACCGACATGGTGCCGGACCAGCAGATCGCCGACCTGCTGCACGCCAACCGCTCCGATCTGCCGCAGGCCTGCGCGCAACTGGTCGCCTGCGCCAATGCCTGCGGCGGGCGGGATAATGTCTCGGTGATTTTGATGAAAGCACGCGATAATGAGCCTCGTTTAGAAAACAGCTAGATCGCAGGAGAACAGCATGGCCAAAATCATCCTCATGGCAGACGGTGCGGTATTGCAGGAAATGACGCTCTCGAAAGAGCGCATCACGATCGGGCGCCGGCCCGGCAACGACATCGTCATCGACCATCTCGCCATCAGCGGCCAGCACGCCGCCATCACCACCGTCCTCAATGACTCCTTCCTGGAAGATCTGGGCAGCACCAATGGCACGCTGGTCAACGGCCAACCGGTCAACAAGCATTTCCTGCAAGACGGCGACGTCATCGAACTGGCCAAATACCGGATCAAATACCAGG
>JBDSCZ010000386.1:0-5370 GCA_039920865.1 Burkholderiaceae bacterium
TCCCGCGAAGGCGGGAAACCATACATCGCACGCTGAATCACCGGTGTATGGATCCCCGCCTTCGCGGGGACGACGGGTTTTTTTGAACGTGTAACGCTGTTTCTGAGGTATGTAGCTAATCAGGTTAAATTGTGGAGTATGCCTATAATATCGGCATATTCCGCATAATTTCATTGCGCGTTAAAAAATACAATGTGCAGTATATTTCTCTGTAGCGCGCACTGCAGCACCACATCTGGCGGCGAGCGAGCCCACAAGCGTTCCTTTATTGGCTACCTGACCGGCTATCTGATACAGCTCGGCGAGCTGTTTTTTCTATGAAGTCACCAATCCCGGGCGGACATAATCAAATAGAGAGAAAAATAAAATGCATCCTGTAATTGAAAGAAGTGCTGACAGATACGATCAATCAAGCGAACCGAAGAGTGTCGCTGCGAGAGAAGTTTTGTGGGATTATGCGCGCGGCATCGGCATCCTGCTGGTGGTTTATGGACATGTTTTAAGGGGGCTGAATTCCGGCGGAATGGTGGCCGATGATCACTGGCTGATGGCATCGGACTATGCGATTTATACTTTCCATATGCCGCTGTTTTTCCTGCTGGCCGGAATGAACGCCGGCAAAGGACTTGCCCGCAGCGGCTTCTTGCGCAGCAAGTTGATGACGATCATCTATCCGTATCTGTTGTGGTCTGTGTTGCAAGGACTGGTTCAAGTAGCCATGTCTGACAGCACCAATCTACCGTTCCATCTGTCCGACCTGACCGCAGCCATACTTTGGAAGCCACTCGGGCAGTTCTGGTTTCTGTACGCGCTGCTTTTGTGTCATATCTTCGTTTTCCTCACCACGGCCAACCGGCTGCGCGTAACCCTGTTTGCGCTGGCGGCCTATCTGGTGGGCATCAACTTCGAGTTGGGGATTCTTTCCCAGTCGTTGCAATTTTTCCTCTTCTATGCAGCCGGCCTGTTGGCGGCGCGACATCTGAAAGTAGTCGTTGAGCGCTTTGCAAATCCCGCCGGCATCGCTACGACTTTCATGGCTGCCGGTATTGCGATCTACGCAGCCAGTGCGCTCGGCGGTTACGCCGATCCGTGGGCATTGCCTGCCGCCTTTCTCGGCATGTTTCTCGTGCTCCAGGTAGCCGCGCTGCTGGCGCGTTCGAACCGGATGCGGATTATCGAACTGCTGGGCCTGGCGTCGATGCCGATTTATCTGATGCACATCCTCGCTGCCAGCGGCGCACGGATCGTGCTGTCGAAGCTCGGGGTTACCGATATCTCTCTGCATCTCGGGATCGGTCTTGCGCTCGGGGTCTTGTTCCCGCTGGCAGCCTACTACTGCATCTACCTTGTAAGGAAAGAGAAATTCGCCGGTTTTACCCGCGGGAGTGCGGTATTCAACAAATTTCGGCATGTTTGATACCGCCCGCAGCAGTGCAGCCGAAGTTGGATGAATCATCATTCGGGCAGCGTGTTCGCCAGACCTGTTTTCAATAGATCGGCGAGCGCCTCTGCTGTCATCGGCGCGCCAAAATAATAACCCTGGCCTTCGTCGCAATGTCTGGCCAGAAGAATTGCATACTGCTCGGCCGTTTCCACACCCTCCGCTATGACGCGCTTCTGCAGGCTTTTGCCCATGCTGATGATGGCGCTGACGATAGTTGCATCGTCTTCGTTGCTGGTCATCTGGTTCACGAACGACTGGTCGATCTTCAAGGTGTCGACCGGGAACTGCCGCAGGTAGCTGAGGCTGGAATATCCGGTGCCGAAGTCATCGATCGTCAGCTTTACGCCCAGCTCTGCGAGCGCATGCAGTACGAGATCGGTCGATGCGGCATCCCGCATCAGGACATTTTCAGTGAGTTCGAGTTCCAAAAATTGCGGTGCCAGCTGCGTATCAGTAAGAGTGGCGCGTACATTATCCAGAAAATCCTTGGTGCGCAACTCCAACGCGGAGGTATTGACTGCGACGGTGATCGGCGGCAAGCCGGCCCGCTGCCAGGCGCAGGCCTGTAGGCAGGCTTCGCGCAGCACCCAGCGGCCAATCGGTAGAATAAGGCCGCAGTCTTCCGCGATGGACACGAACTGCGCTGGCAGCAGCAGCCCTTGTTCCGGATGCTGCCAGCGGATGAGCGCCTCGACGCCGACGATCGTTCTATTGGCAAGCCGTACTTTCGGCTGGTAGTGCAGCACGAATTCCTGTCGCTCCAGTGCATTACGCAGACTGGCTTCGATCGACTGCCGCTGTACGGCCCGGTCATGCATGCCCGGTTCGAAGAAAGTGTAATTGTTGCGCCCGGTTTCCTTGGCATGGTACATCGCGGTGTCCGCACGCTTGATCAGGGTTTCCGCATCCAGGCCATTGCCCGGGTAGACGCTGATGCCAATGCTGACGCTGATATGCAAATCATGGCGGTCGATGCGGTGTGGCAGCGCGAGCGCTTCGAGTATTTTTTGCGCAGAGATGGCCGCGTCTTCTGCGTGCTCAATAGTGTGCAGCAGCAGCACGAATTCATCCCCGCCCTGGCGACTGATGGTGTCCGAGTGGCGTACGCAAGCCACCAGGCGTTGTGCGACCGACTGCAGCAACTGGTCGCCAATCGCGTGCCCCAGCGAGTCGTTGATCTGTTTGAATCGGTCCAGGTCCATGAACATCAGCGCAAGTTGCTTGCCCTGACGATGGGCCAACTCGATTGCCTGGCCAAGGCGGTCTTGCAGCAGCATGCGATTCGGTAAATTGGTGAGGACATCGTGATGGGCCAAATGATCCAGCTGGACTGCAGCCGTCTCAACCTGTTCAGCCAGGTTGCGTGCTGCAATGGTAGCAATGACCAGGTGTGAGTTCACCTGCTGCAACATCCTCAACTGGTCGTCGCTTGCTGGCAGAGTCGTCTCTGCCGTGCGAATGTTTCGTTCGCGCGAAGTGGCGGCTCCTTCGCGCGCATCGGCCTCTCCTTCACGTGTTTGCGCAGCGTCCTCGCGTAGATCGGCCGCATCTTCACGTACGTCGACGGCATTTTCGCGCAAATGTGCGGCATCTTCTCGTGCGGTGGCTGATTTCTCGCGCCCTAGAATGGCCGCTTCATCTTCAATTACGGCATTTTCTCTGCGTGTAATATCTTTTGAGAGGACGTCTGGCAATCCGTTCGCGTGCTGGCCTGTGACATCCGACTGACTTGGGTTATTGGCATCAGAAGCGCGATCGTCGGCATTTTTTTTCATTTCTGTTTCCATACGACGGTGGGCGATGCCGAACTTTCCTATTGAAACGGTCCCTTCAAGCATCAGTGATGCCAGCAAGCAGATTTTTGGGAGAATCTTTTTCGCAAAGCATTCCAGCAGGCGGCGTCGGCAACGCTGCCTGCAAGATTTTATTGTAATGACTTTCGAATTTGGTGCCGATTCTTGAGGCGACCGGCTCACCTGTTGGTTGACGCACTGCAAACAACATGTCAATAGCGCGCCTAATGTCAACATGCCTAGCGTATCGCAGCGTGATTTTTACTTCTGTACGCTAGCGCACAATTCCCGAGAAAAATGAAAACATCTTGCCTGTTTACGTAATTGCAATATTGAAATTATTCAGGCTACGCGGTAATGGCGTATGTCGGTGTCACGCATCTTCACAGCATTTCCGGATGCTTTGCAACGTCTAGTCCTGCTTCAGCGAGTTCCAGCGCCAGGTCCAGCGCCGCTATGAATTCATTGACTTTGATCGGCTTGGTGAGATAACAGAAAAATCCTGCAGCCATGCCTTTCTCGATATCGTCCGGCATCGCGCTGGCGCTCAGGGCAAGCACCGGGATGTGCGCGGTTGCGGGATATTCGCGCAAGACTTTCAGCGCCTGGATGCCACTGATGCCAGGCAGGTTAATATCCATCAGGATCACCTCCGGCAGATGGGTGCATGCCAGCGCGATGCCGGACGCACCATCCTGCGCGCTCAACAGGTGCAGGTCGGGACGACGCGCGATGATTTGTTTGACCAGCTCCAGGTTTGCCCGGTTGTCCTCAACATACAGCAGCGTGCGCAGCCCTGCACCAGGCTGAACTCCCGCAAGCGGTGGCGCAATCGGCTGGACAGTGCCGGTCTCAAGTTGCGGTTCGCACGCCAAATTCAGGTCGATCCAGAATGTACTGCCTACCCCGACGGTGCTTTTCATGTCGATTTCGCCACCCATCGCTTCAACCAGGCGCTTGCTCACGGCCAAGCCGATGCCGGTACCTTCCACCGTCTTGGCTTCTTGCCCAAGACGATTGAAGGGCTGGAATAACTGGGCGATTTTTTCCGGAGACAATCCTTCGCCGGTATCCTGCACACTGATACGCATGCGCTGCGCCAGGTCCGACGTGCACGTCACTTCGACCGTACCGCCGGCGCGGTTGTATTTGATCGCATTGGACAGCAGATTAATCAAAACCTGCTTCACTCGGGTTCGGTCTGCATTGACAAAGCAAGGGAAATCGAACTGCGGAAACCGCAAGCAAATGCCACTTTTCTGCGCCTGTGGTTCGATCATGGCCTGGCAATCGAGCAGCACTTCAGACAGCGACACTGGCTCCATCGACAACGACAGCTTGCCGGACTCGATCATCGCAAGATCGAGAATTTCGTTAATCAGTTCCAGCAGATACCATCCGGCCTGGAGAATCTGGTCGATGCTGGCCTTTTGGCCCGGTGTCGGCAACGGCGAACCCGACTCCAGCAATTGGGCGAAGCCGAGGATCGCATTGAGCGGGGAGCGCAGCTCATGGCTCATGCTGGACAGGAACTCCGATTTGGCGAGGTTGGCTTTTTCTGCTGCACACTTGGCCTTTTCGAGCTGCACTGTGGTCAATTCGACTTGTTGGGCCAGGTTTTGCGCTTTAAGGGTAGCGCTAATCAGGTGTGCGTTGGCCTGCTGCAACATGACCATATGGCTCTCGGAGGCTGCCTGTGTCGTCTCTATCGCGCGAATGTCGCGCTCACGCGCGCTGGCTTCCCCTTCACGCAAATGCGCAGCATCTTCTCTGGCAGTAGCAATTTTTTCGCGGCCTAAAACCGCCGCTTCATCATCAATAACCGCACTTTCCCTGCGCAAGACATCCTTTTCAAAGGCGCCCGGCAATCGGTCCTGGTGCTGGCTGGCGGCACCCGCTTGACCTGGGTCATGGCTATCAAAAACGCCGACAATATCATTTTTGTTCATTCCTACTTCCATAACCGGTGCATTCCCGCTATTCGGTGACGGTGGGCCGGCCCGACAGTATCCCGGCATACTCGGAAAAGGTCTCGCCAAGAACGATGCCGTCATCCGTAATGTCAAACAATCGGATGTCCTTGCTGTGCTGGCTGCCGCGCACTTTCATCACCGACAGCACACGGTTGAATTT
>JBDSCZ010000387.1:0-3981 GCA_039920865.1 Burkholderiaceae bacterium
TTCTCCGACTTGAGCGTCGATGAAAGCACCGGCGCGGTCAGTTTGCGGGCCGAATTCCCGAACCCCAAACGCAGCCTGTTGCCCGGCATGTATGTACGCGCCAAGCTGGAACAAGGGGTCAGGGAGCAGGCCATCAGCGTGCCGCAGCAAGCGGTCGCGCGCAGCGCCGACGGCGCTTCGGTGATGGTGGTCGGCGCTGACGGCAAGGTGGCCGTGCGCGCGGTAAAAACCGGCAGCGCGCAAGGCGATGTCTGGCTGATCAACGAAGGCTTGAAAGCCGGCGACCGGGTGATCGTCGAAGGCCTGCAAAAAATCAAGCCGGGCGCCGCGGTCAAGGTCGTGCCATGGCAGCCTACAGCCGTGAACGCTACGAATACTGCCAAGGCTGTACAGCCTGCTGCGCAACAAAATGGCGGACAAAAGAAAGATACTCCTGAAGCCGTTCCAACAACAAAAGCGCAATAAGGAGTTTTAAATGGGAAAATTCTTCATCGATCGGCCGGTATTTGCGTGGGTGCTGGCGATTTTCATCATGCTGGCCGGGATCCTGTCGATTACGCAATTGCCGATATCGCAATATCCGAGCATCGCCCCGCCCACCATCCTGGTGACGGCCGCCTATCCGGGCGCCACCGCGCAAACTCTGGAAGATAGCGTCACCAGCCTGATCGAACAGGAAATGAACGGCGCCGAGGGTCTGCAATACATTGAATCGCAAAGCCAGGCCAACGGCCAGGTGCAGCTCACGCTGACCTTTGCCACCGGCACCAACGCCGATCTGGCTGCAGTGGAAGTGTCAAACCGGCTGAAACGGGTCGAGTCGCGCTTGCCGCAGGCGGTCACCCAGCAGGGCGTGCAGGTCACCAAGTCGCGCAGCAACTTCCTGATGTTCGTCACGCTGGCGTCGAAAGACGGCAAGCTTGATCCGGTGGCGCTGGGCGACTATGCGTCGCGCAACGTCCTGAACGAAATCAAGCGGGTGCCGGGTGTCGGCCAGGCACAGCTGTTCGGCACCGAACGCGCGATGCGGGTCTGGATCGACCCGGCCAAACTGGTCGGCTACAAGCTGACTCCGGCCGATGTTTCGAGCGCCATCAGGAACCAGAATGCGCAGGTCGCGTCCGGCACCCTGGGCGATCTGCCGAGTCCGGCCGGGCAGCAGATTTCCGCCACCATCGTGGTGTCCGGCCAATTGTCGACACCCGAACAGTTCGGCGCCATCGTGCTGCGCGCCAATCCCGACGGCTCGATGGTGCGGCTGCGCGATGTGGCGCGGATCGAAATCGGCGGCCAGTCCTATGCGACTTCGGCGCGCATCGACGGCAAGCCGATTACCGCGATCGGGGTGCAGCTGTCACCGACCGCGAATGCGCTCGGTACCGCCCAGGCAGTGCTGGCCAAGATGGATGAATTGTCGAAATACTTCCCGCCCGGGGTCCAGTACGTGGCGCCTTACGACACCTCGAAGTTCGTCCGGATTTCAATCGAGGAAGTGGTCAAGACCCTGCTCGAAGCGATCATGCTGGTGTTCCTGGTGATGTATTTGTTCCTGCAGAATATCCGCTACACGCTGATTCCGACCATCGTGGTGCCGGTGTCGCTGCTGGGCACCTTCGCCACCTTGCTGCTGTTCGGCTTTTCGATCAACGTGCTGACCATGTTCGGCATGGTGCTGGCGATCGGCATCCTGGTCGATGATGCGATCGTGGTGGTGGAAAACGTCGAGCGCATCATGAGTGCGGAAGGCTTGTCGCCGCGCGACGCCACCCGCAAGGCGATGGGGCAGATTACCGGCGCGCTGATCGGCATCACGCTGGTGCTGATCGCGGTATTCATCCCGATGGCATTCTTCGGCGGTGCGGTCGGTGCGATTTATCGCCAGTTCTCGCTCTCGATGGTGGCGTCGATGTTCTTCTCGGTGCTGATGGCGTTCACGCTGACGCCGGCGCTGTGCGCGACCATCCTGAAGCCGGTCGAGGCCGGCCACCATCATGAAAAAACCGGCTTCTTCGGCTGGTTCAACCGCGGCTTCGGACGCACCGCCAGCGGCTACCAAAGCCTGATCGGCAGGATGCTGGGCAAGACCGGGCGTTACCTGCTGGTGTACGGCCTGATCCTGGTCTGCGTCGGCCTGCTGTATGCGCGTTTGCCGGCGTCGTTCCTGCCGGCGGAAGACCAGGGCTATCTGGTGACCAACATCCAGTTGCCACCCGGCGCCAGCAGCAACCGTACGCTTGAGGTCATCAAGCAGGTGGAAAATTACTACCTGAAACAGCCCGGCGTGGCCCATATCATCGCGGTGTCCGGTTTCAGCTTTTCCGGTAACGGCCAGAATGCCGGCCTGGCATTTACGCCGCTGAAAAACTGGACCGAGCGCGGGCCGCAGGATTCGGCCGATGCGATCGCCGGCCGGGCGATGGGCGCTCTGTCGCAAATCAAGGATGCGATCGTGTTCCCGGTCAACCCGCCGCCGATTCCCGAGCTCGGCAACGCCACCGGCTTCACCTTCCGGCTGCAGGACCGCGCCGGACTCGGACATGCCGCGCTGGTCGCGGCGCGCAACCAGATGCTCGGCATGGCCTCGCAGAGCAAGGTGCTGGCCGGGGTGCGGCCGGAAGGGCTGGAAGACGCGCCGCAATTGGAGCTCGAGATCGACCGCGACAAGACCAATGCGCTCGGGGTGTCTTTCGCCGACATCAATAGCGTGCTGTCGACCGCGCTCGGTTCCAGCTATGTCAACGACTTTCCGAATCAGGGCCGCCAGCAGCGCGTGATCGTCCAGGCCGATGCGCCGCAACGGTTGCAGCCGGACGATCTGGACCAGCTGTATGCCCGCAACGCACAGGGCGCGATGGTGCCGTTCTCGGCTTTCGTCGGTTCGCACTGGATCACCGGTCCGGTGCAGCTGATCCGCTACAACGGCTATCCGGCGATGAAGATTGCCGGCGCGGCCGCACCCGGACGCAGCACCGGCGAAGCGATGGCTGAAATGGAGTCGCTGGTGGCCAAGCTGCCGCCCGGCTTCGGCTATGAATGGACCGGCCAGTCGCTGGAAGAGAAAAAATCCGGCTCGCAAGCGCCGCTGCTGTACGCGCTGTCGCTGCTGGCAGTGTTCCTGGTGCTGGCGGCGCTGTACGAAAGCACGTCGATTCCGGTGGCGGTGATGCTGGTGGTGCCGCTCGGGATCCTCGGCGCATTGCTCGGCGTAACCCTGCGCGGCATGCCCAACGACGTGTATTTCAAGGTCGGGATGATCGCGGTGGTCGGCCTGTCGGCCAAGAACGCGATCCTGATCATCGAATTCGCCAAGGACCTGCAGGCGCAGGGCATGGGACTGATCGAAGCCACGCTGGAGGCGGTGCATCTGCGCTTTAGGCCGATCCTGATGACTTCGCTGGCCTTCATCCTCGGCGTGCTGCCGCTGGTGCTGGCCAGCGGTGCCGGCTCGGCTGCGCAGCGCGCAATCGGCACCGGCGTCATGAGCGGAATGATTGCCGCGACGCTGCTGGCGGTATTTCTGGTGCCGATCTTCTTTGTCGTGGTGCGCACCTTGTTCAAGGGCAGCGAGCGGCAGCGCAAGATGTACGCGAGCCACAAGCAAATCGACGTGGAGAATGAAAATGTTTAAATCCGTACCCAAGCAATTGACGTTAGCCCTGCTGCTGGTCGGCGTGCTGTCCGGTTGCTCGCTGGCACCGCAGTATCTGCGCCCGGATGCACCGGTCGCTGCCAGCTACGGCGCAGCAGCAGACGGGGCCGGCACGACTGGCACTACCGCCACCACCGGCCGTCCGGCCACCGAGATCGGCTGGCGCGAATTCTTCACCGATGCGCGGCTGCAGGCGCTGATCGCTGCCGCGCTCGACAATAACCGCGACCTGCGCGCCGCCGCGCTGCGGATCGAAGAAGCGCGCGCCCAGTACAACATCCAGTCGGCTGACCGGCTGCCGACCCTCAACGGCACCGCCAGCGGCGCGCGCA
>JBDSCZ010000388.1:0-3793 GCA_039920865.1 Burkholderiaceae bacterium
CCGGTATCGACTGAGCGTACTATTGCAATGCCTGCCAAACTGAGGGCGACAAGCGCTATCAGAGCGACCATCAGGACAATGCCGTGCTCCCGTCCCGGTATGGCGCAACGGCCATTTTGGCTGAAATTTTTTACGGAGTTCATCACGTGTTAGCCCAAATGACATTGATTATGGGAACCACGGTTTGATAGACCTTGTAGCGGTAGCACTGCCAATTCGGAATGCTGCTCAGGTTGATGGTCGGACCGCCATTCCAGGAAGTGGGCGCTGCAGTGGTTGTATCGCAACTGCCGCCTGTCGAGGATGGTCTTTCTGAAAGCGCACTGCGAACCACAATGGCGACCCTGATTGCCTTGATGCGCTGGACGTCGGCTGCAGGCGGGTCCGACCAGTTACGACTCGCCGTGATACTGCAGCCGGTGTCGGTCGCTGCAGCACTGGTCCAGCAGTTCACCTGCTGGCTGCTGGCAGGAGCCACACCGTATTGCGTCTGAAGATTGACGATGTTGCTGATAATATCCAGATCCGGATTCGGATCTACAGGGTTGCAGCCGTCATCAGCAGCATTGACTTTGGTTTGTCGCAGGAAGTATTCATCTTTCGACGCGGTTTTATTAACCGAGAATCGTTTGTCAACAAAGCTGCCCATGTTGATGATGACGTCGCTGGCACTATATCCGCCGCTCGGAAAAAAAGTCTTTTGCTCGCCGCCTGATGGATTGTAGTTTGATTGACCAGAGCCAGTCTGAAATTGCACGTTATTGGGCTCCATGCCGGTAACTTGCAACATCGAGCAGGTCTTGCTGCCATCCTTAGCTGCGAACAGAACGAAATCGCAGGTTTTAAAACCGGCAAGGCTGCTCACCTTTGTGACGTTGGATGGGGTTGGCATGGCAACGACAATTCGGCTCGGCGCTGCGCCGGTCACTGAACTACTGTAAACAACTTCGATGGAATCCGCACCCGTTCCGCCGTCGACGATCTTGACCGGCATGCTTGTAGATGTCGTTGTGCCACTACCATAATAGGTATTAGTTGAGGGACAGAGACTCGCACTATTCATCATGCCGTAACCCGCCATACGTATTTCAGATTCCAGTGCGCGCAGGGCCAGCAAGCCGTTGACTTGGGCGTCGGATCCGCTGGTTGCAGTGCGCTTGTATCCTTCGGCTACCGATAAGGCTTGCAAGATAATCAACAGAACAATCACACCCATGCCCATGCCGACCAACAATTCAACTAATGAAAATCCTCGGTTCTGAAGGCATTTTTTGATGTGCATATCGGTCATCCTGAAATCAATCCGGTGCTGGTGAAGTTGTGCGTGACCGTTTCCTGTGGTGCGCGCCAGCAAACTGTTACGGTTACCAGATTGGTACCTGCCTCTACCAAGATTTGTGCCGTCGCGTTGGGGAGCGTTCCACTCAATGTGCCTGCTTGACTCGCGCTGCCGATCCAATCGGTGACGTTAGAGGATGCTGCTGCTGCGCCGGTGAAGGTGCAGTTGCTACCGCCGGGGTGATGGGAATAATCGGCAAGATTCGAGCGGTCGATCCACATCTGGCTGATCATCTGTCCAGCCAGATAACTGGCCTCAGTGCGTAGCTTGGCATCGCCGGCATGCCTGATTGCATTGGCTTGTAAGCTGATCATTCCAAGAATGCCGAAGGAGAAAATGACGATCCCCATCAAGACCTCGAGGATAATGATTCCGCCTTGTTTTTGGTATGATCTATTGCGCATTTAGCACCCCATGGTTGTGGTTGCAATGCTTAGCCCAGGGTCGCACATCCGGATAGCTCCGCCAGGCGCAATAGTGATTCGCAGTGGGCGCGATACGCCAGTGCCGGTTACATTAATATTGACCGTGGCGCCTGGTATCGGAAACAAGCCACCAATACCGGTAAACACAAAGGTGGATTGTCCGGCGCTCACCGTTGTATTTGTACTGCCCTCGGCGCTACTTCGTCCTTGGATGAAATCCGCACTGGCGTATGTCCCACCGGACCGATAAATCCTCGCCATCCAGGCTGTGCCTGTCGTGCTAGCTGTTATTGAACTGGCGTTGGCGGCAATAGGGGTACCGCTGGTGAG
The DNA here is from genome assembly GCA_039920865.1 of Burkholderiaceae bacterium. GTDB lineage: Bacteria > Pseudomonadota > Gammaproteobacteria > Burkholderiales > Burkholderiaceae_D > AVCC01. The sequence goes on from JBDSCZ010000388.1 coordinate 2,095, forward strand.
TACGAATTGAACTTTGGCGTTTCTCTGCACTGCTTCAGCTTTGGCAAGCATGAGACCGTTCTGGATCGCTTCTGTCGTAGTTCTGGCGCGCGAGTTGGCGATCCATTGCGAGTAACTGGGCATTGCGAGGGCCAGCAATATGCCGAAAATGGTAACAGTCACCATTAATTCGATGAGAGTAAACCCTCTGATCGCCTCCGTTGGCGAAGGGCGACTACAAGTGTTTAACATTCGGTCCCCGAATTGAGCCAACAGTTCTTGCCGGTTTGTGCTGCCCCTTTAAATTTGCTGGTGGTTTTAGCGTTGGACTGATCTATTGTGTAGGTGTAGTCCCCAGCGGCAGATCCAATGCCTTTGCCCGTCTGACTGGTGGCAGTCAGACTATAGGCCTGCGCACTGCTGCTGGTAGCACATGTGTAAGCGAAATAACCGGTGGTAGGCAGGGCTGCTCCGCATGTCGTGCCTGTGCTGCCGTAGTTTCGACTGTCCTGATAATACTGTTCCATCTTCACCCGGGTATCTGCGAGGTTATTTGTGGCCTCTGTCAGCTTTGAGCGAATCACGTATTGGCTATAGCTTGGGACGGCAACCGCAGCAAGAATCGCGATGATCGCTATGGTGATCATCAGTTCGATAAGGGTGAACCCCTCTTCTTTAGAGTGGTGTTGCAAACGTCTAGAAAGATAGTGTGTATGCATATTGATGCTCCGCTCTCTCATATTGCTTTTTGTAAAGTATTGCACCGCCGTAATTTAACAGTGAATGGTAACCGACAAAAGGTGAAGAGCAGTCGACGAACGGTGTCCGTCAGGACAAACGCATTGATAATTATTTAGTTGATGGCGTCTCAGAAACCAGATTCGGCCTCTTCACCCATCGCATTGGTGTGCCTTTAGGGATGCTTGACCAAGCGTCTTATCCTGGATTCTTATCCTATATAGTAGGTAATCGGCATGTCGGGAGATGCGCTCAGGCAGTGAACTGGAACAAAAAACGTGTCAGTGCTAACACTCATGGTTCTCTCTTCAACCAAGTGATCAGCAGCGTGTCAAACACGTGTAGTTTTTAATAGATAACGGCATGTAGTGTTGCCGGTGCATCATTGCCAAACGAGATTTCATGCAGTTTTTCTGATTTTTACGGAAATCAAAAAATTAGGTCCGCTGAATCGACATAAACCTCCCACCACGAAAAATAACCGTCACACAACATTAAAGCCGGCGCCTGACGCGGCGTTTGCTTCACCGCCAAAAAGCACGCCCGTCCCCACCACCCGACGAAGGCAAAGTGTGCCTTGACAGGGACCCGGCCGGACCTGCCGCATTGGCAGGCAGGCCCTTCCATTGGCGCCGGCAATAGCCCGGGAAGGCGTCGTGCCGAGTTATGCACAGCCCTGTCCACAGAAAATGGGGATAAGTTTTCCCGGTCCATCGGCAAGGCCTGGATGACATCGAACAACGCGCTATACAAGCGGCTCTGGCCGAACCAGGCGCACAAAAGGCGATCTGGCAAGCGCAGGAAAGTGCGCGTGCCGTCACTGAGATATTGCGACTACGTGTTATGCCCGCCCGCAATCGAAAACGCACCGACCTGCATTCCATCGTCACGCACCGGAATTCACTCCGAATGACCGCGCCATTTCTTTATAAAAATGTTGGCAGGAGCAACATCCGACAAATGTGTAATTTCCCGACAAGAG
>JBDSCZ010000389.1:0-5833 GCA_039920865.1 Burkholderiaceae bacterium
TTGCAACGGGAGCCGAACTATATCAAACGTTGCCAAACTTTGGCAAGCGCTTTTCTAAAAATGCTGCCATCCCTTCCTTTTGGTCAGATGTGGCGAACGTGCTATGGAACATACGACGTTCGTATTGAACACCCTCTGCAAGTGATGATTCATATGCCCGATTGATCGACTCCTTGATCATCATGACGATGGGCAAGGACATTGAAGCAATAATGTTTGCCGCCGCCAATGTTTCTTCCATTAGTTTGTCTGATGCAACTATGCGAGAAACCAATCCTGCACGCTCAGCTTCAACCGCATCCATCATGCGCGCTGTCAAGCACATATCCATGGCTTTAGATTTGGACACTGCACGCGGCAGGCGCTGTGTGCCACCCGCGCCGGGCATGGTGCCTAGTTTGATTTCAGGCTGACCAAATTTAGCTGTGTCGGCTGCAATGATGAAATCGCACATCATCGCCAACTCACACCCACCGCCTAGCGCATACCCTGCCACGGCGGCAATTACTGGTTTGCGAATTCGCCGAATTTGCTCCCAGTTACGAGTAATATAATCTCCCTTATAGGCGTCCATATAAGAGTAATTTGACATCACCCCAATATCTGCACCGGCAGCAAATGCTTTCTCGCTACCTGTAATAACGATACATCCCACATCTTCATCGGCATCGAATTTCACCAGAACTTCGCCGAGCTCATCCATCAGCTGATCATTTAGCGCATTCAATGCTTTCGGACGATTCAACCGAATCAACCCTACTTTGCCGTGCATTTCAACGATAATATTTTCGTATGACATGTTGCTTCCTTATATGAAAGTAAAAATATATTGCTATGGCTGAATACACGCATCAACGTTACTTATGAAAAATGCGAAAAATTAACCCACAATTTGGCTGTTTTTTAGTTCTTAAGATTCTGGTACAAAAGCAGAAGACCAATTACATCTTCCCGCCATAAATAATTTTATTTATTGCTTTGCATCAAGCATCTATCAGCATATAGCGCATTGCGTATTCGAGGAATAAATTCCATGCATATTTGGTTAAGGCAGACATGCACTACCCATGGGCACGACAGAAAACTCGGAGGAAACCCATTGCTGGAGCGGCTCATGCCGCGCGTAGTCATTTGACGGCGTGTTACCGCATCTAATAGGTGTCCGTGACCTCCGGATAAGCACGGAATAATGCCGGCAGTGAGACGCAGAAAGTACTGATGCATTCGACTACGCCTGTAATGCGTGTTCCGCTAATGCCTGGCGCATTAAGCCGATCTACTCTAAAAAGCCGATTATCGGATGATCAGTACCGGGACAGTTGTTGATGCAATCACTTTAGTTGCAATTGATCCCATCACCAGACCCCGCAAAGCGCCATGCCCATGGGAGCCCATGACAATCATGTCTATCGCATTTTGGCTCACATAGTACTGGATTGCATCCGCAATATCACCGGCGACAAAAGAACGCGTAAAGTGAATTTCGTATTTTCGTAATATATTTTCAGCCGGAGTAAGGGCTGCCTCAGCCTCTTCTGCATAGTGGCGATCAAGAGACTCTTTGCCCATTGCTGCACGTGCACGACCGATCGGTATCGGCAAATCGACATGCAGCAGATGCAGCTCAACTGGCTCGCTCAACCAATTGAAGTGCGTCGCAAGATATTCCGCCGCCTTAAGCGAATATGGAGAGCCATCGACCGCAAAAAGAATTTTCATGCCATATCCAATTATTATTATTCGAACGCACCTGATTTTAAAAATGTCCCACATACAACATAAATACTACCACCGCATTTCGGAATGGCATTCTGAACCAGACGGATCGCACAGGCAATCGAAGCATATACTTTATCTGAAAAAGGCACTTTTAATTTCGATTGCAACAACCCTGAAATTTTTAGCGTTTCGATAATGTGAACGGCAGCTTCGGCAATAGCACCCACATCATGCCGCGCTGCTTCATGCGTCCCGCTTTTTCTCCGGCTTCCGCGCCGAAACCCCAGAAAAAATCCGCCCGTACCGGATTTTTGATTGCTCCTCCGGAATCCTGGGCTAGCATCAGGCGCTGCAGTACGACTTCACTATTAGGTTGCGTTGTCGACAGAAAAACTGGCGCTCCCATAGGGATGTATTGCGCATCTATGGCAATCGAGCGTTGCGGGGTAAGCGGCAAACCCATTGCGCCTTTTGGCCCGACTTTTGGATCGATCAGTTTTTCTTCCCGGAAGAATACATAGCTTGGATTGACATTGAATAATTCGGTTTTGCGGGACGGATTGGCTGCAACCCAAGCCTTGATACCTTGCGCTGAAGCCTGTGCAAGCTTCAATTCGCCCTTGTCGACCAGATACTTACCGATCGATTTATACGGGTGCCCATTCTGCTCTCCATAAGCCACGCGCACAGTGTCTTTTTCATCCATCAATTGCACGCGCCCTGAACCTTGAACCTGAAGAAAAAAAGCCTCAACCGCATCATCTACCCAAAACAGTTCCTTGCCGGATAAAGCAGCAGAATCCAGCAGTTCAGCCCGAGCGGGATAGGGGATCACCTTGCTGCCGACAAGGCGCCCGCGCAAACGCATGCCTTTGAGCTCTGGATAGGCGCTGGTCAGATCTATAGTCAGCAGATCGTCCGGCACACGGTGCAAAGGCGTCTGATAGGGGCCGCCCCGTTTGCGCGAACCGCGTAGTAACGGCTCGTAATAACCGGTCACGAGACCCTGTTCGCTGCCATCTGCATTCAGAACCTGATGCGGCACGAAAAATGCTTCAAAAAACGTCCTGATTGCCTTTGCGTCAGCAGCACTCACATCACGTGCAATCGTGCACGGTTCGCGCCAGTCTTCTTTTTTGACCAGCACCTGGCAAGACGCCAGGAACGCTGGCCAAGCCTGACGCAAATCATCTTGCTCCCAACCGGATAAGGCGGAAAAGGTGGTCGGCCTGAGCGTTTCCTGAACTTTTTCAACGGGCTTTACAAATGGCGCATCGGGCTTGATAGGCAGCTTGGCCTGTTGTGGTGTAGTACAAGCACTGATTGCGAATGCAACCAGAATTGCACTTGCTAGTAAACTAAAGCGGGTAAATAACATAGGAAGAGAGTGTGTCATGTGGCTTTTAATGGTTGAAGCAGGCTGTGCGATGCTTATATTAGTACTGATTGTCTGGTGGACGATGTTTTCAGGTCGTAAGCCGTCGCCACCACCCGCGCAAGAAAAGCCGGCATCCAAGGAAAGCGAAAGGCGCTGAAATCAATGCAAAGTGCGGGGTAAGGACAGCACGAATTCCGGTATCTTGACCTCAAACTGCTCACCATCTTCGGCCACACAGAAATATTCACCTGTCATCGAACCCTGCGGAGTAGTGAGCGCAGTGCCGCTGGTATATTCGAACTGCTCACCTGGCGCCAGAAACGGTTGGTGACCAACCACACCGAGGCCACGCACTTGTTCGATATGATTATTCCCGTCAGTGATGACCCAATGCCGCGAAATCAGTTGCGCTGCTACCTGACCTGTATTTTTGATGCTAATCGCATAAGCAAACACATAATTGGCGCGATCCGGCTCCGACTGCTCCGCAAGATACTGGGTATTCACTGAGACGGTGAATTCATAAGCTGCCATGTTAATTCCTTGAATGTAATCGATAGGTACTCATATAACTGCTGCAATCAGGCGGATGCCAATAGTCCATTGCACACCAAAACAGACTATGGCGCAAGGCATGCCGCAGTGCCAAGGGGTAAAATGGCGGGTCTTTTCTAAAATATATCGTCATGCCAACTTACCGTATCGCTCCGAGCATCCTTTCTGCCGATTTCGCCCGTTTGGGTGAAGAAGTACGTAATGTCCTCGCTTCTGGCGCAGACATCATCCACTTCGACGTAATGGACAATCATTACGTTCCCAACCTGACCATCGGCCCGCTGGTCTGCCAGGCAATTCGCCCGCATGTGACGGCGATGATCGATGTCCACCTGATGGTAAAACCAGTGGACCGTATCGTGCCCGATTTTGCCAAAGCGGGTGCAAACATCATCACGTTTCATCCGGAAGCCTCCGAACACATCGACCGCACCCTGCAATTGATCCGTGACAACGGTTGCAAGGCTGGTCTGGTATTCAATCCAGCCACGCCGTTGCATTATCTGGATCATGTGATGGACAAGATCGACATCATTTTAATCATGTCGGTCAACCCCGGCTTCGGTGGTCAATCTTTCATCCCGGAATCCCTGCAGAAAATTGCAGAAGTCCGTCGGCGTATCGATGCCTATCTAGCATGCAATCCTGGTCGTGAAATCCTGCTCGAAGTCGACGGCGGCATCAAGGTTGAGAATATCGCCGCTGCCGCCAAAGCCGGCGCGGATACCTTTGTCGCCGGCTCTGCCATTTTCAGCCAAATCGACTACAAGGCCGTGATTGACGCGATGCGCCGCGAACTGGCAGCCGTATGAAAGCCGTAAATCCCTCCCTATTTGGCGATATCCGCGCTGCCATCATCGACCTCGACGGCACCATGCTCGATACCGCAGCGGATTTCCATATCGCCATCAACCGGATGCGCGCCGAACTTGCGCTACTGCCGCTCGGAATCGGCAGCATCAAGGAATTTGTCGGCAAGGGTACGGAAAACCTGATCCGGCGCGTGCTGGCAGTCGATTACGACCTGCATGCAATCGAGCACCATTTCGAACCGGCAATGGAGTCCTATGAACGCCATTATCTGGCGATCAACGGCGACTACAGCAGTCTGTATCCGGGTGTAGTCGCAGGTTTGGAAAAATTCCGAAGCGATGGCATACGACTGGCTTGCGTGACCAACAAACCACTTGCATTTGCTCTGCCGTTATTAAAAAAAACCGGGCTGCATGATTATTTTGAAGTAATTTACGGCGGCGATTCTTTTGCCAAAAAGAAACCTGACCCGATGCCCTTGCTGCAAGTTTTCGCAAACTTCTCCCTTGCGCCACAGCAAGTAGTAGCCATCGGCGACTCTTCCAACGATGTGCAGGCTGCGCGCGCGGCGGGCTGCCGGATCTTGAATGTGCCGTATGGCTACAATCACGGGCAATCTATACAAGACGCCGATACCGATGGTATAGTCGAATCGCTGCTGCAAGCAGCACAATTGATCGCAGTACAACACGAAGCCCCCCAACTTTCTACTGCAACCACTCCATAACGTCATGTTTCTCTTCAATAAACGTACCGTCAACCAAACAGGCCAGATTGAGGCTTGGCTTTGGCGACGCTGGCAATCCTGGACTGCATAATTCCCGATCTGCCGCCGTCCGCACCACTGCGGGCAGCCACGTTTTATAGACACTAACGAGTAATGAGCGCGCGATTCATTAATAGCGCGCGGGAGAACCAACATGACCGAACTTGAATTCAATTCACTGGCCGCCCAAGGCTACAACCGTATTCCGCTGATTGTCGAAGCACTGGCCGACCTGGAAACGCCGTTATCGCTGTATCTGAAGCTGGCGCAACAAAACAATGTCGGCAAGAATTCATTTCTGCTTGAATCGGTGGTCGGCGGCGAACGTTTCGGGCGCTATTCCTTTATCGGCTTGCCGGCCCATACCCTGCTGCGCGCAACCGGCATGCACACGGAATTGCGCAAGGATGGCGCCGTCATAGAAACCCATGACGGCAATCCGCTCGACTTCATTGCGCAATTCCAATCGCGCTTCAGGGTTGCGCTGCGGCCCGGCATGCCGCGTTTTTGCGGCGGTCTGGCAGGATATTTCGGCTACGATGCGGTGCGCTACATGGAGCCGCGCCTGGCGCACAGCACGCCGAAGGACGACCTCGGCCTGC
>JBDSCZ010000390.1:0-1505 GCA_039920865.1 Burkholderiaceae bacterium
GCGCGCCGGCGCGACTTTACGGTGGTTAACCTGGTGCCGGGCGTTGAGCTGCCTGCCGGCATGCCGGTTAATGCCTATCGGATGGGTCTGGTGGGCGCGGTCGCGCATCGTTTGTGCGATCCTGGGCAGCAGGTGCCGCTGCATCAATTGAGCAGGTCGCCGGGGAAAATTGCGGCGGCTGCTGGCATCGGCAATCCGGCACGGTTTTTTGCCACCCTACGACAGGCAGGGCTGGCTTTTGAGGAACTGCCGCTGCCGGATCATTATGATTTTGCTGTTAGTCCATTTGACAATATTGCTGCCGACATCATCCTGATCACTGAGAAGGATGCAGTAAAATGCGCGCTTGTGACTGAACTGAAAAACGATCCGCGCTTGTGGGTTGTTCCCGTGGCCGCGCACCTCGACGGTGTGCTGGCCCAACGAATTCTGGAGAAATGTCGTGGACACTCGATTGCTTGATATCCTGGTATGCCCATTGTGCAAGGGCCCGCTAGTACATGACAAAAAAGCGCAGGAACTGATTTGCCGTGCCGACAAACTGGCCTATCCGATCCGCGACGGCATTCCGATCATGTGGGTCGATCAGGCCCGTGATCTGAATGCGCCGCTGCAGATCCAGGACAACACATAAGCGATATGGCTTTTACCGTCATCATCCCGGCCCGCCTTGCATCGACCCGGTTGCCCAACAAGCCCCTCGCCGATCTGGGTGGCAAGCCGATGGTAGTCAGGGTGGCCGAGCGCGCGATGCTGTCCGGTGCCAGTGATGTCATCGTCGCCACCGACCACGCCGAGATCATGGCCGCCTGCGCCGCGCATGGAGTGCGTGCCAGCCTTACCCGCAGCGACCATCCCAGCGGCACCGACCGGATCGCTGAAGTTGCTGCTGCCATCGGTCTGGCCGCCGATGCGGTGGTGGTCAATGTGCAAGGCGATGAGCCGTTGATCGATCCGGCCTTGATTGCCGCGACTGCAGCACAGATCAGCGCTGGCGTATCGATGGCTACCGCAGCGCATGCGATCGATGACGTGCGCGATGCCTTTAATTCGAACGTGGTGAAAGTCGTGCTCGACAAAGCCGGCCGGGCGCTGTATTTCTCGCGGGCGACGATACCATGGTCGCGCGACGCCTTTGCGCAATCCCGAGCAGATTTGCCGTCGGACTCTGTTTTATTGCGCCATATCGGCCTGTACGCCTACCGCAATGCATTCCTGCAGACCTATCCCGCGTTGACGGTGTCGCCGCTGGAACAGATTGAGGCGCTGGAACAGTTGCGCGTGCTCTGGCACGGTTTTCCGATTGCGGTATACGTCACCGATAGCGTACCTGCCTCCGGAGTCGATACCCTTGAAGACCTGATCCGGGTGCGGCAGTACTTCCAGTAAATGCTTGTTTTGCGCCAATGTTTTGATGTTAAATCACCATCAAAACACGGATTCGGTATGGTTTCGTGGTAAGTTTCGTGAAAAGTTAATGTGATAAAACATAATATCGCGTTGCA
>JBDSCZ010000391.1:0-5516 GCA_039920865.1 Burkholderiaceae bacterium
TTGATCTATCCCAACCGGTGCGAAATTTCAACGTCACCGGCACATCCACCGCGGACACCACCGCATCCAGGATTCGGCCGACCAATTGTTCGTTCTGCAACAGTGCGGAGCCGCACCAGCTATTGCAGACCTTTTTCACCGGACAACCCATGTTGATATCGATGATCTGCGCCCCGCGTTCGACATTGAACCGGGCACAATCGGCCAGCATGGTCGGATCTGCACCGGCGATCTGCACCGCTTTCGGCTCCATTTCGCCGGCGTGATTGATGCGGCGCGACGACTTTTCAGTCTGCCACAGCTTCGGATTGGAAGCTGCCATCTCGGACACCGCATAACCGGCACCGAGCTCCTTGCATAACTGGCGAAACGGCCGATCGGTCACGCCTGCCATCGGTGCGACGAATACGTTGTTGCGCAGTAAATAAGGGCCGAGTTGCACGATGGGCGATATGGAAAGGTTGGGGGGAGGCTATTTTAGCAGCCTGTCGGACTTAGGAATAATCGGCTGCAAAATACCTGAACGGTCCATTTTTCACCGTTCTCCTGGTCAATAGCGCGCTATTGACACTGCGAAACCAGCAAAATCCGTCTTCGCCCAGCTCTTTTTTCGCTTCGAATCCCTACGTCCGACAGGATGCCATCCAAATTCTTCTTGCAAACCATGCCTGTAAATTCAGGGCACCCGCTGATCGACCTCGTCCAACGCCATCGCATCCAGGTGCGCAACTTCGCCCCATGACACCAACCGCAGCGTATCGCCTTCCAACCGCAAGCGGTTGACGCTGGCGTTCAGAACCGGAAAATCGCGCGGCGTCGAAAGCGGCAGCCCCAGAGCGGCGCGGTACGCGCATTCCAGCACGCCGCCGTGCGCCACCAGCGCGATTTTCTGCCCCGGATACTCACGCGCCAAATGCAATATGGTAGCCACGCTGCGCGTATAAAAATTACGAAAACTCTCACCGATGCGCTCGCCCGGCGGAAACACCGCATCAATATCGCGTGCTTGCCAGGCAGCAAAAGCAGCCGGATAGCGCTGGCCGATCTCACCGTAGTACAAGCCTTCGAACGCGCCGTAACAGCGTTCGCGCAAGCCGGAGTCGACCATCACATTCTGCGCTCCCGCCTGAGTCTGCCGCACGGCGAGCGCCTGCGCGGTTTGCTGCGCCCGCTGCAAGTCGCTGCTGATGATGGCCGCCAGCGGTTCGGCGCGCAATGCCTGCCCCAAGGCATCGGCTTGCACTTGTCCTTGGACATTGAGCGCAATATCGCAATGCCCCTGCAGGCGCTTGCCGGCATTCCAGGCGGTTTCACCGTGCCGGATCAACAGTATTTCGGTGCTCTTGCGCATTAATACCTCTATTCTGCCTGCCCGAACTGCTGCGCCAGCTTCGGCGAAAGCGTGTAGCTGCTGCTGATACTGGCCTGCGCCAGAACATGCCCCGCCACTGCCGCCAGAGCTTGCTGCGCGGTAAAGCTACCTTCGACCGGCAGGTGGGCCAGGTCCAGCGCATACAGGGTGAAGGTATAGCGATGCACAATCGAATCGTTCCACGGCGGGCATGGACCGTCGTAACCGTAATAGTCGCCCGACATATCCTGATCGGCGGCGAACCAGCCAGTGTAATCATTGATGCCCTGACGCGCGCCGCGCAATGCTTCCGGCCCCGGCTTGCCGCGCGCCAGAACGCCGTCGCAGAATTCGCCCTCGGCAATCGCCAGCATCTCCGGCGGCAGGTCGACCAGAGTCCAGTGGAAGAAGTCGATCCGAGCCAGATCGGACGGGACCTCCCGTTCCAACTGATTCACATCATCGCCTTGCGACGGCGCATCGCTGTCATGGCAGATCAGCACCAGCGACTGGGTTCCGGGCGGCACATCGCGCCAACCCAGATGCGGGTTTTTATTGTCCGACAAGACAACATGCGCTCGGGGATCCATTTTGCAAAATGCAAATTTAGCAGGAATGGCGCCACCGTCCTTGAATGAATCGCTCCAGAATTGCATGATCACTCCTTTGTTATCGCGTTAATCGGACTATTCCGGACTATTCCGTCTCTCATCAACATACCATATACTGTATTTTATTTATCGCATTAAAATGCTGCGAAAACACCGGTATTTTCAGGCATACCCACCAAAAATAGATCCACAGCAAAATCTTCAGGCGACTGGCTTTTGCTGCAGCCAGAACGTTACCGGTCCGTCATTGGTCAGTGCAACCTGCATGTCGGCACCGAAACGCCCGCTTTCCACCAGCGGATGCCGCAAGCGCGCCTGCGCCACGAAATAATCGAACAGTCGCCGGGCTTGCTCCGGCGGTGCCGCGGGTGTAAACGACGGCCTGGTGCCGGACTTGGTGTCGGCTGCCAGCGTGAATTGCGGCACCAGCAACAAGCCGCCCTGCACTTGCGCCACGCTCCGGTTCATCTTGCCAGCGTCGTCGGGAAACACCCGGTAAGCGAGCAATTTGGCCAGCAGCGCATCGGCTTGCCTGACGCTATCGCCGCGCTCGGCGCACAGCAACACCATCAGACCGGCATCGATGGCGCCGACAGTAGCCCGCTCCACCACCACGCTGGCATGCGACACCCGCTGCAACAATGCGATCATCCCGGCACCCGCACCCTTTACGCCGCCAGCGTGACGCGGGCAAACTTGCGCTTGCCGACCTGCAGCACCATGGTGCCAGCTTCCACTTTCAAGCCTTTGTCGGAAATCATGTTGCCGTCAATCCGCACCCCGCCCTGCTCGACCATGCGCAGCGCCTCCGAGCTCGAGGCGCACAGATTGGCCTGTTTCAGCAACTGGCCGATACCCAGTGGCGCTCCGCGCAGTGCCAGTTCCGGAATGTCGTCCGGTATGCCGCCCTTCGAGCGATTAACGAAATCGGCCAGCGCATCAACCGCCGCCTGCGCCGAATGGAAGCGCGCGACGATTTCCTGCGCCAGCGCTACCTTCACATCGCGCGGGTTCTTGCCGGCCTCGACCTCGGTCCTGAAACCGGCAATTTCAGCCAGCGAGCGAAACGACAGCAGCTCGTAATAACGCCACATCATCAGATCGGAAATGCTCATCAGCTTGGCGAACATGGTGTTGGCCGGTTCGGTGATGCCGATATAGTTATTCTTCGACTTCGACATCTTTTCGATGCCGTCCAGCCCTTCCAGTAGCGGCATGGTCAGGATGCACTGCGGTTCCTGGCCGTAATCCTTTTGCAACTCGCGCCCGACCAGAAGGTTGAATTTCTGGTCGGTGCCGCCGAGTTCGAGATCGCTCTTCAACGCGACCGAATCGTAACCCTGCATCAGCGGATACAGGAATTCATGCACCGAAATCGGCGTATTGGCCTTGAAACGCTTGTTGAAATCGTCACGCTCCATCATGCGCGCCACCGTCGAATGCGAGGCCAGCTCGATCATCCCGCGCGCCCCCAGCGGATCACACCATTCCGAGTTATAGCGGATTTCGGTTTTTTCGGCATCCAGTACCAGACTGGCCTGCTTGAAATAGGTCATCGCATTCTGTTCGATCTGCTCTTTAGTCAGCGGCGGGCGCGTTACGTTGCGCCCGGACGGGTCGCCGATCATCGAGGTGAAGTCGCCGATCAAGAAGATCACGTTATGGCCCAGGTCCTGCAACTGGCGCATCTTGTTCAGTACCACGGTATGACCGAGATGCAGGTCGGGCGCGGTCGGGTCGAGCCCGAGCTTGATGCGTAGCGGTATCCCGCTGCGTTCGGCACGCGCCAGTTTCTGCGCAAACTCGGCCTCGATCAACAGTTCGTCGGCGCCGCGCAAGGTAATGGCAAGCGCCTGTTGCACCTGATCCGACAGTGGCGGGATTGTGCCCGGCACAGTTGCTGCGCGATCGGCTGTGGCTGGGACTGCGGCTAATGGTGATTGAGCGTCCATGTTTTTAACTTTATTTAACTTTTAAAAGGCTAATTGGTGCTTGCGACTTGTTATAATGCTTGACTATTCTCCACATTGCCGATAGTCAATATAAAAACAATAAGAAAACCTATTCGCACGAAACGACAAATTTTAACTGATTGCATGCAACCAAATCATAAATACCTGAGCATCGGCTCAACTGGCAAGCTGTTGCTGGGCACCTCCCGCAAGACCCGGATCATCTCGGTCACCGCTCTTTTCTTGGCAGCATGCGCGTTCGGCGCGATCGGCGTCGCACCACACGCCCCTGACGCCTCCGACCTGCCGGTCATATCGATCGAACAGCAGATAACTCTGCCCAACTTGTCCCAGCAAATCGCTGCACTCGAAAAATCCACACCCCAATACTTCATGCGGGAAGAAAAAGTCCGTAGCGGCGATACGCTGGCGACTTTACTGGACCGGCTCGGGATCGTTGATCCCGCAGCGGCGAATTTCATCAAGTCCGACAGCACCGCACGCAGCGTATTGCAATTGCGCGCCGGCCGCAACGTACTGGCGCAAACCGCTGACGACGGCAGCCTGCAGTGGTTGCGCACCACCGTCACCAGCGGGCGCGACGATCCGGTCACGAACCTCGTGATTGCACGCAATGGCGACAATTTCAAGGCTGTCGAAGAAACAGCGGCGGTCGAAATGCGGGTCGAAATGCACTCCGGCCTGATCAATTCCTCGCTGTTTGCCGCCACCGACAATGCCGACATTCCGGACTCGGTCACGCTTCAAATGGTTGACATGTTCTCGACCAGTATCGACTTCGCCTCCGACCTGCGCAGGGGCGACCGCTTTCATGTGGTCTATGAAACTTACTGGCAAAACGGCGAATTCGTGCGCACCGGCCGCGTGCTGGCAGGCGAATTTATTAACAAGGGCCGCACCTATCAGTCGGTCTGGTTCCAGGAACCGGGCAGCAAGCAGGGCGGCGGCTACTACGGCTTTGACGGCAAATCGCTGAAAAAGGCTTTCCTCAAATACCCGCTCGCATTTTCCCGCATCTCATCGGGCTTCTCGATGCGTAAACATCCGATTCTGAACCAGTGGAAACAGCACAAAGGCGTCGACTTCGCAGCGGCGACCGGCACCCCGATCCGCGCCTCGGGCGATGGCGTGCTCGATTTTGCCGGCACCCAGCGCGGCTACGGCAACTTCATCGTCATCAGGCACTGGAACAATTATTCCACCGCTTACGGCCATATGAGCCGCATTGCCGCTGGCATGCACAAGGGCAGCAAGGTCAGCCAGGGCGAAGTGATCGGTTATGTCGGCTCCACCGGTTGGGCCACCGGCCCGCATCTGCATTATGAATTCCGCGTCAATAAGGTTGCGGTCAACCCAATGTCAGTCGATGTGCCAAATGCACAACCGATGACGACAGCCCAGTTGCAGCAATTTCGCGGCATCACCGGCGGCATCATGCATCGCTTCGCGTTGATGCGGACCCAGGAAAGCGCAGTCCAGCTGGCGGCAGTCGATTGATGTGACGATAGGCAGATTCCATTACCTACCTTCTGACGAACATACGCGACAACAAACAAAAACGGTGACTGGAGTGCTTCAGTC
>JBDSCZ010000392.1:0-12281 GCA_039920865.1 Burkholderiaceae bacterium
TCTGAGCGGGCCGGCATCAGCATGCCGGAAGTCGCCGTGTTCGAGGGGGCGGCCAATGCCTTTGCCACCGGTGCATTCAAGAATTCGGCTCTGGTTGCAGTTTCTACCGGCCTGCTGGAAAGCATGACCAAGGAAGAAGTCGAAGCCGTCATCGGACATGAAATTGCCCACGTTGCCAATGGCGACATGGTGACCATGACCCTGATTCAGGGCGTGGTCAACACCTTTGTGGTGTTCCTGGCGCGGGTAGTCGCTTATGCGATCGACAAGGCCGTGTTTCGCAGCGGCAATAACGATCGCGGTCCCGGCATCGCCTATATGGCGACGGTGTTTGCCTGCCAACTGGTGTTCGGTTTGCTGGCATCCATCATCGTGGCCTGGTTCTCGCGCCAGCGCGAATTCCGCGCCGATGCCGGTTCAGTGAAGCTACTGGGTCGTACTGAGCCGATGGTAAATGCGCTGGTACGTCTGGGCGGAATCGAACCGGGTGAATTGCCGAAATCGATGGCGGCGTCCGGGATTAGCGACAAGCCGGGGTTTGCCGCACTGTTTTCGACCCATCCACCGATTGAAGCGCGTATCGCTGCATTGCGCGGCATGATATAAGTTTGCAATTGTTTTTAATCCTATTTACTGAATAAGCCAATAAAGCGACGGTAGTCATTGCGCTACCATTGTTTTCGTTTCCCGCCATGAGCCAATTTTTCCAGCTGCATCCAGACAATCCGCAGCCGCGCCTGCTCAAGCAGGCGGCGCAAATCATCCATGCCGGCGGCATCGTTGCGTTGCCGACCGATTCCTGCTACGCGCTGATCTGCCATCTCGACGACAAGCATGCAGTCGAGCGGCTACGACGTATCCGCGGTGTCGATGACAAGCATTTGTTGACTTTGCTGTGCCGCGATTTGAGTGAAATCGCGCTGTATGCGCGCATCGACAATACGCAGTTCCGTATGCTCAAGGTAGCCACTCCCGGCCCATACACCTTTATTCTGGAAGCAACCAAGGAAGTGCCGCGCCGCTTGAGTCATCCATCGCGCAAGACGATCGGCCTGCGGGTGCCGGAAAACCGCATCGCGCTTGCCTTGCTGGAAGAGTTGGGCCAACCCCTGCTGAGTACAACCCTGATTCTGCCGGGGCATGCCGATCCCTTGACCGATCCGGAGCAGATTCGCGCGCTGCTGTCCAAACAAATCGAACTGATTGTCGATGGCGGTGCCTGCAGCCTGAAACCGACCACTGTTATCGATCTGGTTGGCCCGGAGCCGGTTCTGGTGCGCCAGGGACGCGGCAACGCAGCATTGTTCGGCTTGTAATAAATGACCTGCAGGAGAATCCTGCGTCATTGATAAGACTTGATGGGTATTTTTTTAGTCGCTTTGTTTATGTGCGGAAAACGCACTATTTTTACCTATACTCCATCATATATAAAAATATGACGAGAGTGCAGGCAGTACCGGTTCCGGTTTATGTCGCGCTTGCCACGGCGTCTGCAATTGCTGCAAACCGGTTGCGGCTCATCCCTCTGATAAAATCCAGCCATGAATGACATGATCCAAACCGTCGCGGTATATGCGCTACCGGTATTATTCGCGATAACACTGCATGAAGCGGCACATGCCTATGCCGCCAAGTATTTCGGTGATTTGACAGCTTACCAGCAAGGTCGGATGAGCCTCAATCCGATCAAGCATATCGACCCGATCGGCACCATCCTGATTCCGGTGGTGCTGTATTTGGTCGGCAGCCCTTTCCTGTTTGGCTACGCAAAGCCGGTTCCGGTCGATTTTTCACGCTTGCGCAATCCGAAGAAACAAATGGCCTGGGTCGCCTTGGCCGGACCTGCCGCCAATCTATTCATGGCGCTGCTATGGATGATATTCGGCGTCGTGCTGCTTGGTTCCGGCGGCGTGGAGGCATTTTTCCCGCGCATGGCGCAAGCCGGCGTGCTGGTTAATCTGGTGATATTTGCTCTCAACCTGTTTCCGCTGCCGCCGCTGGACGGCGGACGTATCGTTACCGGCATGCTGCCGAACAAATTTGCGATTCCATATTCACGTATCGAACCTTACGGCTTTTTCATACTGATTGCGCTGATGTTTCTGCAGGTGTTGCAGTATTGGCTGGTGCCAGTGATGGTGATGGCCAATACCCTATTGAAATTAATCGTTTCCCCACTGAATTTTCTTTTGAACTGACCGACTGACTATGTATCCTGATCGCGTTGTTTCCGGCATGCGCCCCACCGGCGCCTTGCACCTAGGCCACTATCATGGCGCTCTGAAAAACTGGATCAGGATGCAGGCAGAAATGCCGTGCCTGTTCTTTGTCGCCGACTGGCATGCCTTGACTACCAACTATGACGACCCATCACAGATTGAAGCCAGCACCTGGGATATGGTGATCGACTGGCTGGCGGCTGGCGTTGATCCGTCCGAAGCGACTCTCTTCATTCAATCCAGAGTGCCGGAACATGCGGAATTGCATTTGCTGTTATCGATGGCCACGCCGCTAGGCTGGCTGGAGCGGGTGCCGACCTACAAGGATCAGATCGAAAAATTGTCGCACAAGGATCTCACCACCTACGGTTTTTTGGGCTACCCGTTGCTGATGGCTGCCGACGTGCTGATTTATCGCGCCACCCAGGTGCCGGTCGGCGAGGACCAGGTGCCGCACGTCGAGATAACACGCGAAATCGCGCGCCGCTTCAACCATCTGTATGGCAAGGAAAAAGGTTTCGAGGAAAAGGCGCAGGAAGCAGTCAAGAAACTCGGCAGCAAGCGCGCCAAGATGTATAACCAGTTGCGCACCGAATTTCAGCAGCAGGGCAAGGAAGACGCTTTGGAGCAAGCAAAGGCAATGCTCGAAGATGCGCAAAACCTGTCGATGATCGACCGCGAACGGCTGTTCGGCTATCTGGAAGGTAGCCGTAAGCTGATTCTGGTCGAACCGCAGGCGCGCCTGACCGAATCATCGCGGCTGCCGGGTCTGGATGGACAGAAAATGTCGAAAAGCTACGGTAATGGGATTGCACTGCGCGAGGACAGGGATTCTGTTACCAAAAAAATTCGTACCATGCCGACCGATCCAGCGCGGGTGCGCCGCACCGATCCGGGCGATCCGCAAAAATGTCCGGTCTGGCAGTTGCATCAAGTATATTCGGATGCCAGCACCAAGGAGTGGGTCGTCAAGGGCTGCACTTCGGCCGGCATCGGTTGCATCGAATGCAAGCAACCGGTGATCGACGCGGTGTTGAAAGAACAGGAACCAATGCGCGAACGGGCCCAGCAATACCTCGACGACCCTTCGCTGGTGCGGGCAATCGTCGCTGATGGCTGCGACAAGGCGCGCAAACTGGCGCAGGAAACCATGCGCGACGTGCGCGAAGCGATGGGCTTGAGCTACAACTAAGCTATGAGCGCTGCCTTGCATACAAATCAGGATGCGCCTTCTGCTTGGCTGCAGCGCTTCGCGCCGCTGATTCCGCCGGGGCCGGTGTTAGACCTGGCGTGCGGCAGCGGTCGCCACGCACGTCTGCTGGCAGCGTTCGGGCATCCGGTGCTGGCGGCTGACCGCGATCCAATTGCGCTGGTTCGGGCAGCCGGGCGGGGCATCGTCACCATGCAAGTCGATCTTGAAGCAGATGGCGCGGCATGGCCTTTTGAAGTCGGTCACTTTGTCGCGATCGTGGTTTCCAATTACCTGTATCGGCCTTTATTCCCGCATATTCTGGCCAGCCTGGCAACAGGCGGCGTATTGATATACGAGACTTTCGCCAGCGGTAATGCGCTGTATGGCAAGCCGTCTAATCCCGATTTTTTACTGCGCCGCGGTGAGTTGCTCGATGTGCTCAGGCAGCATGCCGCTGACTTGCATGTGCTGGCATTTGAAGAGGGCTATACCGAGGTGCCGAAGCCTGCAATGGTCCAAAGAATTTGCGCCATCAGGAATGCAACCGGCTTTCCACCGGGACAGCCGCGGCTGTTTTGATACCATATTGCGAGCAACACTGCACCACGGGCGCGGGCTATCCGCTACAATTAATCCTTTACCTCTCAACGTATTAAAGACTCTCTATGATCAAGGGCAGCATAGTAGCAATCGTCACCCCGATGCACGCAGACGGCAGCCTGGATCTGCCTTGCTTGCGCAAACTGATAGACTGGCATATTGCAGAAGGCACCGACGGCATCGTGATTGTTGGCACCACCGGCGAGTCGCCGACGGTCTCGGTCGAAGAGCACTGTGAACTGATCAAGGTCGCGGTCGAACATGCCAGCAAGCGCATCCCGATCATTGCCGGCACCGGCGGTAATTCCACCTCAGAGGCGATCGAACTGACCCGTTATGCCAAGCAGGTCGGCGCTGATGCCTCCCTGCTGGTAGTGCCGTATTACAACCGGCCGACCCAGGAAGGCATGTATCAGCACTTTAAAAAAATCGCCGAATCGGTAGATTTTCAAGTGATTCTGTATAACGTTCCCGGCCGGACTGTTGCCGATATGCATAACGACACCATTCTGCGTCTGGCGCAAGTCCCGGGTATTATTGGTGTCAAGGACGCGACCGGCAACATCGGTCGCGGCACAGACCTGATTCGTCTGGTGCCAAAATCCTTTGCAGTATATTCAGGCGATGATGCGACCGCGATGGCTCTGATTTTGTGCGGCGGCAAAGGCAATATTTCGGTGACCGCCAACGTTGCTCCGCGCCCGATGCATGAGATGTGCATGGCGGCAATGGATGGCAATGTGGCACGGGCAATTGAAATCAACAATCAATTGCTGCCGCTGCACAACAAACTCTTTATCGAACCCAATCCGCTGCCGGTCAAGTGGGCAATGACTGAAATGGGTTTGATTCCTCCAGGTATTCGCCTGCCGCTGGTACCGATGTCCGTGCAGTACCAGGATGCGGTTCGTGCAGCCCTGCGCGAGTCGGAGGTATTACCTGGTTTGCCGCAATAAGTATTGAATTCTCCACCAGTCGGACAGACTACATTGCTCCGGCTCCGAACATCGCTTTTTTATTCCGTAACGATATGACTATTCGCAAGAGCACTCAGATGGATCAACGCAAAATCGCCCAGCGTGGCCTTGTTTATGGTTTGGTTCTGGCTGGCCTGGCCGGTTGCAGTTCCATCGGTTCCATGCTTGAGTCTGACAAGATCGATTACAAAAGCGCGGGCAAGGTATCCACAAATTCGCTGGAAATTCCGCCTGACCTGACCCAATTGCAGCGCGATAATCGCTATGCAATTCCCGATCTGAATAACCGCGGCACTGCTACCGCTTCCGGTTTTAACCTGCAACAAAATGAGCAGAGCCCAGCCGTTGCCGCTGTAACTGTGGCACCCAAGGCAGCCCCCGACATGCGTATCGAGCGGTCCGGCAACCAGCGCTGGCTGGTCATCAAGCAAGCGCCGGAAGTCTTATGGCCGCAAATCAAGGATTTCTGGCAGGAATCGGGTTTCTTGATCAATCTCGAATCTCCTGAAACCGGCGTGATGGAAACCGACTGGGCAGAAAATCGGGCAAAAATTCCGCAGGATATTATTCGTAGAACGCTCGGAAAGGTGATTGATTCCTTGTATTCGACCGGCGAGCGCGATAAATTCAGGACGCGCCTGGAACGCGGCGCGGACGGCACCACCGAAATTTTTATCAGTCACCGCGGTGCGCAAGAGGTATTGACGGGCAGTAATAAGGAAACTACGGTATGGACGCCGCGACCTGCCGACCCTGAACTCGAGGCCGAATTCCTTTCACGGTTGATGGCGCGTTTCGGCGTCGAGGTGCAGCAGGCCAAGGTGATGGTGGCGAACGCCGCGCCGGAGCAGGTGCGGGCCAGAATCGTCAAGGCAACCGGCGCCAATGGCACCTATGTCGAGGTTGATGAGAATTTTGAACGGGCTTGGCGCCGTGTCGGCCTGGCTCTGGATCGGGTCGGATTTACGGTGGAAGATCGAGACCGCAATCAAGGCCTGTATTTTGTCCGCTATGTGGATCAGGATCTGGACGCAAATAACAATCCTACTGCCAAGAAAGGCTTCCTCTCCCGCCTGTTTTCATCCAGTCCATCCGACAAGGCAAAAAAAGCGCAGCGTTATCGCGTTTCGGTCAAGGGCGTTGCCGCTACCAGTCAGATTTCCGTGCTGGATGACAAAGGACTTTCTGATACCTCATCGGCTGCAGGAAAAATTCTGTCTTTGTTGAACGAGCAATTGAAATAAATATCAGGTGCTAGAGTTGCCGATGGTGCCGACTATCGGTGCCCTTTGAAGTTTTCCAGTCTGGGCAGCGGCAGTGATGGAAATGCGCTACTGATCTGTGCCGCATCCGGCATTACGCGTACCACGGTAATGCTCGATTGCGGTTTTGGGCTGCGCGAGACCGAACGTAGATTGTTCCGACTTGACATGACGCCGGCTGATTTGTCCGGCATCGTGGTCACCCATGAGCACCGGGATCATGTCGATGGCGTATTCAAGTTGGCACGTCGTCATAGCATCCCGGTCTGGCTTAGTTATGGCACTTATTGCGCTGTGCTGCATAGATGCGATGGGGTCGAACTTCATTTTTGCCGTGACGGGGACCGTTTGAATATCGGCGATTTGTGCCTGTCGCCTTACACCGTACCGCATGATGCGCGCGAACCACTGCAATACACAGTAACCGATGGTAAATCTACTTTTGGCGTGTTGACCGATGCCGGCCAGTCAACGCCGCATCTGGTGCGGGCTCTGGGAGGATGTGATGCGATTTTTCTGGAGTGCAATCACGATCGGGTGATGCTGGCCAATTCCAGTTATCCGTATTCGCTCAAAAAACGTATCGGCGGCGATTTTGGGCATCTCTCCAACGAAACTGCCTCCCTAATTCTGCAGCAGATCGACAAGTCTCGCCTGAAGCGGTTGGTCGGAGGTCATCTCAGCATGCAAAACAATACCCATGAACTCGCTCTGGCAGCTTTAATGCGGGGTCTGGATGGTCATCAGGCCGAAGTGACGGTGGCCTGTCAGCAGCAGGGATTCGGCTGGATTGAATTGTCGCCGGGTTGATCCTCTTATAGTACGTGTAACAGAGCTATTTTTGTTGCGGTGCAAAATAATGTATTTTAAATGCAAAAAAGCCAGCCGGTTGGCTGGCTTTTTCAGGTAATCAGAAGATTACTTGGCTGGTTCTGCAGCAGGTGCGGCATCGGCAGCAGGAGCAGCAGGAGCAGCTTCGGCAGCAGGTGCAGCAGGAGCGGCTTCAGCAGCAGGTGCAGCAGGAGCGGCTTCAGCAGCAGGTGCTGCAGGAGCAGCTTCAGTAGCTGGTGGTGTGATTATTGTTTCTTCTTTTTTGCTGCAACCGGCCAAAACGATAGCGAACATAGCGGCTAACAGGAGTGATTTTTTCATGGGTATTCCTTAGGTTAAAATTAAATGAATGACAAATTTATTGCGATGAATAATTACCGGTAATTATCGCTCAAAGGTTGGTTTTTATCTCCCACATGCACTAATTGGTGCACTGCGATATTTAAAACCTTACCAACCAAGGATTATAGCGAATTTTAAGCATTCTGCTATAAAGGGTTATATTATTTTGTAACATTGCAACACAAGCTGATTTAAAACAAGCGCACGGGGATGGTGGGAGTAGTTGTCGCAGGGATATAAATAAAAAAATTTTTAAAAAACAATTTTTTATGCCAGCTTCAGCCAGCCGTCCTGATACCACAGATGCAGCGCCTCCTGTACGTCGATTGAAGCCGCAGCTATTTCTTTCCCATCTAGCACACGGCTGTTTGCCAGCAAGTCGAGTGTGGTCTTGTCGGCGCGGGCGGCAGAGAACGACTCCCCGTTGATGAAAATATGTTTACCGCGATACAGCATCTGGGTTTTGCGTGACAGCACTGCGCCGCGCTTACTGGCCGCCTGAATAAATTTTGCGGCAGAGAGCGGTCGTGCCGGTGGCGAAAACGTCGCGCAGGCCTTTGGCTCAGACAGATAGCTGCCCAGAAAGAGCGCGATGTCGTCTTCTGTGAACTGCACCTTGATCAATTCAGCCGAGATGCGCGACAGCATGGCACGACTGATTTCGGCCGGATGGGTCGTCGGCTTCAGGTCTGGGTCTGTGTATTTTCCGGGCAGGTCGATCGAATCGGCCATGAATTGCAGGAAGGCTTCACCCAGTTCCTGGTAGGCCGGGGCCCTGAAACCGATTGAGTAAGTCATGCATTCGCCAATTGCGATTCCATCATGCGCATAATGCGGTGGCAGATAGAGCATGTCGCCCGGCTCCAAAATGAATTCCTCCTCCGGCTCGAAGTCGCGCAGGATCTTGAGTGGCAAGCCTTCAATGATGGTCAGGTCTTTTTGCGCCCCGATACGCCAGCGGCGCAGGCCATGCGCTTGCAACAGGAATACGTCGTAGGAATCGAAGTGCGGGCCGACGCCGCCGCTGTCGGTGGCAAAGCTGATCATCAGGTCGTCCAAGCGTGCATCGGGTACGAAGCGGAACTGCCGCAGCAGCGCATCGGCATCGTCATGGTGCAAATTGACGCTTTGCACCAGCAGCGTCCAGTTCTTCTGGCGGAGGTCGGGAATGGCATCGATCGGGCCGTTTTCCAGTTTGTATTGTTGCTCGAAATGGGTTAGCAGGCGGGATTCGACATCCTCTTGCCGCGCCAGTGCGAACAGCGCCTGGCGCGATAGCAGCGGCTTGAAGCCCGGAATGGCTTGCCGGATCAGCAGCGGTTTTTTATGCCAGTAATCGCGGAAAAATTGTGCTGGCGTCAATCCGCCCAGGATAGTGAGTTTTTTCATGCGTGCATTATAGTCAAGCCCGATGGGCAGGTATAATCTGGCTGTTAATCAAAGAAAGGATTGAACATGAAGATTGCCAAAAATACGGTTGTGACTGTGCACTACAAACTCTCAGATGCGCAAGGCAATCTGATCGAGGATGGCCGCGAGCCTATGGTGTATCTGCATGGTGGCTATGAAAATACCTTGCCCAAGATTGAGGAAGCGCTAGAGGGTCAAGAGGTCGGATTCGACACCACACTCCAGGTTGAGCCGGAAGATGCATTCGGTGAATACGATGCGGAATTAGTGAAGATAGAGCCGCGCAAGCACCTCCCGACTCCGCTCGAAGTCGGGATGCAGTTCGAAGGTACGCCGGAAGAAGGCGATGGCGACGACGCTGGCCTGATTTTTACCGTGACCGATATTACCGATGATAAAGTGGTGCTCGACGGCAATCATCCGTTGGCAGGCATGGCGTTGCGGTTTTGGCTCAACGTGAAGGAGGTTCGCGCCGCTACCGAGGAAGAAATTACGCATGAGCACGTGCATGGCGAGCATGGTCATCACCATGGCGATGACGACGATCTCGATGATGGCGCCGGCGACGCATACCGCTCCCATCCTCTGCATTAAATCGGCTGTACCAAACCGATTGCGAAGGGATGCAAGATCCGTAATAAAAAAACCGCAGACTCTGTTCTGCGGTTTTTTTAGGTCAAGATCATTCTGATGGCGGTATTGGCCATGAATAAATACTAGATATAGTATTTTTAAGTCCGTATTATATTTATGCGTAAACAGCAGTATTTTTGCATATACTCCCTATTTTTTTGTTTATTTTACGGTTATGTGAGGGGCTTCAGTGCGAAACGGCGTGCGGCTTGCCGGTTGTACTCTGATCTTTGTCCAGCCGGAGCTTAGCCCCATGCTGCCGATATTTTCCTGCCAGTCGATCGCATCCGGTTTCGCTTGCGCCTGGCCGTGCAGCAGCAGCACCTTGCCGGGGAAATTCTTTGCCAGCGCAGCGAGTTGCTTGCGCACTTCGATGAAACCGTCGCGCCGTCCATTGAGCTTGGCCCGTTTCTTTGCATCAGGCACGATCAGCGGGTTGCCGTCGCAAAACAGTACGATCGCCCGGTTTTTTCTCTGCTCTGCATGGATGAAGATTCTTGCCAGCCATTGACGATTGGCGACCGAACGGTCTTCAAATTCACTGTTGCGCCCGGCATCCGGCAGGTAATGGTTGTTGTCGGCGGGCAAATTTATGGTTGCAAACAGGATGTCGTCGTATTCCCATCGGGCATTTTCTGGGTAGCTGCGGAATTTTGCACTGCTCGATTGGCGGATCAGCGCGATGGCGGTGCTGCCGAAAGAAACATCGTCGGCGAAAAATAATTCCCGCACCCGATTCAATCTTTCAATCGCAACCGATTTTCCATTTTTTGCCTTGCAATCGACCCAGTCGCTGGCCGCAAGCGATACGATCAGCGCATTTTCTGCATTGTCGAAAGTTTTCCTGCTGCGGGAATAGGCGTTGTCGCTGCAGTTTTCGGTATCGGAATTGATGCCATTGACAACGACGAACGCGAGATTTTCCGCATTGCTGCCATCAACCGCTTGCTGCAGAGGATTTTTTCCGGCGTCGGGTGGAAAGGTATGTGCAATCACGCCGAAATCAAAATTGCGCGCCCATCCGGTGACAGAGGTGGCCAGCAGCAAGCCGGCCAAAAGGGGCAACAACACCAGACGCTTCATCGCAGTGTGCATTCAGGCTTCGGCCAGCTGCTTGAGGCGATACAGCAGATCGAGGGCTTCACGCGGGGTCAGTGCATCCGGTTCGATCTCTGCCAGCGCATCGGTGACTGGATTGCTCTCAGCCGCTTCCGGTTCGATTTCCGGTGGTTCGGCTGCGCTGGCTGCTGCAAACAGGTCGAACTGCGGCGAGGCTTGTACCGATTGTGCTTCCAGTGTCGCCAGATGCCGGCGCGCGGCGCGGATTACCGTTGGTGGCACGCCAGCCAATTGCGCCACTTGCAAGCCGTAACTTTGCGAGGCCGGACCGGCTTCTACTGCATGCAGGAACACGATGGTGTCCTTGTGCTCGACCGCCGACAGATGGACGTTGACCGCGCTCGGGTGAAGTTGCGGCAATTGGGTCAGTTCAAAATAATGGGTGGCGAACAGCGTCAGGCTTTGCGTGGTTTCGATCAAATGCCTGGCAATTGCCCAGGCTAGCGCCAGACCGTCGAAAGTGGAGGTGCCGCGACCGACTTCATCCATTAGCACCAGCGATTGCCGGGTGGCGCCGTTCAGGATAGCCGCCGATTCGGTCATTTCGACCATGAAGGTGGAGCGTCCGCCCGCCAGATCGTCGGCCGCGCCGATGCGCGTGAAGATACGGTCGATCGGGCCAATCGCGGCGCTTTCGGCAGGAACATAGCTGCCGACATAAGCCAGCAGCGTGATCAAGGCCACCTGGCGCATGAAAGTCGACTTGCCGCCCATGTTGGGGCCGGTGATCAGTTGCAGCCGGCGTTCGGGCGAGAACAGGCAATCGTTGGCGATGAAGCGTTCGATCTGGTTTTCCACCACAGGATGGCGGCCTTGCACGATGTCGATGCCCAGTTCTGTGACCAGCATCGGTGCGCACCAATTGTGGCGGGCGGCGTGGCTTGCCAGGGCCACCAGGACATCGAGTTGCGCTACCGCTTGGGCAATATTTTGCAATACAGCAATAAATGGAGCCAGTTCGCTGAGTAGTTTTTCGTATAGGTATTTTTCGCGTGCCAGCGCCCGTTCCTGCGCCGACAAGGCCTTGTCTTCAAACGCCTTGAGCTCCGGCGTGATGTAGCGCTCGGCATTCTTCAGGGTTTGGCGGCGCCGGTAATCGTCTGGCACCTTGTCGGTCTGGCCGTTCGTGACTTCAATGTAAAAGCCGTGCACCTTGTTGTATTCGACCCGCAAATTAGCGATGCCGGTGCGCTGGCGCTCCCGGGTTTCCAGGTCGAGCAGGAATTGCCCGGCGTTCTCGGACAGCGCGCGCAGTTCATCGAGTTGCGCGTCGCAGCCCGGCGCGATCACGCCGCCGTCGCGCACCATGGTAGCCGGCTCTGCCATCACGCTGCGTGCCAGCAACTCGAGGCAATCGGTGGGGCTTGCCAGCGCTTGATGCAGGCAGGCCAGCAGAGCGGCGTCGGCTAAGACGTCGGAGCGGGACAACTGCTCGCGCAATGCCGGCAATTGCTGCAGGCCGTCGCGCAGGCCGGCCAAGTCGCGTGGACGGGCACTTGCCAGCGCGATGCGGGTGGTGATGCGTTCGATATCCGGGATTGCGGCCAATAGGCGTGGCAGAGCATCACCAGCGTCTTGCTGCAGCAATGCGGTAATTGCGGCAATGCGCGACTGTGCGACCGATTGGTCGCGGCGGGCGTGGTGCAGCCAGTGCCGCAGCATTCGTGAACCCATTGCGGTACGGCAATGGTCCAGC
>JBDSCZ010000393.1:0-4299 GCA_039920865.1 Burkholderiaceae bacterium
CCGGTCGTTGCGGCTCTTGCCGCTTTTGAGCAGTTAGGCGCTAAACGGATCTCGATCCTTACCCCATATACCGAGGCGGTAAACCGGGATGTTGCGGCCTTGTTCGCCGATAACGGCTACGAGGTGCTGAATATCGCCGGCTTCGGCTTTGAAGATGATACTGCAATGACATTCATCGCCCCCCAGGATATCGCTGATGCCGCTGTGGCGATCTGCGATCCTGATGCGGATTTGCTTTTCATTTCCTGCACTGCGCTGCGCGCCTCTGTCGTCATCGAGCAAATCGAGAGCCTTCTCGGCAAACCGGTTGTCAGCAGCAACCAGGCACTGGCCTGGCATAGCCTGCAACTCGTGAATTACCCATCACCAGTGGATGGATTTGGGGCCCTGATGAAGCACTCTGCCAGCACCGCAACAACAACCCTGGAGCGTTGACTATGTCCCCTATGGATCCACAATTGATTACCCGAATGACCGCATGGCGGCACCATATGCACCGCTTTCCCGAGTGCGGTTTTGACGTGCAGCAAACGGCTGAATTCATCGCCCAAACATTGGAAAGTTTTGGTATCGAAGTGACGCGCAATATCGGTCGCACAGGAGTGGTGGGTGTTCTGCGCAATGGCGACGGCAGCGCCAGCATCGGACTGCGCGCCGATATGGACGCACTGCACATCCACGAACAAAACCACTTTGAGCACCGCTCGCAGCATGATGGAAAAATGCATGCATGCGGCCATGACGGCCATTCCGCCATGCTGCTGGGTGCCGCCTGCCAACTGGCTCGCAGCAGAAACTTCAACGGCACCGTGTACTTCATTTTCCAGCCTGATGAAGAGCATGGGAGCGGCGCTCAAGCGATGATTGACGATGGCCTGTTCGAGCGCTTCCCGATGGATGCCGTCTACGGACTGCACAATCTTCCTGGCTTGCCTGAAGGCACCATTACCGTGCGCCCCGGCTCTCTCATGGCCAGCGAAAGCAGTTTCGAAATCGTCATCGATGGAGTTGGCGGCCATGCGGCCATGCCGCACATGGGCGTCGATCCTTTGGTCACCGGCGCACAGATCATACTGGCCCTGCAAACCATCGTTTCACGGAACCTGAGTGCTATCCATGAGACCGCTGTGGTCTCTGCCACCGAATTTATCACCAACGGCACTGTCAACGTGATTCCTTCCCAGATCACGATTAAAGGCGATTGCCGTTGTTTCACGGAAGACGCCCTGGTAAAAATCGAGAAAAGCATGGAGCGTATTGTGGCCGGCATCTGTCAATCTACCGGTGCCAGCTACCGCTTCAAGTTTATCAACACCTTTTACCCCACAATCAACAGCCCAGCAGAAACCCAGTATGCGATCAATGCGGCAAAGGCATCTTTCGGCAGCGACAACGTGAATGGTAGTTGCGATCCCTTCACTATTTCTGAAGATTTTTCAAGCATGTTGCGAATCAAGCCTGGCTGCTACGTTTTGCTGGGCAACGGCACTGAGTCGGTCGGCGGCTGCGCCTTGCACAACGCGAAATACGATTTCAATGACCGTATTTTGGAAAAGGGCGCTCACTATTGGGTGCAACTGGTGAGCGATCAATTGAAGTGACAGGATGGCACGCATTTTCTGAACATGGGCGCGGCCTTGCCCCAAGTTCAGTACCGCAACAGTATCAATGAACACGCTGCTAAAAATGGTGCGACCAGATGAAAACTTGATCCGGATTTTGGCCCAACCTCTTAATTACGCTCAAGAATAAATGGAGAACTGACATGATAAAACCACTTGCAGCGCCCTCACGCGGCTTCGAACACAGCGAATTCAGACAGCGCACCGATAAGCTGCAGCAGCGCATGGCAGCCGAAGGGATTGATGCCGTTTTTTTTACCACCGAGCCGGAATTCCGCTATTTCAGCGGATTCAAATCACAATTCTGGGAAAGCCCGACGCGCCCCTGGTTTCTGGTGGTGCCAGCCAGCGGACGGCCGATTGCCGTGGTGCCCGCGATTGGCGTTGCCGGCTTCGAGTCGACATGGATCGATGATGTCCGCAGCTGGCCGTCTCCGCGCCCGGAGGACGACGGCATTTCCTTGCTGGGCGACACCCTGGCCGAAGTATCCAGTCATCAACGACGCATAG
Source organism: Burkholderiaceae bacterium (assembly GCA_039920865.1). Lineage (GTDB taxonomy): Bacteria > Pseudomonadota > Gammaproteobacteria > Burkholderiales > Burkholderiaceae_D > AVCC01. The sequence continues at coordinate 2,133 of JBDSCZ010000393.1, forward strand.
GTGCGATGCTGGGCCCTGAAACGCACTTGCGAATGCCGGCGGCCAACTTTGCCGCATTGAAGGAAAGGCTTAACCAATTTGAAATGACCGATGTGTCCCTGATCGTCAGGGATATTCGCAGCATCAAGTCCATCGCGGAGATCGCCAAGATCCGTTTTGCCTGTGAGGTGACAGCGGCCGGATTCGAGTATCTATTGCATCAACTGCATGCGGGAATGACCGAGCGCGAGGCGTGCAAGGCAATGCATATTGAGATGTTGCGCCTCGGCGCCGATGCCTGTCCTTATCTTATTTCCGCATCGGGCCAGGGCGGTTACGACAATATCATCATGGGGCCGACAGACCGCACTCTCAATGAAGGCGATGTGCTGATTATCGATACAGGCGCCAACTTCGATGGCTATTTCAGCGATTTCGATCGTAACTACGCGTTTGGACGGGTTGATACCGATACCCATCGCGCCTATACAGCGGTGTATCAATCTACTGCGGCCGGGCTAAGCACCGCAGCACCTGGTCGGACCACAGGAGACGTTTGGCAGGCGATGTGGTCCGTGCTGGACGATGCGGGAGCCTTGGGCAACGATGTCGGGCGCATGGGACATGGTCTGGGCATGCAGTTGACGGAATGGCCCTCGAATGTCCCTGGTGGTGATGTCGTTTTGCAACCGGGCATGATCTTGACGCTTGAACCAGGCATGACATTCGCCCCCGGCAAAATGATGGTACATGAGGAAAACATTCTAATCACCGATAACGGTTGCGAAATGCTCCATCAAAGAGCTTGGTCGACCATTCCTGTGATCAGTTGAACTCTTCGAACACAAAATCAGTTTCTAACGGATTTTTAGGCGACGCAGATCGTCCGCAACGCAGGCAAGCTTAATTGAGCTTAGTATTTATATATTCTTGGAGACAGTCGATATGCAATTCACACCAAAAATGATTCCGATGGCTGGTGCCATCGTCCTTGCAATGGCAAGCAGTGCCTGGGCCGAAGAACAGGTGATCAAGATGGGACACAGCGGCCCGTTGTCAGGTGCCAATGCGTTTGCCGGGAAGGATAATGAAAATGGCGTGCGACTGGCGCTTGAAGAACTGAATGCCAAAAAAATCGTCGTGGGCGGCAAGACGCTCAAGTTTGTACTGCAGTCCGAAGATGACCAGTGCGACCCTAAAGCTGGCGTCATCGTCGCGCAAAAGTTGGTCGATAATGGCATCAAATACATCATGGGGCCATATTGCTCGGGCGTCGCGATTCCAGCTTCACGCATTTACAGCGAGGCTGGCGCCATGCAGTCCAATGTCGCCAGCAACCCGAAAGTTACTCAAGGCGGCTACAAGAACCTGTACCGCATCATTGCCAGCGATTCACAAGTCGGTGCCAGCATGGCAACCTATGCCGCCAAAATCATGAAGGCCAAGACGGTCGGCGTGATCGATGATCGCACTTCTTTCGGCCAGGGTCTCGCGGACGAATTCACCAAGGTCGCGAAAAGCGCCGGTCTCAAGGTGGTGGGGCGTGAATTCACTACCGACAAGGCAACCGACTTTAGCTCCATCCTTACCAGCATGAAGTCCAAGAATCCTGATGTCCTGTTCTTCGGCGGCTATGCACCGCAAGGCGCACTGATTGCGCGGCAAATGAAGCAATTAGGTGTGCCTGCCAAACTGCTGGGCGGCGATACGCTGTGCAGCGCTGAAATGGGTAAGCTCGGCGGCGATGCTGTGGGCGATAATGTTTTATGCGCGCAAGGTGGCGCCATTATGGATAAACTGGCCAACGGCCCGGCATTCAAGGAAAAATACAAGAAACGCTTCAATCAGAACTCCGACGCGTATGCGGTATCGTTCTACGATCAGACCCAGTTCATTGTGGCCGCCATGCAAAAAGCAGGCTCCACGGATGTCAACAAAGTCGGCGCCGAAATGTACAAGATGGCATACAAGGGCGTGGCCGGAACCTACGCTTACGACGACAAAGGAAATATGAAGCAATCCCCTGTCACTGTATCTACTTTCAAGAACGGCTTGCCCTCACCTCTGGCGAGTTATTGATGAGCACGCCCAGCATTAGGTAGGCTGGCAAGATGCCCCGTGGATAACCCTAAGCTGCGGAGTTTCCACTTAAAAGCCAAAAACACTGTCTTAACGAACGGAGCCACCT
>JBDSCZ010000394.1:0-8003 GCA_039920865.1 Burkholderiaceae bacterium
CAAGCTCACCGGCCATGCGATCGAGTGTCGCATCAATGCCGAAGATGCGTTCAAGTTCACGCCGTCGCCCGGCCGGATCACGTCCTGGCATGTTCCAGGCGGACCCGGCATCCGGGTCGATTCGCACGCCTACGATGGTTATTACGTGCCGCCCCACTACGATTCGATGATCGGCAAGGTGATTGCCTACGGTGCCACGCGCGAACAGGCGATTCGGCGGATGCAGATCGCACTGTCGGAAATGGTGGTGGAAGGCATCTCGACCAATATTCCGTTGCACCGCGAACTGATGGTCGATGCGCGCTTCATCGAAGGCGGCACCAGCATTCATTACCTGGAGCATAAGCTGGCGGAAAAACCGGATTTGCCGAAAGTAGCGCAAAAACCTACCAAGCAACTGCCATGAGCTGGATTGAAATCGTCATCGAAGTCGCACGCAGCCACGCAGAAGCACTGTCGGATGCGCTAATGGAAGCCGGCGCACTGTCGGTCGCGGTCGAGGATGCCGACTTGGGCACGGCGGCCGAAGTGCCGCTGTTCGGTGAACCCGGCATGGAGCCGGATCAGGCAGCCTGGGAGCGCAGCCGCGTGGTTGCCCTGACTGACGCCGACGCCGACCAGGATGGCATCATCGCGCAGGCCAGCGCAGCTATCCAGCTCGCCAGCATTCCAGCCTACAGCTTGCGGCCGGTGGCGGATCAGGACTGGGTGCGCCTGACCCAATCCCAGTTCGAACCGATCCATATCGGCAACAACATCTGGGTCGTGCCCAGCTGGCATACCGCGCCCGATCCGAACGGCTTGATACTCGAACTTGACCCCGGCCTGGCTTTCGGCACCGGTAGCCATCCGACCACCCGGCTCTGCATGGAATGGCTGGAAGCAAACGCCCCGCAGGGTTTATCGGTACTGGATTATGGCTGCGGCTCCGGCATCCTTGCCATGGTCGCCAAAAAACTCGGTGCAACTAGCGTAATTGGCGTTGATATCGACCCGCAGGCAATTGAGTCCGCCAACGACAACTCCAGCCGCAACCACTGCGCGATCGATTATTACCTGCCGGACGCCTTCGGCACCGCAGCACACGGACAGACCTTTGACATCGTGGTCGCCAATATCCTGTCCGGTCCACTGGCACTGATGGCGCCGATGCTGGCGCAGCGGATCGCTGCCGGTGGCGCGCTGGTGTTGTCTGGCATATTGGCGCCGCAGGCGCAAGAAGTCACCGCTGCGTACGCTCCCTTTATCGACCTGACGGTATCGGCCGAACTGGACGGCTGGGTGGCGCTTTCAGGCCGCCGTGCTGAATCAGCCGCATCAACCAGCGCATAGCAATGGCACTCGCAACCCAATGTCCGCATTGCCATACGACGTTCCGGGTTGCACATGACCAACTGAAATTGCGTGCCGGCATTGTGCGCTGCGGAAAATGCCGGCAGGTATTCAACGGCATCGAGCATTTACTGTCGCCCGCCGAACCGCAACAAGCAGTGCAAACGGAAAACGCTACCGCCACACCTGAAACCGGCACCAAAGATGCTGCCGCGCTGATATTGCCCGCAGCGCCGGTGCCAGCGACTAACGACGCGGCCACAACCACACCACCTTCCAGCGCCGGACTCGAACCCGATTTCTTTTTTGATTTTGATTTCGATTCCAAACCCGCCGCTCCCGTCGCGAAACCCGATACCGCTGTACCGGCGCAGAAAACCGGGTCTGGCGACGTGCTCGATGAACTCGATTACGACGCGCTGGATGGGATGACCCTGATGCATTTCCCGCAGGAAGAGGAAGAACCAGAGCCACCAGCGGCGCAAAATGATCACCCCGCCACTACCGCCGCTGTAAATGTAGCTGCGGCAGATGCCGCAGCACTGGCCCTGGCCACCGCGGAACCGGCACCAGCATCTGGCACCGACATCGAAGATGCGCGGTTGCCGGGAATACTCCGGCAGTCTGCCGCACCCGCTTCCGAGCAGGAGACGGAAGAAGTTGCGCAGGAGGAGCCCGGATTCGTCACCACCGCGCGCCGCCAGCAGCACCGACAGCGCGGGGTTCGACGGCTGTTTGGTGCCGGCTCCGCCATCCTGGCGCTGGTGTTGCTGGCACAAGCCGGCTATGCGCTGCGCAATCAGATCGCCGCGCACCTGCCGCAAACCAAGCCGTCGCTGCTTGCCATCTGCCGCACGCTCGGTTGCAGTATTGCACTACCGGTGCAGATTGACGCGATATCGATTGAATCCTCCGAACTGCAAGCCCAGCCCGGCGCTGCCGGCGCGCTGGCGCTGACGTTGCTGCTACGCAATCGCAGCAGCACGGTGCAGTCATGGCCGAATATTGAGCTGACCCTGAATGACGGCAATCAGCGCGCGATCCTGCGACGCGTCTTCACGCCGCGCGAATTTCCGCTTTCCACTACCGACATCGCCAAGGGCTTTGGCGCCGATAGCGAACAAACGATCCGCTTATCATTTACGCTGACCCAATTGACGGCGGCCGGATATCGCGTCGTGCTGTATTACCCGTGATCCTAAAATTCATGAATTGTGCCAGTATTTTTTAAGCGGCTTAATATGCATGCGAAAAACAGTATATTTTTTCATATACTCATACTAAATATTTACTGACGAGCAAGCGGAACCCCTCCTCTTGCGCCCCATTTCAACTAACCCGATCGATTCATTCGACCCTTCATCATGCCATCCCTAATCTGCGGCTCCATCGCTTTTGACACCATCATGTCGTTCGGAGACCGCTTCTCCAACGCCATCCTGGCGGACCAGTTACACAAGATTAACGTCGCCTTCCTGGTGCCGGAACTGCGCAAGGAGTTCGGTGGCTGCGCCGGCAATATCGCCTACAACCTAAAACTATTGGGCGGCGACCCGCGCATCATGGCAACCGTGGGGCAGGACGGCCAGCCTTACCTCGACCGACTCGATCACCTGGGCATTTCCAGAAACAATATCCGCAGCTTCCCGAGCGCGTATACCGCGCAGGCGTTCATCACCACCGATGCCGACAATAACCAGATTACCGCCTTTCATCCGGGTGCGATGATGTTCTCGCATGAAAATCGGGTGGCCGATGCGGGCCCGGTCAAGCTTGCCATCGTTGCACCCGACGGCCGCGATGGCATGCTGCAGCACGCCAGCGATTGCGCCGATCTGGAGATTCCATTTATCTTTGATCCGGGTCAGGGATTGCCGATGTTCAGCGGCGCCGAACTGATTCATTTCATTGAACTGGCGACCTACGTTGCTGTCAACGATTACGAAGCCGAGCTTTTGGTCCAGCGTACCGGTTTGACACTAGATCAGATTGCGCAGCGGGTGGCGGCACTGGTGGTCACGCGCGGCGAGTTGGGTGCCCATATATTCACTGCCGCCGAGCGCATCGAAATCGACTGTGTTGCAGCCGATCGCATAATCGATCCGACCGGTTGTGGCGACGCTTTCCGCGCCGGCATGCTGTTCGGTTTGGGCAATGATATGGATTGGGCTACTACCGGCCGACTGGCCAGCCTGATGGGATCGATCAAAATTGCACATCAAGGCGGCCAGAATCACGCACCGAGCAAGGCTGAAATTGAAGAGCGTTTCTTTGCGGCGTACAATTATCGACTGTGATTTCTTGCAGCAACACCGATCTATAACCGGTCCAAAGCCATGACAATGCCTATCAAGTCCCGACTGATAATCTCGCTGCTGGCAACGCTAACGATAGGCTGCACCATGCCTTTGCAACCCAATGCCGACCCGATCACATCCTCCACCCAGGGCAGCACCCTGGCGCGGATGGCTACCGTCATTGCAGTCGACAGCGTGCTGATCGCGGATGATGCGCAGGCGCCCGCAGCAGAGGCGATTGAGATTACCGGTAATGAAGGCGTGTTGCAGAACGGGCAGCGCAGCAGAACCGTCACCGAGTTGCTGCTGCGCTTCGACGATGGCGTATCAGCGCGCTATCGGATTGCACCCGTCATAATTTTTCAGTCCGGCGAGCGGGTCAAGGTAATGACACGCGGCGGCCACACCAGCATCAGCCGCTGAGTGCGAACGCCTGACTGCGACCAGATTTATTCGGGGAGCGACGCCTGCGTCAAACACCAGCCCCGACTCATGCCAACGCCAAGACCAGCCTGCTAAGCACTTGCAGCACAACCTGCAAGATCAGCAATGCCGCCAGAGGCGACAGATCGATATTTCCGACCAGGGGAATAATGCGCCGCAACGGCCGCAGCAACGGTTCATTCAAGGCCTGTACCAACGGCGCCAGCGGCGCTTGCGGATTGACCCAACTAAACACTGCTTCGATTATCAGCAAACCCATCCAGCCATAAAACGCCCACTGCACCACCCGCAACAGTGCCAACAACAGCAACGCCTGAAACGAGAACGGCGAAATGACCATCATCTCGACCATGGTCGCGACCACGGCGATCAGATAGGCGCCGACCAGGCATGCCCAGTCGTAACCACCGGCGCCAGGCAAAAAACGACGCAACGGCAATACCAGCCAGTCCGACAGGCGAAAAACGAATTGCGCAATCGATGTCGGCGGCCGCACCCGCACCGCCTGCATCCAGAATCGCAACAACAAAGCGCCGGCCACGATGACCGCCACGGTACCTACTATCAACGTCAAAATGCCATGCAGCATGGAAACCTCCAAATAATCCTTGAAACCTCAGTCAACCGCTAATCAGCTTCGATAAATGATTGCGTCAATCGAGAATTGTGGCGTTTAAATCATTCACCATTTGGGTGAGAGCGCTACAGGGCCGATTGCACACTCGCCCCTGTCTAACAGAGGTTTCCAGGATAAAAAACCCGCCGTATGACAGCAAGCCACACAGCGGGTATTGTGCCAGAAGCCATTGCGGCTTCTGGGCAACCTCACCGAGTTAAGGACGGGATCCGGTTGGAAACGGCCATGCTGCAGCAGGATTAAGTGCGGTTTTCGCATCCGATTTTGCCGCTGCTTTTTTTGGTGCAGCGGTTTTTGCTGCCGGCTTCTTGGTCGCAGCAGTTTTCTTCGGTGCAGCCACAGCTTTCTTTGCAGCCGGTTTGGCGGCAACCGCCTTGACAGCGGCGGCTTTAACTACAACAGCTTTGGCCGCAGCTGCTTTGGGTGCTGCTACAGTTTTCTTCGCTACCGGTTTAGCTACGACCACCTTGGCTGCCGGCTTCTTGGCTGCCACCGTTTTGGTTGCTGCTGTTTTGCTTGCGACTACTTTGACAGCCGTGACTTTGGGTGCCGCTGCAGCTTTTTTAGCTACCGGTTTGACCGCAACTGCTTTTGCAACCGGTTTAGCTATAACTGTTTTGGCAGCAACCGCTTTCGATGCTGCTGCAGCTTTCTTAGCTGCCGGTTTGGCCGCTGCCACCTTGGCTGCCGGTTTCTTGGCTGCTACCGCTTTGGCAGCAACCACTTTCGGTGCCACTACAGCTTTTTTAGCTGCCGGTTTAGCGGCGACTGCTTTTGCAACCGGTTTAGCTACGATTGTTTTGGCTGCAACCGTTTTAACAGCAACCGCTTTTGGTGCTGCAGCTTTCTTTGCTACCGGCTTGGCCGCTGCCACCTTGGCTGCCGGTTTCTTCGCTGCTACCGCTTTGGCAGCAACCGCTTTCGGTACTACTGCAGCTTTCTTAGCTGCCGGTTTAGCGGCGACTGCCTTGGTAGCAACTGCCTTTGGCGGCGCTTTTTTGGCTGCTACTGTTGCAGCGACTGCTGCGGCTGGCTTCTTTGCAGGCGCGGCGGACTTGACGGCCGGTTTCTTCGCTGCTGGCTTTTTGACTGCTGTTGCCATTTTTTTCTCCTTCACGTGAGATGGGAAAATCAATTTTCAAGACTTCAATCCGACTAACCATCGCGATAGTCCAGGCGGATTATTCATCGGCGCAAACAATCCTCTGTATGCGCCAATGAATTCGGCACCGGCCGATTTACCGTATCCAACATCCAATGCGGCAATCCGACCACAATGGCACCACCCCTCCCGTAACACCCACAAATACGCAAAAATCACTTCGGAGGTTAACCTGCAAAACAGGCTAAGCAACAACACTGCGGCTGTACCCGAAAAAACCGCCAGCGGTAACGCCGGCACTGGAATTCTGATGCTGAAAAATTTCCAGTTTTTTCAAAGAAAAAACCGCCTCGTCTGACTTGGTCAGGTCCGGCGGCAGAAACTGGCAAGGACAATCTGATTTTCTTCTGTCCATAAAATGGGGTGATAATTTTCCATTTTTGCGTTGCTTGCGACAGCCATTAGGCAATCGATTCGATACTGCCGGATGTTGATTCCCAGTTGAGTGCGCCGCCGGTTTGATACTCGATGACACGGGTCTCGAAAAAATTGCGTTCTTTCTTCAAGTCGATCATTTCGCTCATCCATGGAAACGGATTTTCTTCCTGTGTGAACATCGGGTCAAGCCCAATCTGCTGTGCGCGGCGATTCGCGATGAAGCGCAAATAACCCTTGAACATCGGCGCATTCAATCCGAGCACGCCTCGCGGCATTGTATCCTCTGCGTAGCGATATTCCAACTCTACCGCGTGCAAAAACAAAACCTTGATCTCTTCACGAAATTCCGCCGTCCACAACTGCGGATTTTCCATCTTGATGGTGTTGATCAGGTCGATCCCGAAGTTGCAATGCATCGACTCGTCGCGCAGGATGTACTGGTACTGCTCGGCTGCGCCCATCATCTTGTTCTGGCGGCCCAGCGCCAGAATTTGGGTGAAGCCGACATAGAAGAACAAGCCTTCCATCAGGCAAGCGAAGACGATCAGCGACTTCAGCAATATCTGGTCGTTTTCCATGGTACCGGTGGTGAACTGCGGATCGGTCAGCAAATTGATGAACGGGATCAGGAATTCATCCTTGTCGCGGATCGACTTCACTTCGTTGTAGGCGTTGAATATCTCCGCTTCATCCAGCCCCAGCGACTCGACGATATATTGGTAGGCGTGGGTATGGATCGCTTCCTCGAACGCCTGACGCAGCAGGTACTGGCGGCATTCCGGTGCAGTGATGTGACGGTAGGTGCCGAGCACGATATTGTTGGCGGCCAGCGAATCGGCGGTGACGAAAAAACCGAGATTGCGCTTGACCAGACGGCGTTCGTCTTCGGTCAGGCCATTCGGATTCTTCCACATTTCGATATCGCGCTGCATGTTAATCTCTTGCGGCATCCAGTGGTTGGCGCAGCCGGCCAGATACTTGTCCCACGCCCATTTGTATTTGAAGGGCACCAGCTGGTTCACATCGGTATGGCCGTTGATGATGCGCTTGTCGGCCGCATTGACGCGACCGGAAGTTTCGACTGCCGCCACGCTCGATGCCGCAAACATCGCAGCGCTTACCGGCGCACCAGCGAGTTGCGAAACCGCTGCAGCTTGCGGCTGCGCTGTGCTTGCGGCCGGAACCGCTGTTACCTCGTCATCCCAACCTAACATTTTCAAGACCTTTTTCTGCATATATACGCAGCATAGTATTTATAAAATACCAGAAAAAATATGCGGCAATATCGGCATTTAACAATATACCCCAGAATTTTCACCTGATCACTGGCAAGCTTCGCACTCCTCAAAGCCGGCATCGCCAGGGCGCATCATGCAGGCCGGGCCGGCGACATCGTCTGCAACGGCAGCAGGCAGCATCGAATAGCCGCCGACAGAGCTGCCACCATCGACCGATACCGCATTCAATGCACCGGCCTTGGTGGTCGATTTCTCGCTATGGGTGGCACCGATGGTGCGCAGGTAGTAGGTGGTTTTCAGGCCGCGCAGCCATGCCAGTTTATAGGTTTCATCCAGTTTCTTACCGGACGCACCTGCCATGTAGATGTTCAGCGATTGCGCCTGATCGATCCATTTCTGGCGCCGCGCAGCGGCTTCGACCAGCCACGAAGGCTCGACTTCAAAGGCGGTGGCGTAGATCGCGCGCAGGTCTTGCGGAATGCGGTCGATTTTCGCCAGGCTGCCGTCGAAATACT
>JBDSCZ010000395.1:0-3218 GCA_039920865.1 Burkholderiaceae bacterium
CGGTCCGGTTGCCATCGACGATGCGCCGCACCCGCTGCGACAGGACCGCGAAATGGATCGGTTTGGGGATGTAGTCGCTGGCACCGGCGGCAAATGCGCGCTCTACCGAAAGATTATCTTCCAGCGCGGTAATCATCAGCACCGGGATCGCGTTCCCGTTGGGCTGCTCCTGCAGCCGGGCGCAAGTAGTAAAGCCGTCCATTACCGGCATCATTGCGTCCATCAGGATCACATCCGGCTTAATGCGCTTGAGCAGTTGCAAGGCCTGGGCACCATTTTCAGCCTCTTCCACCCGGAAACCGTCTCTTGATAAAGTATGGCGCAAGGCGTTGCGTGTACTGCGGTCATCATCCACCACCAGCACCAGAATACTGGACTCTTCCGGCTTGGCCGGACGCTGGTTTTCGAGCACTACCTCGCTGCCAAGCAGCAGCGCCACCTCGTCAAAGGCTGAACGCAACTGCGGCAGTAGCAGGCGTATCTCATTGATCTGTTGCTTTAAAGCCAGCTCTTCGATTGACTTGGCACACCGGGTCAGGTTGGTGGCACCCAGGTTGCTGCTGCAGCCCTTGATGGTGTGCGCTGCGGCACGTGCTGCTTCAGCGTCACGCTGGCCGATCGCATGCTCCAGTTGGTCCAGGTAGATCGGCACATCTTCCAGGAAAGGCGTCACTGCATGCTGCAATGCGGGGCCAAGAATTTCACGCAGCTTGTCGAACACGGCCCGATCCAGCGGGCACTCGTCAACCGTTGCCAGGTGCGGCATTTCATCCACTGTCTGCTCTGTTGCTATGCCTTTGGCAAGCCAGTGCTCCAGCTTGTGTCGCAACGCGACCAAGGTGAGAGGCTTTGCCAGGTAATCATCCATGCCTGCAGCCAGGCATTTTTCCAGATCTCCCGGTTGGGAATTGGCAGTCATGGCGACAATCGGCGTGCGTCGCCCCTGCGGCTCTTCTATATTGCGAATATGCGCGGTGACTTCATAGCCGTCCATCTCCGGCATGTTGCAATCCATCAGGATCAGGTCGAAACGGCTGTTACGGGTGGCCTCAATCGCCTCCCAGCCATTGGCGGCAAATGTGCTATGGCAGCCGCTGATGCCCAGCATACCGGCCGCTACCACCTGATTGGTGCGGTTGTCTTCCACTATCAGCACCCGATGCGTGCCGGCCGCAATTGTCAGACCTTGCGACGCAATGGTTGCAGTTGCTGTAGTAGGTGTAGCAACTGCGTGGGTTTCCCGGTCTGGCATTAGAAGCTGAATCGCATCCAGCAGACGATTCATTCGCAACGGTTTTCCCAAATAGCCATCGGCTCCCGCCGGCAGTTCACGCTGTGGTGCGCCATAGCGATCCAGTAGCAATAAACGAGTGCCCGATAATGCTGCATCGGAACGAATTTGACGCGCCAGATTTGCACCTTGTCCGTCGCTGGCACTAAGGTCCATGATCACCAGAAAATAAGGTGTTCGGTTCTGTTCTGCACGTCCCAGTTCCAGCAGCGCCTCGGCACTGCCGCTTGCAGCGTGGCAAGATATGCCGTGGTAGGTCAGGCTTTGCGTCAGGAAGCTGCGTACAATTTCGCTTTCTGCCATTACCAGCACCCGCAATCCGGGCAGAGCTTGCAGTTCGGGCACGAGGGGCCGCGGCGCGCCTGGTTTGCACAGAATCGTGAGCCAGAATGTGGTGCCCTGTCCGCGCTGGCTGACGACCCCGATCTCGCCGCCCATCAGTTCCACCAGTTGCTTGCTGATGGTCAGGCCGAGGCCGGTGCCGCCGTATTTGCGGGTGGTGGAGCGGTCGGCCTGTGCAAAGGATTCGAACACATGGTCAGCGGTGTCCTGGTCCATGCCGATGCCGGTGTCGCTCACTTCGATACGCAGCATGATGCGATCAAGTCCGTCTGCAGTGCAAGCGATGCGCACCGCCACCTCACCCTGTTCGGTGAATTTCACCGCGTTGCCGATCAGATTTAGCAACACCTGCCGCAAGCGTAACGAATCACCCTTGATCCGATCAGGCACGCCGGGGGATAGCAGGTAACCAAGCTCCAGACCTTTTTGCTGCACCTGATTCGCGAGCAACTCGATCACCTCGTCGAGCAGCTTGCGCAAGTCGAAGTCGATCTCTTCCAGTTCCACCTTGCGGCCTTCCATCTTGGAGAAGTCGAGGATGTTATTGATCAGATCTATCAATGTGTGGGCCGAATTGCAGGCCACCTCAACGCACTGCTGCTGCGGCGGCGTGAGCGACATCTCCTTGAGCACGTCGAGCATTCCTATCACGCCATTCAACGGGGTGCGCACTTCATGACTGACGGTGGCGGCGAATTGCGCCTTCATCAGCGCCATGTGCAGTGCCTGATCGCGGGATTGTTTCAATTCCGCTTCCCGCTGTTCCAGCACGATCATCATCTGGTTGAAGGCGTGCGCCATCTCCACAATGTCGCGCGGGCCTTCGGGGGTGGCACGCATGCCGGATTCGCCGGCCTCGGCGCGGCCCATCAGGCCGGACAAGGTATTTAATGGCCGGATCAAGTGTCGCGTCAGCAGACGCATGACCCCCAGCAGGATGATAGCGAAGGAGAGTGTAATTGCAAGATTGCCTATCAACAATGAAATCACCATGCGTTTCATGGTGTTCTTGCTGAGCACTATATGCACATAGCCCAGCAGCTTGGGTTTGCGCTCGGCAAGATCATAGGGCGAGGCATCGCCCCCCCCATCATGGACGGCTGCATCGAAGCGCCATGCATCATCGGTTTCCTGGCCCAGTTTGGCTTGGATCAGGGCTGTATCGGGCTGGGGGCGTTGAAACGGTTTGAATATTGCAGTTGTCTTGGTTTCGGACAGCAGGACTTTATGGGCTGCATCGGTGATTTCGACCTGCAACACGTCCGGGAAGGCCAGGGTTGTGGCGACTACCTCGCGTGCATTGTCGGGCGAGTGATACAGCAGGGCCAGAATGCTCTGGCGTGCCAGATTCTCGGCAATATGCTGGCCTTGCTCGCTCAGATAACCTCTCATGCGTCGGCTGGTTTCCCACGAGTTTATCAGGGACGAAAACAGCGCCAGGGCCAGGATGGCGCTAGTAACAATGATTGTCAGCTGACGGCGAAAGCCGGTGCGGCGAAAATAGTCGTGCAACATGATGTAGCCGTCAGGTAGTGGGAAAGGGTGACGTCGTATATCGAGCGGCCTCGCGTATTGTATCCATGGT
>JBDSCZ010000396.1:0-15841 GCA_039920865.1 Burkholderiaceae bacterium
GGTGCTGGCGTCGTTGCAAAGATTCTTGAGTAAAAATTCTTGTTCTGCGAGGTGGGAGTTGTCCTTCCTCGCAGTGCCAATACAAGTTATCGTTTTAAATGTAGGGGTGTAGCTCAATTGGCAGAGCGTCGGTCTCCAAAACCGAAGGTTGGGGGTTCGATTCCCTCCGCCCCTGCCACAGATTCAGCCGCAATGGCATCGAAAGTCAAACTGTATGTCAAATCATCCCATTCAAACCGTCACCACGTCGAGCGATAAACTTAAAATCGCATTATCGGTAGGCGCCGTGATTGCGGGTGTAGTCGGTTTTTATTATCTGTCGGATAAATCAACGCTGGTGCGAGCTGGCGTTTTGTTTGCGGCAATGTTGGTCGCCATCGCGATCGCCTGGACCTCGACTTCGGGTCGTGAATTCATTAGTTTCGCTAATGATTCGGTGCGTGAAACTAAAAAAGTCGTATGGCCAAAGCGTAAGCAGGCGATGCAAATGACGGCGATTGTTTTTGGGTTCGTACTTGTAATGTCTGTTTTCCTGTGGGGAACCGATAAGTTGCTCGAATTCTTGTTGTATGACATCGTGCTTGGCTGGAGAAAATAATGAGCGAAAATATACAAGACGTCGCGCAGGAATCTGCAGCAGTTGCAGCGCCGGCCAGCAAAAAGCGTTGGTATGTAGTGCACGCCTATTCCGGAATGGAAAAAAGCGTGCAGCGTGCATTGACTGAGCGTATCGAGCGTGCTGGAATGCAAGACCAGTTTGGTCAGATATTGGTACCTACTGAAGAAGTGATTGAGGTCAAGAACGGTCAGAAAACTGTTACAGAAAGACGTTTTTTTCCAGGCTATGTACTGGTAGAAATGGAAATGACCGATGAAACTTGGCATCTTGTTAAGAATACCAACAAAGTAACCGGTTTTATTGGCGGTAAATCGAATAAGCCGACACCTGTTCCCGCGCGCGAGATCGATAAGATCATGCAGCAAATGCAGGAAGGCGTCGAAAAACCTCGTCCGAAGGTTCTTTATGAGGTGGGTGAATTGGTTCGCATCAAGGATGGTCCATTCACCGATTTCAATGGCAATGTCGAGGAGGTTTTTTACGAGAAATCTCGGGTGCGTGTCACGGTTACTATTTTCGGTCGTGCAACACCGGTAGAGCTGGAGTTCGCTCAGGTGGAAAAAGTATAAGCAGCATTTTGTACGAGTATTAATAAAGCGCTTACCTGGAGTGCTGCAAAGTCAAATTTGTAAAATCCAGGGAGGAGCCCTAATAATCTGCCAGTGGCAGGGGAACAGGCGATAATACTCAACCTAAGCAGGAGCCATCATGGCAAAGAAAATCATAGGTTTTATCAAGCTGCAAGTACCAGCTGGTAAGGCAAATCCATCACCACCAATTGGACCTGCACTTGGTCAGCGCGGTTTGAACATCATGGAGTTCTGCAAAGCGTTTAACGCGCAGACGCAAGGTGTAGAGCCAGGCATGCCGATTCCTGTCGTGATTACTGCATTTGCAGACAAGTCTTTCACTTTTGTGATGAAGACACCACCTGCAACTTTTTTGATCAAAAAAGCTGCTGGTATTCAGAAAGGTTCTCCAAAGCCGCATACTGACAAGGTCGGTAAGCTGACACGTCAACAGGCTGAGGAAATCGCCATTTTAAAACGACCGGACCTTACCGCTGCTGACATGGATGCAGCAGTGCGTACCATTGCCGGTTCGGCACGTTCGATGGGCATCACGGTGGAGGGTCTGTAATGGCTAAGTTATCCAAGCGCGCAAAAGTATTCAAGACCAAGGTCGATAGCACTAAAGCTTATTCCTATGACAGCGCAATGGCGATTGTCAAGGAGTGCGCAACTGCCAAATTCAATGAATCAATAGATGTATCAGTTCAGCTGGGCGTTGATCCAAAAAAATCTGATCAGGTTGTTCGTGGCTCGGTAGTATTGCCAGCCGGTACGGGAAAAACAGTGCGCGTTGCTGTGTTCGCTACCGGTGAGAAGGCTGAGCAGGCAAAAGCTGCAGGCGCAGACATTGTCGGCATGGAAGATCTTGCTGAGCAAATCAAGGCTGGTAATATGCCATTCGATATCGTTATCGCCTCGCCAGACACCATGCGTATCGTTGGTACATTGGGTCAGATTCTGGGCCCGCGCGGCTTGATGCCTAACCCTAAGGTTGGCACTGTTACGCCCGATGTAGCAACTGCAGTTAAAAATGCAAAAGCAGGCCAGATTCAATATCGCACTGATAAGAGCGGTATCATTCACGCAACTATCGGCCGCAAATCGTTTAGTGATGAAGCGCTGAAATCGAACTTGCTGGCACTGATTGAGGCCTTGGGTAAAGCCAAGCCAGTGTCAAGCAAAGGTGTTTATCTGCGCAAGGTTTCCATTTCGTCGACAATGGGCGTTGGTGTCCGTGTAGATCAGGGTACTTTGGTCGCCTAATTGGCGGAAATATCAAGACCTGTTGCCGTCACGGCATCAGGCATATCTTTGGGTTGGAGTTATGCCAGTACATTGGGATAACTCCAGTAAGTCAAAGACCGTTGGGCAACGCACAGTTAATTATGTGCAATGTTAAATCGCTTATGCGTAATCATAAGTACCCAGCGCAGATGGTGTACCCGATCAAGTTTTGTAGTCTCTACGCTGGTTTGTCAGCTCTGAACTCCTAACTTCGGACGCCGTGTTCGAACCGATGCAAGATGGCTATTCGCTTATGGATAGTATGTTGCGCATCATAATTGGAGGTTGACCGTGAGTCTCAATCTGAATGACAAAAAGGCCGTCGTCGCTGAAATCTCTGCAAAAGTATCATCTGCACAGACTATCGTCGTGGCCGAATATCGTGGCATCCAGGTTAGTCATTTGACACAATTACGTGCCAAAGCGCGTGCCCAGGGCGTGTACTTGCGAGTGTTTAAAAACACACTGGCGCGTCGCGCAGTTGAGGGTACAGTATTTGCAAGCCTCGCCTCCGAAATGACCGGTCCGTTGATCTATTCGATCTCCGAGGACGCCGTTGCCGCTGCCAAAGTCATTCATGACTTTGCCAAGGGTAATGACAAACTGGTTGTTAAGGCAGGTAACTACGCAGGAAAGTCGCTTGATAAAGCGGGTGTTGCTGCGTTGGCAAGCATTCCTAGCCGTGAAGTTCTGCTGGCCCAGGTATTGGGTATGATGCAGGCGCCGGTTGCAGGTTTTGCGCGTGGTTTGGCTGCTTTGGCAGCAAAGAAAGAAGCAGAGACAGCATAACTTGCTAAATATTTAGCATTGTTTTCTCGGCATTATTTTTTGTCAAAATCGATTAGATGTAAACACAGAATCAATTTAGGAGTTTCAAATGGCAATTAGCAAAGACGATATCCTTGAAGCCGTAGGCGCAATGTCCGTAATGGACTTGAATGACTTGGTTAAGGCGTTTGAAGAAAAGTTCGGCGTTTCAGCAGCTGCAATGTCAGCCGCTGGTCCTGCCGCAGGTGCTGCTGTTGTTGAAGAGCAAACAGAGTTCACCGTAGTTCTGACTGAATTTGGCGCTAACAAAGTTAGTGTTATTAAAGCTGTTCGTGAACTCACTGGCTTGGGCTTGAAAGAAGCAAAAGACTTGGTTGACGGTGCGCCGAAGCCAATCAAGGAATCTGTATCGAAAGCGGATGCAGAAGCAGCAAAGAAAAAATTGGAAGACGCTGGCGCAAAAGCCGAAATCAAGTAATTCCAGTTTGTAAGCGCATATTGCTGCGCAGGAGTCAAAATGCAGAATTTTCTCTGAAAAGAGAGAATTCTGCTTTGGCTCCTTTGTCGTTTCGGTTTTTTTATATAGCTGTGCCCAATAGTCAAAGAGTTGTTTCCGCTAAGCCAAGTTGATCTCGAAGGGTTGAGACTTGAGGTTTCGTAGATTTGTAGGCAATGCTTGCAGGCGCTCGAATCCTGAATTCTCTATCCTTTCTGTCACTCATGGAGTGTCCATGCATTACTCATTTACCGAGAAAAAGCGTATTCGTAAATCATTCGCGAAGCGTGCTAACGTCCATCCAGTTCCGTACTTGTTGGCAACCCAGCTTGAGTCATATTTAGGCTTTTTGCAAACGGAAAAAACACCATCCCAGCGGAAAAATGAGGGTTTGCAGTCTGCCTTCACGTCAATTTTTCCGATTGTGTCCCATAACGGCTTTGCTCGCCTCGAATTTTTATCTTACGTTCTGGGTGATCCGCCATTTGATGTTAAAGAATGTCAGCAACGCGGCCTGACTTATGCATCGCCTTTGCGTGCCAAGGTGCGACTGGTGATTCTCGATAAGGAATCGCCTACCAAGCCAGTGGTCAAGGAAATGAAAGAGCAGGAAGTGTACATGGGCGAATTACCGCTCATGACGACAACCGGGTCTTTCGTAATCAACGGTACTGAGCGTGTCATAGTTTCTCAGTTGCACCGTTCCCCGGGCGTGTTTTTTGAGCATGACAGGGGCAAGACGCACTCTTCCGGTAAATTATTGTTTTCTGCTCGCATCATCCCGTACCGTGGCTCGTGGCTCGATTATGAATTTGACCCGAAAGACATTCTGTTTTTCCGTGTCGATCGCCGCCGCAAGATGCCAGTGACGATATTGCTCAAGGCTATTGGAATGAACTCTGAGCAAATTCTTGCCAATTTCTTCGTCTTTGATAATTTCATGCTGCGCTCCGATGGGGCTGAGATGGAATTTGTGGCGGAGCGCCTGCGCGGTGAGGTTGCGCGTTTTGACGTGGTTGACAAGTCGGGCAAGTCGCTGGTGACGAAAGACAAGCGTATTAACGCCAAGCAAGTGCGTGAAATCGAAGCCGCAGGTATCAAGCACTTGTCGGTAACTGAGGATTATTTGCTCGGTCGCGTGTTGGCCAAGAATATAGTTAATGTCGATACTGGCGAAATCGTAGCTAGCGCCAACGATGAACTGACTGAAGAGTTGCTGGCACGTTTGCGTGAAGCCAATATTGCCGATATACAAACGCTGTACACCAACGACCTTGATCAGGGTGCATACATATCCCAAACTCTGCGCGCTGATGATACAAACGATCAGATGGCGGCTAAGGTTGCTATTTATCGGATGATGCGCCCTGGTGAGCCACCTACTGAAGATTCTGTCGAGGCATTATTCAACGGCTTGTTCTATAACGCAGACCGTTACGACTTGTCGGCTGTCGGTCGCATGAAGTTCAATCGCCGCATTGGACGTGATGAACTGACAGGTTCAATGACATTGTCGAATGAAGACGTACTTGCGGTCATCAAGATTCTGGTTGAATTGCGCAATGGTCGTGGTGAAGTCGATGATATCGACCACCTCGGTAATCGGCGTGTCCGCTGTGTAGGCGAACTGGCTGAGAATCAGTTCCGCGCTGGTTTGGTGCGTGTCGAGCGTGCTGTCAAGGAGCGACTTGGTCAAGCGGAGGCTGACAATTTGATGCCGCACGACCTGATCAACTCTAAACCGATTTCTGCCGCCATTCGTGAATTTTTCGGATCGTCCCAGTTATCGCAGTTTATGGATCAGACCAATCCATTATCTGAAATTACCCATAAACGCCGCGTTTCAGCTCTTGGGCCGGGCGGCTTGACACGGGAACGGGCCGGTTTTGAGGTGCGCGACGTGCATCCTACCCATTACGGTCGTGTCTGCCCAATTGAAACTCCGGAAGGCCCGAACATCGGCTTGATCAACTCGCTAGCTTTGTATGCGCGTCTAAACGAATACGGTTTTCTGGAAACGCCATATCGTAAAGTGGAAGGCAGCAAGATAACCAGCCAGATCGACTATTTGTCGGCAATTGAAGAGGGTCGCTATATTATCGCGCAAGCGAATGCGACTATCGATAGCACCGGCAAACTTTCCGATGAGCTGGTTTCCGCGCGTGAGGCAGGCGAAACCCTGCTGGTATCCCCAGAGCGTATTCAATACATGGACGTGGCCCCTGGCCAAGTTGTGTCGGTGGCAGCCTCACTCATTCCATTCCTGGAGCACGATGATGCGAACCGTGCATTGATGGGTGCCAACATGCAGCGTCAGGCGGTGCCATGTCTGCGTCCGGAAAAGGCGTTTGTCGGAACCGGGATTGAGCGTACGGTTGCGATCGACTCTGGGACTACGGTA
Source organism: Burkholderiaceae bacterium (assembly GCA_039920865.1). Classification (GTDB taxonomy): domain Bacteria; phylum Pseudomonadota; class Gammaproteobacteria; order Burkholderiales; family Burkholderiaceae_D; genus AVCC01. The sequence continues at coordinate 6,141 of JBDSCZ010000396.1, forward strand.
CAGGCGTTGCGCGGCGGTAGAGTCGATTATATTGATGCGGGTCGTGTTGTTATCCGCGTCAATGATGATGAGGCGACGGCCGGCGAAGTAGGCGTTGATATTTATAATTTGATCAAATATACGCGCTCGAATCAGAATACCAATATCAATCAGCGCCCTATCGTCAAAGTCGGTGACCGTGTTGCCAAGAATGACGTCATTGCAGATGGTGCATCGACCGATCTAGGAGAGCTGGCGCTTGGTCAAAACATGCTGGTCGCATTTATGCCTTGGAACGGTCTGAACTTTGAAGATTCGATTCTGATTTCCGAGAAAGTAGTGGAAGACGATCGGTATACTTCAATTCATATCGAGGAATTGTCGGTTGTTGCACGCGACACCAAACTCGGTGCCGAAGAGATTACGCGCGATATCTCTAATCTGGCCGAGAATCAATTGGCACGTCTGGATGAGGCCGGTATTGTTTATATCGGCGCGGAAGTTACTGCTGGCGACACGCTGGTCGGTAAGGTCACGCCTAAAGGCGAGACGCAATTGACTCCGGAAGAGAAATTGCTGCGTGCAATTTTCGGTGAAAAAGCATCTGATGTGAAAGATACATCGCTGCGCGTGCCGTCCGGGATGATCGGCACTGTCATTGATGTGCAGGTATTTACGCGCGAAGGCATTCAGCGTGACAAGCGGGCTCAGCAAATTATCGACGATGAACTGAAACGGTACCGTCTTGATTTGAATGATCAGTTGCGCATCGTCGAAGGCGACGCGTTCCATCGTCTGGAAAAAATGTTGATTGGCAAGGCAGTCAATGGCGGCCCGAAGAAATTGGCCAAGGGTGCGAAAGTTACCAAGGAATACTTGGCTGATATCGATAAATACCACTGGTTTGATATTCGACCTTCCGATGATGAAAGCGCAAACTCGCTGGAAGCCATCAAGGAATCCATTGCCGAGAAGCGGCATCAGTTCGATCTTGATTTTGAAGAAAAACGCACCAAGCTGACGCAAGGCGATGATTTGCCGCCTGGCGTGCAAAAGATGGTCAAGGTATATCTGGCCGTCAAGCGTCGCCTGCAGTCTGGCGACAAGATGGCGGGGCGCCATGGCAATAAAGGCGTGGTATCGCGAATTATTCCTGTAGAAGACATGCCGTATATGGCTGACGGTACTCCGGCGGACGTTGTGCTTAATCCGTTGGGCGTACCGTCGCGCATGAACGTTGGTCAGGTTCTGGAGGTCCACTTGGGCTGGGCTGCCAAAGGCTTGGGCTTGCGTATCGGTGAAATGCTGAAGATACATGCCAAAGCAACAGAATTGCGCAAATTCTTGGCTACAATCTACAACGAGACGGGCAAGAGCGAGGATCTAGATAGTTTCTCGGATGAGGAAATTATCGATCTTGCCAATAATCTCAAAAATGGCGTGCCTTTCGCAACTCCTGTATTTGATGGCGCCAATGAGGAAGAGATTAGCCGCATGCTTGATTTGGCCTATCCGGAGCCAATCGCAAAACAGCTCGGGATGACGCCATCTAAAAACCAGGTAACCATGTACGACGGACGTACCGGCGAAGCGTTCGAGCGTTCTGTCACTGTTGGTTACATGCACATGCTCAAACTGCATCATCTGGTTGATGACAAAATGCATGCGCGTTCCACTGGCCCTTACTCACTTGTCACTCAACAACCTTTGGGCGGAAAAGCACAGTTTGGTGGGCAACGTTTCGGCGAGATGGAAGTGTGGGCTCTGGAAGCGTATGGCGCCTCATATGTCTTGCAAGAGATGTTAACAGTCAAATCCGATGACGTGAACGGGCGTACTAAAGTGTATGAGAATCTGGTCAAGGGCGATCACGTCATTGATGCAGGCATGCCGGAATCTTTCAATGTGTTGGTGAAAGAAATCCGGTCGCTGGGTATCGACATTGATTTAGAGCGCAACTAATCGGGCGGCAGGGTCACGATTGCCTTGAAGAAAGGGCTGTCGTGATCCGAGCACGATTTTGAGCCCCAGAGGCTCAATTTAAATAATAAATTTTTTCACGCCAACCTGGAGTGATACATGAAAGCACTGCTCGATTTATTCAAGCAAGTTCAACAAAATGAACAATTTGACGCGATTAAAATCGGCCTAGCATCGCCGGAAAAAATCCGTTCCTGGTCATACGGGGAAGTTAAAAAACCCGAAACTATCAACTATCGTACTTTTAAGCCGGAGCGCGACGGTCTATTCTGTGCCAAGATATTTGGCCCGATCAAGGACTATGAATGCCTGTGCGGTAAGTACAAGCGTCTGAAGCACCGCGGCGTTATTTGTGAAAAATGCGGCGTTGAAGTCACGCTCGCAAAAGTTCGTCGTGAACGCATGGGTCACATCGAATTAGCATCGCCGACTGCGCATATTTGGTTCCTGAAATCGCTGCCGTCGCGTCTGGGAATGGTGCTCGACATGACTTTGCGCGATATTGAGCGCGTACTGTATTTCGAAGCCTACGTCGTGACCGATCCGGGCATGACTCCGCTGAAAAAATGCCAAATCATGTCGGAGGATGATTACGCTGCAAAGTATGATGAGTATGGCGACGATTTTACGGCCTTCATGGGAGCCGAAGGTATCCGTGAGTTGCTGCGCTCGATCGACATACACCGCGATGCAGAAACGCTGCGCGTCGAACTGAAAGAGTCAAAGTCCGAAGCCAAGATCAAGAAATATGCAAAGCGCCTGAAAGTGCTTGAGGCATTCCAGCGTTCCGGGATCAAACCGGACTGGATGATCATGGAGGTTTTGCCAGTGCTGCCGCCCGAACTTCGGCCATTGGTGCCACTAGACGGTGGCCGTTTTGCAACTTCCGATCTGAATGATCTGTATCGCCGCGTCATCAACCGTAACAACCGTCTGAAGCGCTTGATGGAATTGCGCGCACCAGAAATCATCACCCGCAATGAAAAGCGGATGCTGCAGGAAGCAGTCGATTCCCTGCTCGATAACGGTCGCCGCGGTAAAGCTATGACTGGCGCCAACAAGCGCCCGCTGAAATCACTGGCCGAGATGATCAAGGGCAAGGGCGGTCGCTTCCGTCAGAACTTGCTGGGCAAGCGCGTCGATTACTCGGGTCGCTCCGTGATTGTTGTAGGGCCACAGTTGAAATTGCATCAATGCGGCTTGCCGAAACTGATGGCGCTGGAGCTGTTCAAGCCATTCATTTTCAACAAGCTGGAATTGATGGGCTTGGCGACCACGATCAAGGCAGCCAAAAAACTGGTTGAAATTCAAGAGCCTGTAGTGTGGGACATCCTGGAAGACGTGATTCGTGAACATCCGGTGATGCTCAATCGTGCTCCGACACTGCATCGCCTGGGTATCCAGGCGTTCGAACCGGTACTGATTGAAGGCAAGGCCATTCAATTGCATCCATTGGTGTGCGCTGCGTTTAACGCCGACTTCGATGGCGATCAGATGGCAGTCCACGTACCGTTGTCGATTGAGGCGCAGATGGAAGCGCGCACATTGATGCTGGCTTCCAATAACATTCTGTTCCCATCCAATGGTGAGCCGTCGATTGTTCCGTCGCAGGATATCGTGCTCGGCCTGTATTACGCGACGCGTGAAAAGATCAACGGCAAGAATGAAGGGATGATGTTCCCGGATGTGTCTGAGGTGATCCGTGCCTATGACAATAAGGAAGTCGAACTGACCTCGCGCGTTACTGTACGTATTACTGAGTATCCGAAAGATGCTGTCAGCGGCGAGTTTGTCAAAACGGTGACGCGTTATGAAACCACTATCGGTCGTGCGATCCTATCTGAAATTCTGCCGAAGGGCCTGCCGTTCTCAGTACTGAACCGGGCACTGAAGAAGAAAGAAATTTCGAAACTGATCAATACATCGTTCCGTAAGTGCGGCTTGCGCGCTACGGTTGTGTTTGCTGACCAATTAATGCAGTCAGGTTTCCGATTGGCAACGCGCGCCGGCATTTCGATTTGTATCGATGATATGCTGGTGCCGCCACAAAAGGTAACCTTGATCGCTGCCGCTGAACATGAAGTCAAGCAGATCGAGCAACAGTACTCGTCAGGTTTGGTGACGTCCGGCGAACGCTACAATAAAGTGGTCGATATCTGGGGCAAGACCGGTGACGAAGTCGGCAAGGCCATGATGGATCAACTCAAGGTTGAAGATGTCATCAAGCGCGATGGCGTCAAGTCGACTCAAGAGTCCTTTAATGCAATTTACATGATGGCCGACTCCGGTGCGCGTGGTTCTGCGGCACAGATTCGCCAGTTGGCAGGTATGCGTGGCCTGATGGCCAAGCCGGATGGCTCGATTATCGAGACGCCTATTACCGCCAACTTCCGCGAAGGGTTGAATGTTTTGCAGTACTTCATCTCGACGCACGGCGCGCGTAAAGGTTTGGCGGATACTGCGCTCAAAACTGCAAACTCCGGTTACCTGACGCGTCGATTAGTCGATGTGACACAGGATCTGGTCGTAATTGAAGATGACTGCGGCACTTCAAATGGTGCCGTAATGAAAGCGCTGGTTGAAGGCGGCGAAGTCATTGAAGCGTTGCGCGATCGTATTTTGGGCCGGGTGGCTGTAAACGACATCATCAATCCTGAGACGCAGGCTACCCTGTATGAGTCAGGCACTTTGCTTGATGAAGACATGGTTGAAGAAATCGAACGCTTGGGGATTGATGAAGTTAAGGTTCGCACTCCACTGACGTGCGATACCCGCTTCGGTTTGTGTGGCAAGTGTTATGGCCGCGACCTTGGTCGTGGTGTGCTGGTCAATGCGGGCGAAGCAGTCGGCGTGATTGCTGCCCAATCGATCGGTGAACCAGGTACGCAGTTGACCATGCGTACTTTCCATATTGGTGGCGCAGCATCCCGTGCAGCAGTTGCATCCGGTGTGGAGGCTAAATCGAGTGGCACCATCCGTTTTACTGCGACCATGCGTTATGTTACCAATGGCAAGGGCGACCAAATCGTCATTTCTCGCTCCGGCGAGGTCTTGATTACTGACGATTACGGCCGTGAACGTGAACGCCACAAGGTGCCGTATGGCGCCACGCTTGCAGTCAAGGATGGCTTGATCATCAAGGCCGGTGTTGTGTTGGCGACCTGGGATCCGTTGACCCGTCCAATCATCACTGAATATGCCGGTACAGTGCATTTTGAGAATGTTGAAGAAGGTGTGACTGTAGCCAAGCAAGTTGATGAAGTGACTGGCCTATCTACCCTGGTTGCAATTGATGCCAAGCGTCGTGGATCAGTCACTAAGACAATGCGCCCGCAAGTCAAGCTATTGAATGAGCAGGGCGAGGAAGTTAAGATTGCTGGCACCGAGCATGCGGTAACGATTGGCCTCCCTGTTGGTGCACTGATCATGGTAAAAGATGGTCAGCAAGTTACTGTAGGTGAAGTGCTGGCTCGTATTCCGACTGAATCGCAGAAAACGCGTGATATCACCGGTGGTTTGCCGCGGGTAGCCGAGTTGTTTGAAGCGCGTTCGCCTAAAGACGCCGGTATGTTGGCAGAAGTCACCGGTACCGTTGCGTTCGGTAAAGAAACCAAGGGCAAACAGCGGCTTGAAATTACCGATATGGATGGTAACAAGCATGAGTTCTTGATTGCCAAAGAAAAGCAGGTATTGGTGCATGACGGCCAAGTCGTGAACAAGGGGGAGATGATTGTAGACGGCCCCCGTGATCCGCAAGATATCTTGCGTCTGTTGGGAATTGAAGAGTTAGCGCGGTACATCGTTGACGAAGTGCAAGACGTATACAGGCTGCAAGGCGTGAAAATCAATGATAAGCACATTGAAGTGATCGTCCGTCAGATGTTGCGGCGAGTGCAGATAGTCGATGCCGGTGACGCTAATTACATCGTCGGTGAGCAGGTTGAGCGTTCGGAATTGCTCGATGAAAATGATCGGGTAGTTGCGGCAGGTAAAATCCCTGCGACATATGAAAATATTCTGCTCGGTATTACCAAAGCATCACTCTCGACCGATTCATTCATTTCCGCTGCATCCTTCCAGGAAACAACGCGTGTTCTGACTGAGGCTGCAATCATGGGCAAACGGGATGGACTGCGTGGGTTAAAAGAAAACGTAATTGTTGGCCGCCTGATTCCGGCGGGTACGGGGTTGGCGTTTCACCGCGCACGCAAGCTAAAAGAAAGCTGGGAAGCGGAAGAGCGAACCGCACTCTTGCAATCTGAAAAAGCCGCACGTATCACCGAGGCTGAAAATGACATTACAGAAGTAAGCGGCAACGCGGACGGCGAAGCGTAGCCTGAGCCTGATGCATTTGTAAATAACTAGACGGTACTGGGGCCTAACTCTGGTACCGTTTTTTATTATTAGACAGAATTCGACTTGAAATAGACCAAAGCAAAATTGATGTATTTGGTATTTTTTTTTGATGCCTAATTGTAATTCCTGTTTATGTCTGCAACACAAATGAATTTTTGACGGAGGTGGTGAATAGGCGGTTAATATATCAATACTTAGGCAGTATTGTTTAATCTGCTCGAAATGCATGCGGGAAGTGGCATATATTTCGATATACTCTCTATTGTTATTTTTTTAGCTGCGCACTTCCGACCTCAAATTTAGTTTTTTTCAGATCCAGTCGGCCTGATTCGACTGCTTAACTGAGGGTTCTGTATTAACAACAATGGTTGCAAATATTCGCCGCCTAAATAAGGCATTAGTTGACTGCTGTTTTGCACTGGTTTAGACTAGTCAGTTCTCGATTTTAAGTTAAGAGCATTTTCTGAGTTTTAAATCAAGTAGCGCATTGCATGCGCTGTTGTACCAAGTATGTGTCCTATAGTACGAATTTTAGGGCCATGTTATTAATGTTGTAATTTTGTTGGATTTATAACGATGCCAACCATCAATCAATTGATTCGCCAGCCACGCGTTTCTGCGCGTGTCAAAAGCAAATCGCCGGCGCTGGAAAACAGCCCGCAAAAGCGCGGAGTATGCACTCGCGTCTACACAACGACACCAAAAAAGCCAAACTCGGCATTGCGTAAAGTGGCAAAAGTGCGTCTCACCAATGGTTTCGAGGTTATCTCGTACATCGGTGGTGAGGGCCATAACTTGCAAGAGCATAGTGTGGTTCTGCTGCGCGGCGGTCGTGTTAAGGATTTGCCTGGTGTTCGCTATCATATGGTGCGCGGCGCATTGGATACGCAGGGCGTTAAGGATCGTAAGCAATCACGTTCCAAGTATGGTACCAAGCGTGCTAAAGCTGCTAAGAAGTAATTGTTTCCTCGGCATTTATTGCTGAAGGAGTTGTTGTCGGTCCCGAATGGGCCGAGTAAGTGAGTGATTATGATGGTCATTCGCGAATGCGCCCAGAGTGCATTCAACTGAAGATATTAAAGGAATCGAAATGCCACGTCGTCGTGAAGTCCCCAAGCGAGAAATCCTGCCGGATCCAAAATTCGGTAATGTTGATGTCGCAAAATTTGTAAATGTTTTAATGCTTTCTGGTAAAAAATCAGTTGCTGAAAATATTATCTACGGTGCGTTTGAACATATCCAGAGCAAGTCGGGTAAAGACCCGCTGGAAGTGTTCGCTACTGCGATTGGTAACTGTAAACCGATGGTTGAGGTGAAGTCCCGTCGTGTTGGCGGCGCCAATTATCAGGTTCCTGTTGAGGTGCGTCCGGTTCGTCGGATGGCGCTGTCTATGCGTTGGTTGCGTGAGGCGGCTAACAAGCGCAGTGAAAAATCCATGCCGCAACGCTTGGGTGGTGAATTGCTGGAGGCCGCAGAAGGCCGCGGCGGCGCAATGAAGAAGCGCGATGAAGTCCATCGTATGGCTGATGCGAATAAGGCTTTCTCCCATTTCCGCTTTTAACTGATTGAGCGATGGCTCCTTCGGATGCGCGAAGGTTGTTAATTGCGTGATTAATTTGTTCAAAACCGGGCACATTTTTTTAGAAAATGGCGCTCGGTTTTGCGCATTAAAAATTTAGGATTGAATATGGCTCGCAAGACCCCCATTGAGTATTACCGCAATATTGGTATTTCAGCGCATATCGATGCTGGCAAGACAACTACGACTGAACGCGTTCTGTTTTATACCGGTGTAAGTCACAAAATTGGTGAAGTGCACGATGGCGCCGCCACGATGGATTGGATGGAGCAGGAGCAAGAGCGTGGTATTACGATCACGTCTGCTGCGACCACATGCTTCTGGAAGGGCATGGCAAATAACTTCCCTGAGCATCACATCAATATTATTGATACTCCAGGTCACGTCGATTTCACTATTGAAGTTGAGCGTTCGATGCGCGTGCTTGATGGTGCCTGCATGGTGTACTGTGCGGTTGGCGGTGTTCAGCCTCAGTCTGAAACAGTTTGGCGTCAAGCTAACAAATACAAGGTTCCCCGTCTGGCATTCGTCAACAAGATGGATCGAACTGGCGCAAACTTCTTTAAAGTCTATGATCAAATGCGTGCGCGTTTGAAAGCTAATCCAGTTCCCTTGCAGGTTCCTATCGGCGCTGAAGATACTTTCGAAGGCGTGGTCGATCTGATAAAAATGAAGGCTATTTATTGGGATACCGCATCGCAAGGTATGAAGTTCGAGTACCGTGATATTCCAGAAAACCTGCTTGCTCTTGCCAAAAAATGGCGCGAAAACATGGTGGAAGCTGCAGCTGAAGCATCAGAAGAACTGATGAATAAGTATCTGGAGGAAGGCGATTTGACTGATGTTGAAATCAAACTCGCCTTGCGTCAACGTACTATTGCATCTGAAATTGTTCCTATGATGTGCGGTACAGCATTTAAGAACAAAGGTGTTCAGGCAATGCTGGATGCCGTGGTTGAGTACTTGCCATCGCCAATAGATATTCCTCCTGTGCCAGGTCTGAGCGAAGATGATGAGCCAGTAGTGCGCAAATCAGCAGATAACGAAAAATTCTCTGCTTTGGCATTCAAAATTGCAACGGATCCGTTCGTTGGTCAGTTGTGCTTTATCCGCTGCTATTCAGGTACGCTGAATTCAGGCGATACTGTTTTTAATTCTGTTAAGCAGAAGAAAGAGCGCATTGGCCGTATCGTTCAGATGCATGCGAATCAGCGCGAAGAAATTAAAGAAATGCTCGCGGGTGATATCGCTGCGGTAGTTGGTTTGAAGGATACAACCACTGGCGATACTTTGTGCGACGATAAAGCAATTATTGTCCTCGAACGTATGGTTTTCCCTGAGCCTGTGATTTCTCAAGCTGTGGAGCCGAAGACAAAGCAGGACCAGGAAAAAATGGGCCTGGCGCTGAATCGCTTAGCGGCGGAAGATCCTTCGTTCCGCGTTAAGACGGACGAGGAATCGGGGCAGACTATCATTGCTGGTATGGGTGAGTTGCATCTGGATATTATCGTTGATCGTATGAAGCGGGAATTCAACGTCGAAGCGACCGTTGGTAAGCCACAAGTTGCCTATCGTGAAACCATTCGTAAGACTTGCGAAGAAATTGAAGGTAAATTCGTCAAGCAGTCAGGTGGTCGTGGACAGTACGGCCATGTGGTACTGAAGATCGAACCGCAAGAGCCTGGCAAGGGCTTCGAGTTCATTGACGCTATTAAAGGCGGCACAGTGCCACGCGAATACATCCCAGCAGTCGAAAAAGGTGTTCGTGAAACATTGACCTCAGGTGTGCTCGCAGGTTACCCAGTTG
>JBDSCZ010000397.1:0-2204 GCA_039920865.1 Burkholderiaceae bacterium
TTACTTCACCTCCCTGCGCCCCGCGTTTTGTCGACTTCCGTACCAACTGCTGCACCTTCTTTTTGCCCCGTCTTGCAACGGGAGCCGAACTATAGCAAACGTTGCCAAACTTTGGCAAGCGCTTTTCAAATACTAATTACACATCCAAATTCGGCCACTCTACAACTGCAGCCACCGCACCGCGCAGCGCATTGCAAACCACTATCTTCTCAGCGGTACGCAAATCTGCCAATGTCAGACGACACTCGCTGGCGGCCCATTGCGGATCGGACAATAGTACGCTGCGCATTACGCCGGGCAGAACACCGGATGCCAGCAGTGGGGTATACCAACGCCCTTGTATCTGAAGGAAAATATTGCTGCGCCCGCCCTCGGTTAATTCGCCCTCGGTATTAGTAAATATCGTATCGAAAGCCCCGCGCATTTCGGCGTTACGCCAGGCGGCGTCGTAACGCGCCCTCAGCGTCGTCTTGTGACGCAGGAACAAATCTGCCGCGTTGGTGGGATGTACGCTTATCAGGACCTTGACTTGCGTCGGCAACGGCATCAGGGGCGCAGTCTGAACCATGCACTGACCTGTTTGATCCAGTAACAACCTGGCCCGGCATGCGCCATTCAGCGGCAGCTTGGCGAGGGCATTTTCCAAAGCATTGCGTACCCGGTCCTCTGTATAAGCAAATCCAAAGTAATCGGCGGATGCGTGCAGGCGTCTCAAATGTAGCGCAAGGTGGTGATAACCCTCCTTGCGCGTTGCATACAGGGTCTCGAACAAATTAAAGTCATTTTGCAAACCCGTCAAAAATCGGGCTTTCAGCTGACACTCGGCATATTCTTCTGTACTTTCGCTATCGTGCACGATACCGGCTCCCACGCCCATTTCGCCTTCACAAATACCATCGATGCGTGGAGCTTGCAAGGTCAGGGTGCGAATTGGAACGGAAAGACAGAAGTCGCCGATTTTTTGTGCTGCACCACTCGGAATCGGATCGAACCAGCCAATGCTGCCGGTGTAGATCCCGCGCGGATCCGACTCCAGTTCGCGGATGACCTGCATTGCACGGTGCTTGGGTGCGCCGGTGATGGAGCCGCAAGGATAAAGCGCGGTGAACAGTTGCTCCAGAGTGACGTTCTCACGCAATTGGGCGCGGATGGTCGACGTCATCTGCAGCACGCTGCTGTAGCGCTTGACAGTGAACAATTCCGGCACTGTCACCGAACCCAGCGCAGCAATACGCCCGAGATCATTGCGCAGCAAATCTACAATCATCAAGTTTTCCGCCCTGTTCTTGGGGTCACTTGCAAGCGCCTGCGCGTTGACAGCATCCTGCCGGAAGTCAGCGCCAGCCGGTGCGGTCCCCTTCATAGGACATGCTGTCAGCCGGCCATTTTCGTGCCGCAGAAATAACTCGGGCGAAAACGACAACACTGCGCCCCCGCCCGGCAACGCGATCAGAGCGCCATACGGTACCGGCTGACGCTGGCGCAAACGCAGGTATAACGCATGCAAACTGCCAAAAGCATCAAAACGCAAACGATAGGTGTAATTGGCCTGATAGATATCACCAGCCGCGATATAGGCGCGGATCCGGGCGATCGCTTGAGCAAACTGACTTTCATTGATATTAGACTGAATGTTGGCAATACCCGCACTGAACCCATGTCCATGCGTATGGTTCGACTGAATCTTGCATTGCTTGACCAGCCATTCCTGCACTTGTTCGGCAGAAAGTTTCTGATAGCTTTTAAATAGCAGAATTTGCACCAAGGGTTGTTCACCTGAATGCTGCGCAGTTCCCATCAATTCCGGGCCGAGCTCATAGGAAAACAGGCCGACCGCATGCAAGCCGCGTTGCAGCCCCTGCTCCATCTGGGTGAGCAGTGCGGAAAACCCTCGACTGTCACTGCAACGTAACGTCTCGACATGTTCCGAGTAAAGGCGGGAGCGTGGCTCAGTGGCGCTGGCGTCACAATCATCGAGCAGGGCAAAAACGGCACTGTCTGCGCAGGCAATGCCGGAAGTTGTATCAGAAAGATGCGGCACAGAAAAGCGGGCTTTCAAATAAAAAAACGATTAAACCATTCGTGACAACGGATACGCCAAGCGCTCCCATCCCAGCCACAGTAGGCCATATTGTAGAGCCTTATCAGCAAAATCTCGCTGCCGCCTCTGTCATATAGAATGCGCCCATCAATGGCAAACATCA
>JBDSCZ010000398.1:0-14270 GCA_039920865.1 Burkholderiaceae bacterium
CTAGTTTGTCGACGATTTTACTCATGCCCATGTCTTCAAAATAGGCAAAAGTCTGACCGTGTGCCGTTTTGTGGAATGGATGTGCGGGGTCTGCCATTCGGTTGTAGCTGAACAGGACATCGTCCGCATTGAAGTCGCGTGACGGCTTGAACTTCGCATTGCTGTGGAATTTGACGCCCTTGCGCAGGGTAAAGGTGTAGGTCAAGCCATCAGGAGACACTACCCAGGACTCTGCCAGCCCCGGGGCTACCTTGGTCGTGCCAAGCTCGAATTCGACCAGGCGGTTATACATCGGCACCGACGAGGCATCGAAGGTTGTGCCGGTGGTATAGAACTGCGGATTAAAACCTTCAGGACTGCCTTCCGAGCAATACACCAAGTTAGTGGCAGCCGCAGCCAGTCCGGCATAAGCAAACAAGACAGCTAGCAGGCCGGCCTTGACCACATACTTTCCATTCGTACTCATCATCCATTCCCCTATTTAGTATTGAATCCAATGAATTGAATCGCTTTATTTCTCGCCGGATTGGAATGTATTTTCAATACACGTCGCACTCCGAATAGACCGAGACGAATATATATTTAATTCAACGGATAGGTCAGTCATTGTTTGCATAGGGCTATGCAAACAATGACTGACCTGGAACGGAAGTTGTGGAAAACGCTGAAAAAGGAAGACCGGCTAGCCGTGTTGCGACTGCAGGTAATCCCATAACTGTGCAACCAGGCGCTTGCCCGGCTTTTGGCTGGTGGGTTTTTCGCGGTACAGGCGGATTTCCATATTGGTTTCCCAGCGTAGTTGCGGGCTGTCGGCACGCACCAGTTGACGCTGCGCGAGTTCCTGAGCGACTGCTGACTCCGGCAGGAATGCAATGCCGTGACCTTCCCGCGCCATCATCTTCAAGGCTTCGGCGGTCCCAGTCTCATAGCGCTTTTCCAGATGCAACGGAGTGATGGCGTCGGCCTGGATCAAATCGACAATGCGGCCGAGATAGGCAGTGCCGGCATAGGATAAGTAGGGCAGCGGGGCATTGGCACTTCCCGGTAACGCGAATTCCGCCCGGCCGGACTGATCGCAGCGACTGTAGGCACACAGTCTTTCACATCCCACTTTCATCATGTCGAAGCGGTTGGCATCGAGTTGCAGCGGTTGCAGCGGATGGTAAAAAGTCAGCAGCAGATCGCAACCGCCTTCGGTTAACACCATCACTGCATCATGCACATTGGATGCCATCAGCCGCGCATTGAACGGGCCGATGCCGGACTTCAGGCCTGTCAGCCATTTGGGCGTGTAGGTCAGCGCCAGCGTATGGTGGACCGCAAAATCAATTGAGGATTGGGTGTTGGACCGATTCTCACGCAACAATGATCTGACATCGTTAATCTGACCGAGCATGGCTATGGCCTGCTCATGAAACAAATGCCCTTCCCGCGTCAGACTGGTCGGGAATGAAGTACGGTCGATCAGATCGGTTCCAATCCAGGCTTCAAGCGATTTAATACGGCGCGAAAAAGCCGATTGCGTCACATGACGCTGCTCTGCAGAGCGGCTGAAGCTATGGGTTTCCGCCAGAGAAATGAAATCCTCCAACCATTTACTTTCCATTGCACTGTATTTCTATATAATATTTTCGATTGATTGGTTGATTTTGACGCATTATAAATAAGACGTAAATCGGCACGACAATTTTACAGTTCGGATTCTTATTGTTCGCCGCAGTTTTTATAAAAACACCGTGCGGCATCCTTTTCCGACTGCCTGACCCTGCAAGGCTGACAATGAACCACTCATACTTCAAACGCATCACAATATTTGTTATTTCCAGCCTGCTGATCGGTCTGTCGTCTCATGCCGGTGCCCAGTATGTCTGGCTCAATGATAAAGGAGTCAAGCAGTATTCCGACATGCCGCCGCCGATTACGGTGCCGAATCAGCGCATCCTGAAGTCTCCCGGTCCAGTTACGCGGGCCCACACTCCGGCATCTGTTTCCGCCGGGAGTGGCAACACGGCTGCGGTAGAAAAGGCGAAGCTGCCGATGACAACCGCTGAAAAAAATGCCGACTTCCAAAAGCGCAGAATGGAGCAGGCGGAAAAAGACCAGAAAGCCGCCGATGAAGCCCGGATTGCGAATGACAAGAGCAAGAATTGTGAACGCGCCAGCGCCTATCAGAAAGCGCTTGATTCCGGGCAACGCATATCGCGGCAGGAAAAAGACGGCCAACGTGCTTATCTAAGCGATGCGCAGCGTACCCAGGAATCGCGCGACACCAAGAGAATTCTTAGCGAATGTAAATGAATCCTGCCGGGTGCAATAGCCGGCATCACAAGCCGGAACTAGCCTGCCGATTTTATACCGGCACGCCGTCGGCGCGACTCTTTCGGGTCGGCAATCAGCGGCCGATAAATCTCGATCCGGTCGCCGTCCTTGAGAATTGTCTCCAAAGTCTTGAGCTTGGCGTAAATACCAACACGGCAAGTCGTTATGTCGATTTCCGGCATATCGCTTAGTATCCCGCTTTGCACGATGGCCGCCTGCAATGTGGTGCCAGGAAGCACACTGACATCGCGCAGGTGCACAATCCCCGGCTTGGCGTAACACACCTGCACCTGCAAATTGCCTGCTGCCTTATCCATACACAGTCTCCGCCCGCTTGCAAAACGAATCGACGAAACTGTTGGCAATCATGCCGAATACCGGCCCGATGATTTTCTCCAGAATCCGGCTGGAAAACTCATATTGCAGGTCGAACTCAATCTTGCAGGCGTCTTCGCGCAGCGGTTTGAAAACCCAGGCACCCTGCAAATGTTTGAATGGGCCTTCCAGCAAGCGCATGTGTATCGATGTTGGTCGGATGTGGGTATTCTCTGTTGTGAAGGATTGCTTGATGCCGTGATAATGTATGGCGATGCTCGCAACCAGCTTGTCGGCTTCGCGTCCACGCACCTCTGCACCGCCGCACCAGGGCAGGAAGCGAGGATAATCTTCCACCTTGTCAACCAGCGCAAACATTTGCTCGGCGCTATAACCTACAATTACTGATTTGTGTATTACCGCCATCGAATCTCAACCGTTTGATAAAATTACACGAATTTTAACCGACTCGCCTTATTACCCCATCACATGACCATAGTAGACAATAGAAAAGCTTTCCATGAATACTTTATCGAGGACCGCTTCGAAGCCGGAGTCGTCCTGCATGGCTGGGAAGTCAAGGCAATACGAGCTGGACGGGTGCAGCTCAAAGAAGCCTATGTGGTGGTTCGCGATGGCGAGATTTTCCTGTTTGGCGCCCACATCAGCGCACTGCTAAGCGCATCCACCCACGTCCATCCGGAAGCCTTGCGTACACGCAAGCTGCTGCTCAACGCGGCCGAAATTAGCAAGCTGATCGGCAAGGTCGATCGCTCCGGCTACACCCTGGTACCGCTCAATCTGCATTTCGTACGAGGTCGCGTCAAATGTGAAATCGGACTGGCCAAAGGCAAGAAGCAGCATGACAAGCGCGACACCGAAAAATCGCGTGACTGGCAGCGCGAACAACAGCAAATCATGAAAACACATCGACGCTAAAAGTAAGGCAGCAAAGCAACGCCAATAAATATATACGGGGTATGCCTAAAAAAATGCAGCTTCCCGCATTATTTTAGTTCGTCATATTTAATACATATATATGTATATTTAACGATGGCATTAAGCGGCCTGCGATGCAGTGTAGATTGGCAGCCGATCAATTGGTACGACTGCCAACCACCCATCAGGATTTTTGCTGTGACTTGACGACCTGCATGGCGCTGGCAATCAATCCGCTGATGTCGCTCATATTGGCCGGAACGATAATCGAATTATTGGTCTTGGCCAGATTGGCGAAGGCGCTGACGTATTGCTCGGCCACCTTCAAATTCACTGCATCTGCACCACCCGGTTCGCGGATCGCCGCAGCAGTCTTGCGAATTGCCTCTGCGTTTGCCTCTGCCAGTTCAACGATCGCTTTGGCCTGACCTTCTGCCCGATTAATCGATGCCTGCTTCTCGCCCTCTGACTTGGCGATGGATGCTTCGCGCTCGCCGGTTGCGATATTGATCTGTTCCTGTTTGCGCCCTTCTGACGCAGCGATCAAGGCGCGTTTCTCACGCTCGGCGGTAATCTGGGCCTGCATCGAATGCAGGATTTCCTTGGGCGGCGTCAAATCCTTGATTTCGTAGCGCAATACTTTCACGCCCCAGTTCGAAGCGGATTCATCGATTGAACTGACGATGCTTTGATTGATATGGCTGCGCTCTTCAAAAGTCTTATCCAGTTCCATCTTGCCGATCACGCTACGCAGCGTGGTTTGTGCTAGTTGCGACACTGCGTAAATGTAATTTGAAGAACCATACGAAGCGCGCATCGGATCGGTCACCTGAAAATACAGGATGCCATCGACTTCCAGTTGCGTATTGTCCTTTGTGATACAGACCTGGCTAGGAACATCCAGCGGGATTTCCTTAAGTGAATGTTTGTAGGCAATGCGATCGATGAATGGCAAAACGATGTTCAGGCCTGGCGCCAGCGTGGCGTGGTATTTTCCAAAACGCTCGACTACCCATGCATTTTGCTGCGGTACGACCTTGATGGTCTTGACTACAAAAACGATCACCAGAATGAACAGGATGAGTGAAATGCTGCTTAAATCGAATACCATGATGTGTCCTTTATGGTGCGGTACTGGCGACAATCAAATGACTGCCGCGTATTTCACGAATAACGAAATCGCCGGCAACAGCCACTTCCCCCGGCATTAATTCGATGTCCCACATTGCCCCCCGATACATCGAGCGGCCACGATTTCCTTGCCATTGCTTGACATATACGGTTTGTCCGATATCGAGATTGACGTTCGGATTACGTTCTGAGGGTAGTTTTCGGTGCTTTGCAAAACTACTTTTGCGCAAAACAAAAATGGAAATGACCCCCGCGACCGCCGCGCTCACCATTTGCAGCGGAAACACAAGACCGGCCAAAGCTGCGGCTCCGCCCGCCAGCAACCCCAATGCAATCATCAGCAAGTAAAACGTGCCTGAAAATATTTCGGCAATGACGAGAATGCCCGCCATGCCAAACCAGATCATCCAGTCATCCATCGGATGCTCCTTGTATCGTGAAATCAATCATCAAGTTAAGTTGCCATATAAAAACAAACCGATACCATCATAAGCCAAAAAAAACGCGAGTATGAAACTCGCGTTTTCAGTACAGCAATATAAACTTACTTTACCTTAGCCAGTGCTTGCCAGGTGTCGATTACGGTATCAGGGTTGAGCGAAATCGACTCAATACCCTGCTTCATCAACCACTCGGCAAAATCCGGGTGGTCTGAAGGACCTTGGCCGCAAATACCGATATATTTTCCTTGCGCGCGACAGGCTGCAATCGCCTGCGATAGCAAGGCCAGCACAGCAGGATCGCGCTCATCGAAATCAGCCGCCAGCAATTCCATGCCGGAATCACGATCCAGGCCGAGCGTGAGCTGGGTCAGATCATTAGAGCCGATCGAGAATCCGTCAAAATGCGCAAGGAATTGTTCAGCCAAAATGGCATTTGATGGTACTTCGCACATCATGATGACGCGCAAGCCATCCTGGCCGCGTTTGAGGCCGTTCTTGCCCAGCAGTGCGATCACTTTTTCGGCTTGTCCCAGCGTGCGTACGAAAGGAATCATGATCTCGACATTGGTCAAGCCCATATCGTTGCGCACCCGTTTCATGGCCAGGCATTCCATTTCGAATGCCTCGGCAAAATCGTCGGCCAGATAGCGCACCGCGCCGCGGAATCCTAGCATCGGATTTTCTTCGTCCGGCTCGTAACGTGAACCGCCGATGAGTTTTTTATACTCATTGGATTTGAAGTCTGACATGCGCACGATCACCGGTTTCGGCCAGAAAGCCGCCGCGATGGTGGCGATGCCTTCGGCTAGTTTGTCGACATAAAATGCCTTTGGCGAAGCGTGACCGCGTGCTACCGATTCAACTGCTTTTTTCAGCGAAGCGTCGATATTTGGATATTCCAGAATCGCCTTCGGATGCACGCCGATATTGTTGTTGATGATGAATTCAAGGCGCGCCAGGCCGACACCGCCATTGGGAATCGATTGAAAATCAAATGCCAGCTGGGGATTGCCGACGTTCATCATGATTTTCAGCGGCAGTTTCGGCAATTCGCCGCGTGCCACTTCGGTAATTTCGGTTTCCAGCAAGCCGTCATAGATTTTGCCTTCATCACCCTCGGCACAGGACACGGTAACCAGCGTGCCTTCTTTGAGTAATTCTGTCGCATCGCCACAGCCGACTACTGCAGGAACACCCAGTTCGCGCGCAATGATCGCCGCGTGACAGGTGCGGCCGCCGCGATTGGTAACAATCGCGGCAGCCCGCTTCATGACCGGTTCCCAGTTGGGGTCGGTCATGTCGGTGACCAATACATCTCCGGGTTGCACACGTTCCATATCGGCTGAATCGAGAATCACGCGCACCGGACCGGCACCGATTTTCTGCCCGATCGCCCGACCTCTGGCTAGTACCGTACCAGTGCTCGTGAGCTTGAAGCGCTGCTGGGCATCAGTTTCTTTTTGCTGCGACTTTACCGTTTCCGGACGCGCTTGCAGTATATACAACTTGCCGTCACGACCATCCTTGCCCCACTCGATATCCATTGGCCGTTGGTAATGGTTCTCGATAATGACCGCATATTTGGCCAACTCGACGACTTCTTGATCGTTCAGCGAGTAGCGGTTGCGCAATTCGATGGGCACATCTACCGTCCGAACCGAGCGCCCGGCCTTGGCTTCGCCGGTAAATTCCATCTTCAGCAACTTGGAGCCGATATTGCGACGAATCACAGGCAACTTGCCCAGTTGCAGCATCGGTTTGTGGACATAGAATTCGTCCGGATTAACCGCGCCCTGCACCACAGTTTCGCCCAA
The DNA here is from genome assembly GCA_039920865.1 of Burkholderiaceae bacterium. GTDB lineage: Bacteria > Pseudomonadota > Gammaproteobacteria > Burkholderiales > Burkholderiaceae_D > AVCC01. Next base: position 6,962 of record JBDSCZ010000398.1, read on the forward strand.
GCCGTAGCTGGATGTGATGAAAACCACATCCTTGAAGCCCGATTCGGTATCGATCGTAAACATCACTCCAGCCGCACCGAGGTCGGAACGCACCATGCGCTGGACACCGGCAGACAGGGCCACTTCCGCATGTGTGAATCCCTTGTGAACGCGATAAGATATGGCGCGGTCGTTATACAGGGAAGCGAATACGTGTTTCATCGCTTCAAGGATATTGTCGATGCCGACAACATTCAGGAAAGTTTCCTGCTGACCGGCAAAAGACGCATCCGGCAAATCTTCAGCCGTGGCCGAAGATCGGACCGCGAATGACATTTCGTTTGTAGAATCCGCTACCAGTTGTTGGTAAAAAACATTAATTTCTTGTTCAAGCCGTGGCTGGAAAGGGGTTTCGACGATCCACTGGCGAATTTCTGCACCGGCCTGAGCCAGAGCCCGCACATCGTCGATGTCGAGGCTGGACAGACGCTGCGCAATACGATCAGCCAACGCCGGTCCGCCATCCAGACTGTAGGACAGAAAATCCCGAAAAGCTTGGGCGGTAGTGGCAAAGCCGCCTGGCACGCGCACACCCGCGCCTGCCAATTGGCTGATCATTTCACCTAATGATGCATTTTTTCCGCCGACGGAATCGACATCCGTCATGCGCAAGTGTTCAAATGAAGCTACGTATGTGGCCTCCGTGGAAACCCCTGCAATTGCTGCGTTGGACATAACAACCTCTAGTTTGATGATAAGAAATCTTCGTGCGCATCTTCATTGTCCAATTCTTTTTGTTATTCTTATGAGAGCAACTTGATTAAACCCAATCTGCGCATTTTACATGCTGCGATTGATTTTTATCCGCAGGCGTTCTGTTTTTAGTGTAACCATTTTCTTAAGGCACCATGCAAGATAACCCTATCGCCAGCCCTGCTGCATTCGATCGCACCGTCTTCTTCGTCTCCGACGGCACCGGCATCACCGCAGAAACGTTCGGTCATGCAGTACTCACACAGTTCAACCTGCGCTTCAAGCAGGTGCGCCTGCCTTTCATTGACGATCTCGACAAGGCGCAAAACGCGGCCAGCAGAATCAATCAATCTTTTGAGCAGGAAGGCAAGCGCCCTATCATTTTCTCGACCCTGGTTCAGGGAGACCTGTCGCAGATTATTCGCAATACCAAATGCTTGTATATGGATCTGATCCAGACTTTCGTCGGTCCGCTGGAGCAGGAACTTGGAGTCAAATCGACCCACACAATCGGACGCAGTCCGAATATTGCCAATTCGGAAGAGTATAAAAATCGTATCGAAGCGATCAACTTTTCACTGATTCATGATGACGGCCAGTCGCACAAGAATCTGTCCACCGCCGATGTAATCCTGGTCGGAGTGTCACGCTCGGGAAAAACACCGACCAGTCTGTTTCTGGCAATGCAATACGGCATCAAGTCGGCAAACTATCCGCTGATACCGGAGGATTTTGAGCGTGGCAAATTTCCTCCGGCCCTGCTGGCATACAAATCCAAGATTTTTGGTCTGAGCATTACACCGGAACGCTTGTCCGAAATCCGCAACGAGCGCCGCCCCGGTAGTAAGTATGCGGCGCTGGAAAACTGCCGCTACGAGGTCAACGAAGCGGAGGCGATGATGAAGCGGGAAGGAATTCGCTGGTTATCGTCAACCACAAAATCGATAGAAGAGATCTCCAGCACGGTCTTGCAAGAAATTAAACTGGAAAAGCGCCTGTATTGAGGCGTCAATAAAAATTCGAAAATGGCAAAGCCTTAACGTCTTTGCCTAAGCTGTTCAAAAAAGCAGACTGCCGCACTGGCTGCCACATTCAGGGATTCCATCCGGCCAAAATGCGGAATTCCGACCTGGTGCGTGGTCAAAGCCATCAACTGGTCGGAAATTCCTTGTCCCTCGTGGCCGAACAACCAGGCTACCTCTTGCTGTAAATTGATATCGTAAATGGTGGCTTCCGCATGGGAACTGGTGGCCAGCACCGGTATGGTTGCACGCTGCAATAATTGCAGCAAATCGACATCCTCAGTAATCCGGAGCAAAAAGTGCGCCCCCATCCCAGCCCGCAATACTTTCGGCGACCAGGCGAAGGCGGTGCCGACGCTGCAAAAGACGTCGGTAATCCCTGCTGCAGCAGCGCTGCGCAGAATCGAACCAAGATTACCCGGATCTTGCAATCGGTCCAGCAGCACAGCATTGCCCGACAACTGCAGTGACGCGTCCGATGCCGGTGTGCCAATCACGAACAGCAGACCTACCCCATGCTCGACCTGGCTGATGGCTTTGAACAGTGCATCAGGCAGCACGATGCATTGCGCCCCACCCTCTTCGCAGCTTTGCAGGATGGTTTTAACTTCCTGTAAAGCCAACGCACTATCGCTGACGATGCACAACGGGGGGACGCCGACCTGCGCAAGATAAACTTCGCACAAATGTACGCCGTCGAGCAGCGTGCGCTGCGCCCGGCGCCGGGCTTGCGAGCTGGTTGCCAGTTGCTTGAGTTCTTTGAAGAGCGGGTTGTCGCGTGAAGAAATCGGCTTCATAACTGTTTCATAGTGAGCAATGCGCGCACCGGCGCATACGATTTGCGATGCACCGGCGATACGCCATGCTCGCGCAAGCGCGCCATATGCAAGGCGGTCGGATAACCCTTGTGCTGGTCAAATGCGTATTGGGGAAACTGTTGATGCAACACTTCTAGTGCAGCATCGCGGGCAGTTTTAGCTAGAATCGAGGCGGCCGAAATGGCCTGCACCTTGTCATCCCCCTTGACAATCGCTTCACAGCGAACCGACATTACAGGACAACGATTGCCGTCGATCAGCGCCAACTCGGGCTGGATGGAGAGCCCCTCGACTGCACGGCGCATCGCCAGCATGGTGGCTTGCAGAATATTCAAGCGATCGATTTCCTCCTCCGAACACTGGGCAATCGACCAGGACAGCGCGTGCTGCCTGATCTGGATTGCCAGCACGTCGCGTCGCGCAGCAGTCAATTTCTTCGAATCGCGCAAGCCCGCGATCGGCCTGGCCGGATCGAGTATCACGGCGGCAGCAAATACCGGACCCGCTAGCGGACCGCGTCCTGCTTCATCGACACCGCACATCAATGTGCCATCGGTGTCAAATGCAAACAGCGATTGTTCAAGTTTTTGCACTGCGCTCCCTATAAATCAACCAATAAAAAGCCATAAGTATGGAGTATGGCAAAAATTACTGCATTTTCCGCATACATTCATTGCGGCATTGAAAAATACAATATCTAGTATTATTTCTGCGCAGCAGCTATTACCTGCAGCACTGCCTGTGCGCTTTCCTTGGCGGTATTGCGCAGCAGCGAATAATGCATGTCGGTAAAGCGTTGCCGCAAGGACGCTTGCAGATTAGCATCGGTCAGTTGCTGCCAGAGCGCGTCGGCCAGAGCTTGCGGCGTGGCTGCATCCTGCAGCAGTTCTGGCACCAGAAATTCCCGCGCCAGTATATTCGGCAAACCTATCCACGGCTGATATCCCATGTGGCGCATGATTTCCCAGGAGGCGCGCATCATTCGATAGGCGATGACCATCGGCTTCTTGAACAGTGCAACTTCCAGCGATGCAGTGCCGGAAGCCACCAGAACAGCATCGGCCGCTGCCAGCACGGTATGGGACTGGCCGTCGACCAGTTGCAGCGAAACGTCGGCCAAGCCGGCATCCGCCAGCAATTGCACAAAATATTCACGCTGCTGCAAGCCTGCCATCGGCACCACAAAGCGCAAGCCGGGCTCGCGCTGGGCCAGCAACTTTGCGGCACCGATAAAGGCCGCGGTGTTGTATTTCAGTTCCGACATGCGGCTTCCAGGCAAAATCGCGATCACCTTTGCCGCCGACGGAATATCCAGCGCGGTCCGCGCAGCCGTCACATCCGGCAGCAGCGGGATCACTTCTGCCAGCGGATGGCCGACGTAGCTAACCGGAATGCCGGCCTGGCGATAAATCGCTTCCTCGAATGGAAACACCACCAGCATGTGCGACACTGCCTTGGCGATTTTCTTGATGCGCCCGCCGCGCCAGGCCCAGATTTGCGGGCCTATGAAATGCACGGTCGGTATGCCGGCGCGCTTTAACTGCATTTCCAGGCCGAGATTGAAGCCCGGATAGTCGACACCGATAAAAACCGCCGGTTTTTCCGCCAGCAATCTGTCGCGCAAAGCGTTCTGGATCGACTTTATCTCGCGATAGCGCGGGATCACTTCAAACAGGCCGCGCACCGTCAATTTTTCCAGCGGCCAATCGCTGACAAAGCCCTGCTCGGCCATGTTGGCGCCGCCAATGCCGTGCATCCGTGCTTGCGGCAGATGCACCCGCAAGCCCGAAAGCAAACGGCTCGCCAGCAAGTCGCCGGAACTCTCGCCGGCTACCAGTGCAATGGTGGTGTCAGCGGATGATGCCACGGGAGGATGAGTCAATGAATTCACGCATCAAGCGCAAGTATTGTGCAGCTTGCGGGGATTTAGCTTCTTCTTCCAGCAACGCCGACAGAGCCGCGTCGAGCGGCAAACCAGCGCGGTATATCAATTTATAGCCGCGTTTGATCGCCATGATCTGCTCACTGCTAAAATCGCGCCGCTTGAGACCTTCGCTATTGATTCCGGCCGGCACCGCACGATTTCCGGCCGCAGTTACGAACGGCGGCACATCCTGGCTGACTGCAGCGGTAAACGCGGTCATCGCGTGCGCACCGATGCGGCAAAACTGGTGGACGGTGGTAAAACCGCCGAGAAACACCCAGTCGCCCAGATGCACATGCCCGGCCAGCGTCGCATTATTGGCAAGAATGATGTCGTTGCCCAACTGGCAGTCATGCGCGATATGAACATAAGCCATGATCCAGTTGTCATTGCCAAGCCGGGTTACGCCGGCATCCTGTGCGGTGCCACGGTTGAGCGTACAGAATTCGCGTATCGTATTGCGATCGCCGATTTCCAGCCGGGTCGGCTCGCCCGCATATTTCTTGTCCTGGGGGGCTGCACCGATCGAGGCGAACTGGAAGATGGTATTGTCGCGACCGATGCTGGTATCGCCTTCGATCAAGACATGCGGGCCAATTTTGGTGCCGGCGGCAATCCTGACATTCGGCCCGATGACGCAATATGCTCCGATTTCGACCGAGCTATCCAGTTGTGCTTTGGTATCAACTAGTGCAGTGGAATGAATCCCTGCCATTACTTCCCCGCAGCCTTGCTCGCATCGGCTGCACTGCGCATCGTGCACATCAGCTCACCTTCGACTGCAAGTTGACCATCGACTGTCGCTTTGGCGGAGTATTTCCAGATGCCACGCGCCACGCGCAGAATTTCAATTTCCATTTTAAGCTGGTCGCCCGGCACTACCGGCCGCTTGAAACGCGCGCCATCGATGCCGAGAAAATACACGATGGTATCTGCGTCCGGCTTCACGTCCATGGTCAAAAATGACAAAATTGCAGCAGTCTGCGCCAGTGCCTCGATCATCAATACACCGGGCATCACAGGCTTGTTTGGAAAATGGCCATTGAAGAATTCTTCATTGGCGGTGACATTCTTGATCGCAGTGATGCGCTTGCCGGTCTCCCAGTCCAGCACGCGATCGACTAGCAGCATAGGATATCGGTGTGGCAGATATTGTTTGATTTGGTTGATGTCGAGGGTATTCATTGTTCTTTATTCTTATCTGTAAGTGATTTTGTAAGCAATTGCACGGTTTTTTCCAGGCTGCGTATTCGTTCGCGCATCGATGCCAGGTTGCGCACGATGGCAGCGGATTTTTCCCAGTCGGCATTCTTGGCCAACGGATAAAAACCAGTGTACTGACCGGCTTCCAGGATCGAGCGCGAGACCATGCTTGCGGATGAAATATGCACGTGGTCGACAATATTCAGGTGGCCAAGCACCATTGCCGCACCGCCGAAAGTACAATATTTGCCAATTGTGGCGCTACCGGCCACACCGACACAACCCGCCATCGCAGTATGCGCACCGATATGGCAATTGTGACCAATCTGGATCTGGTTATCGAGCTTGACGCCGTCTTCAATGATGGTGTCAGCCAAAGCACCACGATCGATGCAGGTATTGGCGCCAATATCGACATCGTCGCCGATCATCACACGCCCGGTCTGCGGGATCTTGATCCACGCGCCGCCTTCATTGGCAAAACCAAAACCATCGGTACCGATCACTGCGCCGGAGTGGACAATGCCGCGCTGTCCGATTTCGCATCCGGCATGAAATGTAACGCCTGCAAAAAAATGGGTGTTTGCACCTATTTTCGCCCCGCGTCCGACAAAACAGCCCGCATCAATTACTACATGCTCGCCAACTTGGGCATCTGCCTCTATAGTCGCGTGCGGGCCAATGAATGCGCTCGACGCAATCGTGGCACTTACATCTACCTGCGCAGTCGTATCGATTCCGGCCACCACCGGATACGCTTTTTCAGAAGCAAACCATTGTGCTGCTCTGGCAAAATACGCATAGGGATTGTCTGCCACAATCCACGCGCCCCGATATTCGGCGCCGATTGCCTCGGCATTTTCAGCCGATAGAATAATGGCGGCCGCTTGTGTTTGCGACGCCTGTGCCCGAAGCTTGGGATTAGAGAGAAATGTGATGTGCGACGCATTTGCGTCATCCAAAGGCGCAATGCCAAACACTTCTGTGTTCGGGTCGCCCATCAATTGCCCACCCAAGCGCTCGACCAACGCGCCCAGTCGAATGCTCATCGTGGTTTTTTTGAAATTACTTGTTATTGAGAATCTTCAGCACTTTTTCGGTGACATCGATACGAGGATTGAAGTAAGCAGCGTCCTGAAAAATGATGTCGTATTTTTCGGCTTCGGCAACCTGCTTGATTGCTTTGTTGGCACGTTCGACAACACTAGCGATTTCTTCATTGCGGCGTAAATTTAGATCTTCACTAAATGCGCGCTGCTTGCGCTGAAAGTCTTGATCCATGTCGCTCAATTCGCGTTGGCGCTTGACCCGGTCCGATTCGGAAATTACTGCAGCATCCTTGTCGAGTTTTTCTGCAAGATTTTTGATCCGACCGGAAAAATCGAGCAATTCTTTCTGGCGTTTTGAAAATTCCTGTTCAATTTTTGCTTCCGCCGCCTTGGCCGGGGCCGATTCACGCATTACGCGCTGCGAATTGATCAGACCGATTTTCGATTCCTGTGCTTGTGCATTTACAGCCAAGCACAACAATGCTGCGGCAACGATTTTTGATGATGATTTAGGTAGGAACTTCAATTTTATTCTCCAAGAGTCTAACGACCGGGGCCGTC
>JBDSCZ010000399.1:0-2943 GCA_039920865.1 Burkholderiaceae bacterium
GGAATCAAGCGCGGGGGAATGTCCTTGAGCACTTCGGCAATCGCCTTGATGTGGGCTGGCGTGGTGCCGCAGCAACCGCCGGCGATATTGATGAAACCGCTGTCGGCGAACTCCTTCAGCAACGAAGAAGTGTCGACCGGCAACTCGTCGAAGCCGGTGTCGCTCATCGGATTGGGCAGACCTGCATTCGGGTAAATGCAGACGAAGGTATCGGCGATTTGCGACAACTCTTCCGCATACGGACGCATCAGCGCCGCGCCCAGCGCGCAGTTCAGGCCGATCGTCAGCGGCTTCGCGTGGCGCACCGAATTCCAGAACGCCGGCACGGTCTGGCCCGACAGAATCCGCCCCGAGGCATCGGTGACGGTGCCGGAAATCATGATCGGCAGTCGCTTGCCACTTTCCTCGAAGAAAGTATCGATCGCGAACAGCGCCGCCTTGCAGTTCAGCGTGTCGAAAATGGTTTCGACTAGCAGTATGTCGGAGCCGCCCTCGACTAGCGCGCGGGTCTGCTCCAGATACGCGGCCACCAGCTGATCGAAAGTCACGTTGCGCACCGAAGGATCGTTGACGTCGGGCGAAATCGACGCGGTTTTCGGCGTCGGCCCCAGCGTGCCGGCGACGAAACGCGGCTTGTCGGCGCTGGTGTATTTGTCGCAAGCGGCGCGCGCCAGCCTGGCCGCCTGCAGGTTCATTTCAAAGGCCAGATGCGCCATGTGGTAATCGTCCTGTGCCACCGTGGTCGCGCCAAACGTATTGGTTTCGATCAGGTCGGCGCCAGCGGCCAGATACTGCTCGTGGATTTCGGAAATGATCTGCGGCTGCGTCAGATTCAGCAATTCGTTGTTGCCCTTGACGAACAATTCACGCGGATTTGGCGAGCCGTCGGCCAGCGCCGGCGCGGCAAAATCGGCGAAGCGCCCGTCCGGCCCGCCGCGATAATCCTGCTCGGTCAACTTGTATTGCTGGATCATGGTGCCGGTTGCGCCGTCCAGGATCAGGATGCGTTTTGCGAGCAAGTCGCGCAGGATGGCTTCGGTCGGGCAGATGGCGGTGCGTGTCATGAGTGTCTTCTTTAAATAAAAACCCGACTGGCTGTAAAGCGGGTCGGGTCATTTTCCACTTTAGCTGTATTTGTAGTGGGGGAATTTTCACACCCCGTGCGCCCGCAAGATGATTCTCAAATCGGCGCTGCATATTCAGCCGAAATTATACGTCAAATCAAGGGTTTGCCTGTTTCATCGAACCTGGTGTGTCGGCGCGAATGCAGGCATACCGACATGCCAAACCGTAAAAATCGTATTACACCAAAAACCGATCTTCAAAACTGTATTTCCGATGAGTATTTTCAAGTGTCGCAATAATTATATGCGGCAAATACGATGAAAAAATTGATACTCCCGCCTCAATCAGCATCTGAAATGCGGATCGGATGCAATCCCAGCTAGCATCGAGGCAGCCGCGTGCAGTATAAATAAAGGCGGCTCTCCTTGCCGCACACAGTGGGTCCATGCACAGTACAACTTGCTGCATTGTTATACTTCTGGCGATTCCAATCACGCACAAGGTACAAAAAATGAAACGCACGACAATCAAGTCCATTCTGGCCGGCGCACTGCTGTCTTTCACGATGTCCGGCGCTGCGCTGGCCGCTGCCGGCACCCCGCAAAGCGTCGATGTCAAACAGGGTGCGGCGCTGCAAAGCAGCGGCGCGCTGCTGCTCGACGTGCGCGAAGCCGATGAATACGCGCAAGGGCATGCGCCCGGCAGCACCCTGATTCCGCTCGGCCAGTTATCACAGCGCCTGCACGAAATCGCGCGTTACAAGGACCAGCCGGTAGTGCTGATTTGTCACTCCGGCCGCCGCTCGGCGCAGGCACAGAAAATTCTGGAGCAAGCCGGCTTCAGCGCTGCCAGCAGCATCGATGGCGGCATGGTCGGCTGGAAAAAAGCCGGCTTGCCGGTTGTCTCGGGTCCAGCTTCGCGCTAACGACAGAGGCTGATCCTCCGGCTTTTGCGGGGGATCAGCACGGTTGGCTTCTGCACTTTGTGTATTGCACGCGATCTTTTCAGGCCAACAGACGAATGCTGGCCTGAAAATATACAAGATACTGTATTTTATTTGTGCCTATGAATATATGCGGAAAATGCCATGCTTAACAACATACCCATGCATTTTATGAGTTTACATAACTACGCAACGGGCACATTAACGCCGTAAAACCCCGCCATCCCCACCGCCACGGGAAGGATGACCTTTATACCGCATCCGTCTCCATTTGCAGCGTTCTTCCCATTGACGCTGCGCGTATCGGCCACGCGACATACGCTTAACTTGCCTGCCGGCTAGTCGAATATCGATTCGACAAATCCAGGTCTGATAATTATCAAACTTGGCATGAAAACCATCACCATACTGTAAAAAAGTACCGCTCATGCACTGTACTTGCGGCGGCTGTCGCATGGCTGGATTTCCAACACCATACGGACGTATCCAAATCTGTGGAGGTACATCATGGCAAGCATTGACAGTAGTTTGATTGAAGATTTCAGGGCGACATTGCGCGGGCCGTTGCTATTGCCGGACACGCCCGGATTCGATGAAGCCCGCGTGGTCTGGAACGCGATGATAGACCGGCGCCCGGCGCTTATCGTGCGCTGCGCCGGAACCGCCGATGTGGTGGCGTGCGTCAACTTTGCGCGCGAGCACGGTTTGTTGCTGGCGGTGCGCGGCGGCGGCCACAATATCGCCGGCAATGCGGTCTGCGACGGCGGCCTGATGCTGGACATGTCGCTGATGAAGTCGGTCTGGGTCGACCCCGAGGCGCGCCTCGGCTACGTGGAAGCCGGCGCCACGCTGGCCGATTTCGACCATGAGGCGCAGGCCTACGGGCTGGCCACGCCGCTGGGCATCAATTCCACCACCGGCGTGGCCGGCCTGAC
>JBDSCZ010000400.1:0-1756 GCA_039920865.1 Burkholderiaceae bacterium
AGACAAATGGCAGGTATTGAATCCGCAAAGCAAGAGAGTCGTGTTTTTCTGCCACCAGCAGAATTCGTCAAAAACGCCACCATCTCAGGCATGGATGCCTACAACGCGCTGTGCGCGGAGGCAGAGCAGGACTATGAAGGTTTCTGGGCCAGGCTGGCACGCGAAAACATCCTCTGGCAAAAGCCTTTCACCAAGGTGCTTGACGAGTCCGATGCGCCGTTCTACAAATGGTTCGAAGACGGCCATCTGAACGCCTCCTACAATTGTCTCGACCGCAATCTCGAGAACGGCAACGCAGACAAGACCGCGATCATCTTCGAAGCCGATGGCGGCAGCTCAACCAAAGTCAGCTACCGCGAACTGCACAGCATGGTCTGCAAATTCGCCAACGGCCTGAAATCGCTCGGCGTGCAGAAAGGCGACCGCGTCGTCATCTACATGTCGATGTCGGTTGAAGGCGTCGCCGCGATGCAGGCATGCGCACGCATCGGCGCTACTCATTCGGTAGTGTTCGGTGGTTTTTCCGCCAAATCCTTGCAGGAACGCATCATCGATGCCGGCGCTGTTGCCGTCATCACCGCCGACGAGCAGTTCCGCGGCGGCAAGCACCTGCCGCTGAAAGCCATCGTCGACGAAGCGCTCGCACTGGGCGACTGCAGCACGATTCGCAATGTCATCGTTTATAAACGTACCGGCGGCAACATCGGCATGGTAGAAGGGCGCGACCTGTGGCTGCACGATCTGCTGCAAGACCAGGCCGAGACTTGCGAGCCTGAATGGGTTAGTGCCGAGCATCCGCTGTTCATCCTGTACACCTCCGGCTCCACCGGCACCCCGAAAGGCGTGCAGCACTCCACCGGCGGCTTCCTGCTGTGGGCGATGCTGACCATGAAGTGGACTTTCGACATCAAGCCTGCCGATGTGTTCTGGTGCACCGCCGACATCGGCTGGGTCACCGGCCATACCTACATCGCCTACGGCCCGTTGGCGGTGGGCGCCACCGAAATCATCTTCGAGGGGATTCCGACCTACCCCAACGCCGGCCGCTTCTGGGACACCATTGCCAAGCACAAGGTCAGTATCTTTTACACCGCGCCAACCGCGATCCGCTCGCTGATCAAGGCTGCCGATGTGGACCCGACGATCGCCCCGGCCAATTACGACCTGTCGAGCCTGCGCTTATTGGGCTCGGTTGGTGAACCGATCAATCCTGAAGCATGGATGTGGTACTACAAGAATATCGGCAATGAGCGTTGCCCGATCGTCGACACCTTCTGGCAAACCGAAACCGGCGGCCACATGATCTCGCCGCTGCCGGGTGCCACGCCGATGGTGCCGGGTTCCTGCACGCTGCCGTTGCCAGGCATCATGACAGCCATTGTCGATGAAGTCGGGCAGGATATGCCGAACGGTCAGGGCGGGCTGCTGGTAGTCAAGCGGCCATGGCCTGCCATGATCCGCACCATCTGGAACAACCCGGAGCGTTTCAAGGCAAGTTATTTCCCTGATGAACTGGGTGGTAAGACTTATCTGGCCGGTGACGGCGCTATTCGTAATCCGGATACCGGTTATTTCACCATCACCGGGCGCATCGATGACGTGCTCAACGTCTCCGGACACCGCATGGGAACGATGGAAATCGAATCGGCACTGGTGGCCAATCCGCTGGTGGCTGAAGCAGCTGTTGTCGGTAAGCCGGACGACACTACCGGCGAATCGATTTGTGCCTTTGTGGTACTGAAGCAGGCCCGGCCAA
>JBDSCZ010000401.1:0-14231 GCA_039920865.1 Burkholderiaceae bacterium
TCTACACTGCATCGCAGGCCGCTTAATGCCATCGTTAAATATACATATATATGTATTAAATATGACGAACGGCGCGCTCTAATTCCAAGTGCAACATTTTTCATGAAAGAATGTTGCATGCCAAAAAAATACAAACATATCACGCTGGAAGACCGTACGTTGATTCAAACGCAGCTCCAACTTGGATTCAAACCTGCTGCAATTGCAGCAGGTTTGAATCGGCCGCGTTCTTGTGTCACGCGTGAACTTGCACGCAATAACTGGAAGGCACCCCCTGCCATCCGATCAGCCGGGCGTCCGCCGGTTGCGGGCGGCTATTCGTCCAGTGGCGCCAACGCGCGCGCACAGTCCCTGTCTGTCGTGCCGCGCGTCAAGCGCCGGCTCGTGGCCGGCAATGCACTCTGGGCTAAAGTCGCCGAAGGTTTGCAACAAGGTTTATCGCCCGAGCAGGTAACCGGTACACTGGCGCGCATGAACGAACCCGTCCGCCTGTGTCACGAAACCATTTACCAAGCGATCTACCTGATGCCCAAGGGCGAACTGCGTACCGACACGATTGCGTTGCTGCGCTTCGGCCACAACAAACGCCGACCACGCACACGCGGCTGCGACCGACGCGGACAGATTCCCAATATGATCAGCATCGATCAACGCCCTGCCGACATTGCAGAACGCCTGATGCCGGGGCATTGGGAGGGCGATCACATCAAGGGCAAAGGTAACCGTTCTCAAATCGGCACCTTGGTCGAGCGCACAACGCTCTATGTCGCACTGGTTAAACTCGACAACGGCACAGCACAGGTAACCGCCGAAGGCTTCGGCACGATCTTGCAGCGTTTTGATCGGGACATGCGCCTCTCGCTCACATATGACCAGGGACGTGAAATGGCGCAACATGCGAAACTGACTAAAGAAACCGGCATCAATGTCTACTTCGCGCATCCGCACAGCCCTTGGGAGCGCGGCCGTAATGAAAACACCAATGGTTTGCTACGACAGTATTTGCCCAAAGGGTCTGACCTGTCGCATTACTCGCAACAACAGTTGGACGACATCGCATGGAAACTCAACACCCGGCCCAGAAAATCACTGGGCTGGAAATGCCCCGCAGAGCTGTTCCTTCCTGTAGACGCTTTTGACTTTAAAGCATACTGGGCCGATAAGCTCGGCTCTGTTGCACTTGGACATTGAAACCGCCGGGCTTCTCCGCCCTCCTCGCATTACTCTGCTTGATACAAAATCCCATTAGCCGCCGATATACGACATCTCAACTTTTCTGATCGCCGGATCAAGGCCGGGGGTGTTTGCACTGCGCAATTCGGAATAGCGATCACCTCGTTCATGCCATAGATAGGCGATGGCAGTGGAAATTTCCGGATCTGAATGGCCGCTTCGCATCAACGCACGCAGGTCGTGCCCTGCATTGGCAAACAGACAGGTATAGAGTTTGCCTTCCGTTGAAAGACGGGCGCGGTTGCAATCGCTGCAAAAGGCGTGCGTCACGCTGGAGATGACGCCGATTTCACCGCCGCCATCGGCATAGCGCCAGCGGCTGGCAGTTTCGCCTGTGGCATTGGGGGCGATAGCATCTATTGGCATTTCTGCGCTGATCAGCTTGATGACTTCGGTCGATGGTACAACGTCGTTCATCTTCCAGCCATTGGATGCGCCGACATCCATGTATTCGATAAACCGCAGGATGCTGGGCGTGCCTTTGAAATGGCGCGCCATCGGCACGATTTCCTGCTCGTTCATACCGCGCTTGACCACCATGTTGATCTTGACTGGCCCCAGGCCGGCCTGATGGGCTGCCTCAATGCCGGCCAACACATCGAAAACCGGAAAATCTACGTCGTTCATGCGCTTGAAGGTCGCATCGTCGAGCGCATCCAGCGAAACGGTGACCCGCTTCAGGCCGGCATCCTTTAGGGCCTGCGCCTTTTTGACCAGCAGTGAACCATTGGTGGTGAGGGTCAGGTCAATGTCTTGGCCATCCGGTGTTTTCAGCACACTGAGCATCTCGATCAGGCGTTCCACGTGCTTGCGCAGCAGGGGTTCGCCACCAGTCAGACGAATTTTCCTGACGCCGTGGGCGATGAAGATTTTGGCAATGCGTGTGATTTCCTCGAAACTCAGCAGGGAGGAATGGGGCAGGAAGTGATAATCCTTGTCGAATACGTCTTTGGGCATGCAATAGACGCAGCGGAAATTGCAGTGATCCGTAACCGAGATTCGCAGGTCGCATAGCGGCCGTGTGAAAACATCGCTTAACAAACCAGAAGGTGACGCCAAATGGAACGGAATCAACGGAGACTTGTTCAGGTAACGATGATCTGTCAGCAGGATAACTTTTTTATTCATAATGTTGCTAATCGAGCATCGTTCAGTGCCAGAGGAGCGTCGCACAACACAGTGCGACCACACTTCATCGTAATACATGCTGCAAGGCCCGCGATGGCACAGACGAAATATGCTCGCTGACACCGGCCTTGCAGATCAAATGCAGCAGATTATTTCTGGGACAGAATCCAGGTAACCAGTTTTTTGGACTCGTCCTCGGTCACGTTGTTCGGCGGCATCGGGATTTCACCCCAGCTACCTTTGCCGCCTGCTTTAACCTTCGCGGTCAGCATCGCAACGGCTTTATTGTCGCCCTTGTATTTGGCGGCGATATCCTTGAAGGCGGGGCCCACCATTTTTTTGTCAATTGCATGGCAGCCCATGCAATTCTTGCTCTTGGCTAATGCTTCGTCGGCTTGCGCCTGACCGGTCATCGCGATCCCGGCAGCGACAAGCATGGCAACATAAATCGTTTTCATTTTTTTTACTCCACTTTACAAATAGATAGATGGAACAGCACGACCTGACTCAGCTGAGACTGCCGTGCCTCACTCACTTACATCGACACTTACATAGGGATGGCATCCTTGGCATTGGCTTTCAGGAATTTTAGGACCAGCGCTCTTTCCTTTTCGTTCAGGCCGGCCCGTGGGAACATGCTCTGGGTGATACCCATCCACTGTTTCTGGGTGTAGTCGCCTGGCTCGCGCGGTACGTGACAGAGCGTGCAACGTTCATAGAACATTTTTTCACCAACAGACATGGTGGCCATAGTCACGCCCTTGAGTTCAGCAGCGCGCTCGGCAAGCTTCATTGACTCGACGTTCAATGCCAATTTCCCGCTCTTCTCGATGACAGGTGGCTCAAAAGCCCGGTTTTCAGATTCGGCATCGTTGCATTTTTTTAGACTGGCAATACAGGTATTGGCACTGGTTGCCTGGCTCAGGCCACTTGATGCGATGCTTGTCGTAATGACGTTAATGGCGCCACTGTTGCAGCGACCCCGTGAATCGAATTGCACCCAGTTACCTTCTTCCAGGCTGACAACGCCCTTCATGATCTGATCAGTTACCTGGGCACCGGCAATGAGTGCGCCGCGCTCATTGAAAAGTTCGACCAGATCGCCATCCTTGATGCCCTTGGCGGCAGCATCCTCGATACTGATGCGTACGTGCTGGCGACCGTGGACGTTCTGCTCTTTGCGCAGGTCGGCGTTGGCCATTTGCGAATGCAGGCGGTTGAAGGGATGCGGGCTGACCACGTGCACCTGTCCTGGCTTGGCATTACCCAGATATTCGGCGGGTTCGAGAAACTTGGGAATTGGCGGACAATCCTTGATTTTGAAGCTGTCGATTTCCTCGCAGTAAAGTTCGATTTTTCCGGACTTGGTGTGCAACGGTTTTTTGACGGGATCGGTGTAGAAGTCGCCATGGCGTACCCATTTGTGCATGTGCTCCGGCACATCCAGTTTGACGATACCCTTTTCCCAAAATTCTTCGAAGGAAACCTTGGCATCGCAGCGTGCGTAAGAGTTCTTGAGAATTTGCATCACCTCCAGGCCTTCTGTGAATTGATAGCCGACGCCCATCAATCCACCCAGGCGGCTGAAAATCTCGAAGTCATCAAGACTTTCGCCGTATGGCTCTATCACCTGGCGCATCGCGTAAATTTTGTCATTGCTGTAGGTGCCACCGGAACTTATGTCGTTGCGCTCCAGTGCCGAAGTGGCCGGCAGCACGATGTCAGAAAAGCGCGACGAAGCGCACCACCATGGATCCTGGCAAATCACCGTATCCACTTGCTTGTTCATTGCACGCAGCAACTCGTTGGTATCTTGCTGGTGCGACATGAAATTATTGCCAGAATTGTAGATCAGCTTGGCGTTCGGATAGGTATGCACAGCACCGTCGCGGGTGTATTGCTTGCCGGGATTAAATAGCATTTCGCTGATACGTGAGGCCGGGCAACGCGCCTTGATCGGGTTGCGACCCTGCGAAAGGCCTGTCGGCAGCACTTTGTTCGATTGCGGCATGCCGCCGCAGCCATAGTGCCAGCTAAATCCAACCCCTTCTCCGGGCTTGCCGATCTTGCCCAGCATGGCGGCGAAGTTGATGATCGCCCAGTGCGACATCTCACCGTGATGAGCACGCTGGAGCGACCAGGCACCGGCGAACTGAGTGCGTTTGCGTGCAAACAGTTCGGCCATTTCGACGATTTTCTTGGCTGGAATCCCTGTGATCGCCGTTGCCCATTCCGGGGTTTTTGGTGGCGTACCATCGGCATCTTTTCCTAGCAAATAAGGTAGAAATTTGTCGAAACCGACGGTGTACTTGTTCAGGTAGGCCTTGTCGAACTTGCCGGTGGTATAGACGTGGTAAGACATTGCCAGGAACAGGGCGGCATCTGTGTTGGGAATGATCTTCACCCATTCCGACCCGAGCTCCACGTCGGTAGTGGTGTATTGTGGATTGATCGAAATGAACTTGACGCCCTTTTCCTTGATCTGTTTCCAATGCGGAAACATCTGGTGGTCAGCAACGGTATATTCGACACGGTTGTTCTTCCACGGGTCGCAGCCGATCCAAACCATCACCTCGGTATGTTCCGCCATGACTTCCCATGCGGTTTGCGGCGAATACACTTCCATGTCGCCGATAATGTGCGGCAGGCTGACCTGTGACGCGCCGCCAGAATAATCACCGGTCGTCACAGAATGGCCGCCGATCAAGCCGAATAGCCGTCCCTGCAGTACCTGTGGCCTGAGCAGACCAGAGTGAGACCAGCCGCCGTAGGAACTGCTGAACAATGCCTCATTGCCATGTTTCTTGGCAGTGGTGAGAATTGCATCGGAAGTGATGGCCAGGATTTCATTCCAGGTGACGCGCACGAACGGTTCTTTGCCGCGCAGATGGGGCTTGGTGTCGCCGTGAGGATTAGCCAGATAAGACTTGCGCACCATCGGATACTGGACCCGGGTCTTGTGATAGACGCGGCCGATCAGGCCTTCTGTGAGCATTCTTGTCGGGGTCGCATCGACGTCGGTCAACGGCTGGATACCAACCAAGACGCCTTTCTTGACCACGGCTTTAAACGGCCCCCAATGGCTGGCACTAGGTATAACGACCGTATCGGCACCAAAGACTTCGCTTGCACCAAACCAGGTCAAACCATTAATGGCGACGGTCGAAGCGATCGTGGTTTTGAGAAAATTCCGTCTTGACATGCTCATGATTGCGTTCTCATCTAAAATTGGCTCCGGGCTGAAGCCTTTCATGTGACCTAAAGTGTAAAGATCAGCTATGAATAGACGGACGACTTTTGTAAACACCATGTAGAGATTTGTTAATATGCATTAACAATTATGGCTGGCAGGAATCAAGACTATCCATGCGTCATCGTAAGTCTATAGCGCCCCGAATACGCGAAGACGACAAATTTTTAGCGTGTTCCTTTTGTTGACTGAAACGCTGCAAATTTCACAGGATTGTCATTTTTTGTGGTGTAGACCTTATGTAAAACGGTGAGATATGTATCTCAATAACTTCTTGCATAAAGCTATAAGAAAATACATACTTTCATAGAGCTTTATTTTTCATTGCCGCGAGAAAGTCATGATCACCAAAAACACCATCGACACCGCCATTGCGAAACGCATGGTCGAGGCTAGCGCGATCCGCAGCGCGTCCATCATCGGCCAGCCGGGCGGCTGGTCGGTGTTGCTGAAGATCGGCATGACGGAAAAGGCGTTGGGTGCGCAGCGCACCGACAAACCACGGCTTTGGAAGTCGCTCGACCGCTGCGTCGATTACCTGAAAAGCGAGCTGCACATCGCACGTTTTGATATGCTCGATGCCACCGGCTTTAGCGTCGAGCCGATGACTGAAAGTACCAAAAACAGCGCGTCCGAACGGATGCGCGCAGCGCATGAGGCCGCAGCCTATGACAAGTGGCTGAAAACCGAAATACAGGAAGCGATCGACGATCCATGCCCTAGCATTCCACATGAAGATGTAATGCTCCACGTAAAAGAGAAGCTGGCCGCGCTTAAAAAAATAGGCAAGGGAAAAGTGAGTGCATAAGGTCATATGGCGACAGCAGGCAGAAAATGACTTAATTAAAATTATCGAATATATCTGGCAAGACAGCCCGGAACGCGCCGTTACATTTGCCCAGGAAATTCAAGCCAGGACGGGAAGACTATGGGAGCAACCAGAGCTTTACCGGGTTGGTCGCATGCGCGGCACCCGTGAAATGGTGGCGCATCCAAACTACATCGTGATTTACCGCATCCAGGATGATACGGTGGAAATTTTGCGGGTTAAGAATACCGCGCAGCAGTGGCCGTAAGTGAATAGGAAAAGGCGGAGGTGTCGGTTTGACTCAGCCGGCGATTACGTGTGGCGCCAGAATCGGAAGATCGATGAGGAGCAATTTCGACCGCTATGGGACGCGGGGAAAACCTTATTTTTTCCGTTTTCCATGGTCTCCCCTTATTCAAATAATAGGCGTGACGCTTTTCACGATTATTAAATGCTGATTGAATCGCGCCGTATGTTAAGTCCGAATCTGGTTTTGATATCCATGCACCAACACCAATCGTTATTTTTTTAGTAAAAAATAAATAAAAAAACAAACGGAAGCGACCGAAGAACACTTCGGTGTTGAATTTAAATGGAACCGTTTTTGCCATTCAATGAAACCACTCTTACCTTTCGTGAACCCGGTCTACGTCCTTCATGGGCCCTTGCCGGAGGCCAAACAACGAAAAAACGGCCTTTCCGCAGTTGCTCCTATGTCAAACAGCGTGCAACACTTTCCAGATTAGGGGTGGAAACAGCGTCCAATAGTTTCCACCTCAGTATGTAACCATTCGGTGTTTGAGCCGGAGGTATCTGGAGTGTTTTATATGGACATCATTTACGAAATTCGCAGGCGCCATTCGGTACAAAAACAAACGATCACGGCAATCTCCCGCGACATGGGCATCTCTCGGCCGACGGTACGCAAGTATCTCAATACAGTGGAAGAATCCAAGTATGAGCGGGTGCAACCCGCTTCCCCAAGGCTGGGTCAATTTGAAGATCAGCTCACGAAATGGCTGGAGGAAGAAGCCAAACTGGCACGCCCCCGCCGCCGCACCGCCCATCGACTATTTGAGGGCTTGCAGGAAATTGGCTACGGTGGCGCTTATGACAGCGTGCAGCGCTTCGTCAAACGCTGGAAATCCACCCGGCATGGTCCCAAGCTCACCGAAGCCTTTGTGCCCCTGCTGTTTCTGCCTGGCGACGCCTGCCAGTTTGACTGGAGCCATGAGCAAGTCGAGTTGGGCGGTGTCTTGCAGACCGTCAAGGTGGCGCACTTCCGCCTGGCCTATAGCCGCCAGATGTTCGTAGCGGCCTATCCACGGGAAATGCAGGAAATGGTAATGGACGCCCATAACCGCGCTTTTGCTTTCTTTGGCGGCGTGCCTGCGCGCCTGATTTACGACAACCTCAAAGCCGTGGTCGACACCGTCTACACGGGCAAGGAACGCCAATTCAACCGGCGCTTCTTGACGCTTGCCAATCATTACCTGTTTGAGCCGGTCGCCTGCACGCCAGCCTCCGGCTGGGAGAAGGGGCAAGTGGAGAATCAGGTCGGCAATGTGCGGGAATGGCTGTTTACGCCACTGGCACGCTTTGCCTCGTTTGCCGATTTGAATGACTGGCTCGCCATCCGTTGCAAGGAATTGGCGCAGCGCAGCCATCCGACGCAGAGCCAGCGCACCATAGCAGCCTGCTTTGCCGACGAGCAGCCACTCCTGCGCCCCATCACTGCCTGCTTTGACGGTTATGTAGAGCACATGATGCGGGTGTCGTCCACCTGCCTGGTCAGAGTGGATCGTAATCGTTACAGCGTTCCAGCCAGTGTTGCCGGCCAGGCAGTTTCTGTTCGCACCACAGCAGATCAGGTGCGCGTCGTGGCCCATGGCGAAATCATTGCTGCCCATCCCAGAGTGTTTGGCCGGGACCAATTGATCTGCGATCCATGGCATTACTTGCCGGTGCTGGAGAAGAAACCAGGTGCGCTGCGCAACGGTGCGCCATTCGTTGCATGGGACTTACCCAGACCCATTCAGATCGTGCGTGACCGCATTCTGAAACAACCCAAGGGGGACCGCGCCTTTGTCGAACTGCTGATGCTTGCAGGGGAAGCTGGCCTGGATGCGCTTACGGTGGCCTGTGAGCTGACGCTGGAATGTGGCGTTGTCAGCGCCCCCGTCGTGATGAATGAATTACGCAGGCTGATCGCACCCCATTTGCCTGCTGCAGTGATTAAAGTGCCGGACGGGATTGCCTTGACGATTGAGCCCATCGCCAATTGCCACCGTTATGACTATTTGCTGGGATCTGCCAATGTCCATTGATTACGCGACGAGTTTAAAGGCGCTGCAACTTTATGGCATGGCCACGGCATGGAGTGAACTGCAAGCAGAAAAGCCCAAGCAGACGCATCGTCCGGAAAGCTGGATGGAGCGGTTGATTTTTGCAGAACAAACGGAGCGCCAACTCAAGAGCCTGCGCTATCAGCTCAAGGCTGCCCGCTTTCCGATTCATCGTGATTTGCTGGGTATTGACTGGGCTGAAACACCGCTGTCGCAAGCAGTGGTGGAACAATTGGCCAGTGCTGCATTTATGGAAACAGCGCATAACCTGATTCTGGTGGGCGGCACCGGCACGGGCAAATCCCATTTGGCTACTGCGATCGGAGTGGCTGCGATCCATCAAGGCAAACGGGTGCGCTTCTTCAATGCAGTCGATCTGGTCAATCAATTGGAGCGCGAAAAAAGCCAAGGAAAAGTCGGCAATCTGGCCAAGCAGCTTTGCCTGGTGGACGCCGTTATTTTAGATGAGCTGGGATATTTGCCGTTTCCGGCATCAAGCGGTGCGTTGCTGTTTCATCTCATCAGCCAACTTTATGAAAAGACTTCGTTGATCATCACCACGAATCTGTCGTTCGGTGAATGGGTGCAAGTATTTGGGGATGCAAAGATGACGACGGCTTTACTGGATCGTGTGACCCATCATTGCGACATCCTGGAAACCGGCAACGATTCTTACCGCTTCAAGCAGCGGAAAAACCGCCCTCAGCAAACAGAAAAAGTGGAAATTATTGGACGCTGATTGACAGTTGCTCCTAATCCTTCAGCGCGGCGCGCCATGACGCCAGTCGAGGTTACGCTTTTCCCGACATTGAAAACAAATAACAAAAATCGAGTAGGGGACGGAGTTACCCCCGTCGCCCTCTCACACCACCGTACATGCGGTTCCGCATACGGCGGTTCATTAAACATGCTGGAAGCGTCGCTGAGTGTCCAGCAACGAAACCAACCCGTGTACATCAAAGAAGCGTTTTGGATAAGCCGCGTTCATGTGGCTTGCTCCGGCGTTCCACCAGGGGCCACGTCCGTTGCTTGCCGATTTCCATGCTCGCGTCCCATCCAGGCCTCTTGCTTGCAGTCGCTTGTTACGGGTGGCCGGTCGCTTCCATTGCCGCCATAGCAGGCAACGCAGTTTGCGCCGAATCCATCCATCCAAGTCCTGCAACACACCTTTTACCTCGGTCAGACGGAAGTACGATGTCCAGCCACGCAGCACCGGATTAAGCGCTGCGATCGTTTTGTCGAGGTTGCGCGAGGCATTCCCGACGACGATTTCACGCACCCTGTCTTTCAACCGCTTCAAACTGCTGTCGGCGATTTTAAGACGTGCCTGCTTGTGCCATGTGACACTGTAGCCAAGAAACTTCCGTTTCCAAGGCCGTGCGACAGCGCTCTTGTCCCGGTTCACCTGAAGTTTTAGTTTCTTCTCCAGATAATCGGTGATCGCAGCCATCGCATGCTGTCCTGCCATTTCGCTTTTGACGTAGATATTGCAATCATCAGCGTAGCGGCAGAACCGGTGCCCCCGCCGTTCCAGTTCGCGATCCAAGTCCGTCAGCAGGATATTCGACAGCAGCGGCGACAGCGGGCCGCCTTGCGGCGTGCCCTCTATTCTCGCGCTGACGATCCCGCCAGACATCATGCCCGCTTCCAGATAACGGCGGATCAGTTTCAATACCCGTTCATCCTTGACCTTGCGCGCTATCCGCGACATCAGGATGTCGTGATTCACCCGGTCAAAGAATTTCTCCAAATCGAGGTCAACCACCCAGCGGCGGCCTTCCCTGATATAGCCTTGCGCCCGTTGCACCGCTTGCCATGCATTGCGGCCCGGTCGGAACCCGTAGCTATGCCCGGAGAATTCAGGCTCGAACTCTGGTTGCAGAACTTGCAGCAACGCTTGCTGGATCAGGCGGTCCAGCACCGTCGGGATGCCCAGTGTGCGAACCCCGCCGTTAGGCTTGGGTATGTCCACTTTGCGGATCGCCGCCGGCATGTAATCACCTGCCAGAAGTGCTGCCTTGACGCTCGGCCAGTGCTGTTGCAGCCATGCCTTGAATTTGAACACAGTGAGCCCATCGACTCCTGCCGCGCCCTTGTTCCGCATGACCCGCTCATACGCTCGCCACAGGTTGTGACGTTCGACCACGGCGTCCATCTGCCGTAGCTCTTCCGCTTTCGTTTGCCCATCCGCCGCCGTGCCAACCTCAGCTCCCAACCCGGCCATCGACGAAATCCGTTCGTCTCTCTCCGTGCTGGGCGCAGTTGCCTGCCTTGTTGCGTCATCGGTTTGCATCGAGGTCGAATGTCCTAATCGCGTTGTTCAATGTTCAGGCCTTCGGTCAGGTTCTCGTCGGCTCACCGCCTTGTCCTCGACCTACTATGCCGTCTGCTGACTTCTGCACACGCATCCCGACACCTCAGGGTGTCGGTAGCACGAGGCACGCATGCAGATCTCCCCGGGTATTGCGCACCCACCTTCACGCTTATGCCTGTCGGATCTACGCCGTAGCCTTCTGTACAAGTATCGGGCTTTGATGATAATTGACATCTCACCCGGCTACGTCGCCTCATATCCGCTTCCTGTTCGTCAGGCCAGCGCTTTGCCTCCGGCTTCCTCCAGATTCGCAGTCGCCCGCGACACCCTTGCCGTTCAGCTAACTCTTCCCCTTGTCGGGCGAGTAGAGGACTTTCACCTCCAAGTAAGTGCGCCCTGCCGGGCGCACAATAGAAAACACGGCAAGAGCGAAGCTCTTGCGCTGTTGCAATGAAACCGCTTTGGAAAGAATAAGATACCACCAAAGAAACGTGACCACAATCCGGCAATCAGAAACCGGACCGCATTGACTAGAGCCACACTGGAGACACCGAGACCATCACGCCCACGATCCATATGAGGTCGCCTCAGAAAATAATGCACGTTAGCGCGTCGAATGTTACTGCTATTCCTGGATGTTGACGTCGACGCCAAATTGACCGTGCGACACGAAGTCGCTTGTAGAAGTTGTTCCCACTTCAGTGGAGGGAACCACCCGTGTCACCAGGTGAATCTAGGGTGTTGGCGCCGATAATTTGACCCAGGGCGCCGATTTTAAGTGACACACGTCCATGGTCCGCAGGCCCGCGAGTAGTAAGGGCTTCAAAGGTTTTGAGCTGGGTCGGTAGAAATCGGCTGCCTGGGTCAAATCGTCGTCGGCAGCAACATTCAAGCACTGTGATTCAGCGTACTGAGTTTTGCAATTTTCTTATAAATCAACACGCGGCGTACTAATTTCCACGCCAATCCACGATAGCGCGTTTATCGTAACAACGAATGCGCGAATTTAGCGTTGGCTGAGAAGAATAAACACAGCCCTTATTTTGCCTCGTGGACGCATTTTAATAAAAATATCGTTGCCAAGAGCCAAGTCCAACTATATGATGCAATCTAGTATTGCTAATCAAGGACGCGCTATGCGTAAGTACGCCGGCATCAAGCCAAAATTTGCCCAAGAGTTTACTGGGTTCAGCGGCACGCCAAAAATGTTCCGGTCCCGCTTTCGGGGGGAGACTGACGATATCACGCGACTGTACTCTGCTGCCGATATTCGTAAAATCCGCATGTCTCTGATTGGCATGCCGGTCGGCACGCGCCGGCCGCAAACAATACCGCCGATCATCAATGTACGTATGGCCAAGGGCGGCACCGGCAAATCCACTACAGCCTCCAATGTAGTCGCCTGTGCCGCAATGATGGGCTATCGAACACTGGTCATCGACGGAGATCCACAATCGAGTCTCTCGAGTATTTTCGGAGTTGATTGGGTTCAGCAAGAAGTTATACATATTGGTGAATTGATGCGCCGTGCCAACACCAAAAATGAGACCGTCCGAATTCGCGAAGCGGTCGTGCCGATTTATGGGGATGGCATGCTAGACCTGATTGCAGCTGATATCAGCATGTCCAGTGCTGACGGATGGATGATGCAGCTACTGAACCGGGAACAGGCATTTGTCCGTCTACTGGAAAAGGAAATCGATTTTTTCAGCGAGTATGACGTCATCGTTATCGATAGTGCTCCATCGTCATCGCTATTGACTACCGCATTCATGGTGGCCTGCAAAACAATCCTGGCTGTCATCATGCCAGAAGGCCAATCACTCAAAGCGCTGGACATTCTCGCGTCCAATATTCAAGAGCTTAATGATGCGTTTCCAAACAAAAAATACGGCGTACATATTGTGGTTAATCGTTACAACCAGAGCAAAAGGCCACACCAGGAAGTGTTGGCACAGATCATCGAGCGATACCGTCCTTATTTGAATGACACGATTGTGCGCGATTTCGTTGGGTTCCTGCGAGAAACAGATAGTAAGGACGGCAAGATCCCCGGCCCCGTTTTAGAAAATGAATCAAATAGCGTCGGTGCGCGTGACATTATAGACCTGACGAAATCCCTGATTAAGCTATACGGTATAAAGTTGGGCGACAGCGGCGCGGTGACAGCATGAGCCGCGCGCCGTTAAGAGTATCTGGATTAATTCAGACTGGTAAGGTTACGCCAAAAGAAAGCCTTGATCCTATTGAGCCATTCGGCGGTGCAACCAATAGACAACAACTAGATTCAATTACACTGTCCGGCGTCAAAAAAATCCCACTTGACCTAATTGATGACAGTCCATACCAGCCACGCATCCAATACGACCCGACCGAACTAGACAATCTTGGTCACACTATGGCAGCCGCAGGCCAGGAAGAATCCATTTCTGTGCGCGAGAAAAGCGGCGGGCGATATGAACTTATCAGCGGCCACCGTCGCACTAGGGCGGCACGCAATCTTGGATGGACTGAAATAGAAGCCATAATCAAAAACCTCCCAGACCGTGAGGCTGAACTATCTACGATGGTACGCAACGAGGCCCGCGTTGACTTGACCGACTACGAGCGTGGCAAGCTCTACAAGCGGGCGCTGACATCTGGATTTTCCGCCACTCAAGCAGAGATTGCTAATCTGTTCGGCACGACGCAGAGCAAGGTATCAAAGTGCATGGCAATGCTTAACTTGCCGGCAACTTACACGAATATTCTCGAAGAACGCCCTGATGCATTTGGATCTACCTGTACATCTGTGATCGCCCAGCTACTAAAGGACTACCCAACCGAGGCAGCACTAATTGAGGAAGGCATGCGCCGCATAGTCCATGATGGAGCCGACCAAAAGACGCTTAAGGGTTGGGTAGAGCAAATACTCAAGCAGCGGCACATGAAAAAAATGCCTACTGAGCGAGCCGTTGTCACAAACAAAGCCGGCCGGCAGATGTTTACCGCAAAGGTGGTAGGAAGAGATATTGTGGTCAGAGTAAGCGCCAATGAAGTCGGAATTCATCCAACACATGAAAAAATCCTGGCTGCATTACGAGAATTAGCGGAAAACTTAAGTGAATTATAATTTATCCTTATAAATCAATAGCTTATAATTTATTCAAATTG
>JBDSCZ010000402.1:0-16605 GCA_039920865.1 Burkholderiaceae bacterium
GATTCTGGGCCTGTCGACCCCGACCTGGGCGCTGCTGTGGTTTGTAATCTTTGCGATCGCGCTGGGCCGGGTTGCCTTCAAACCGGCACGCTGAAATGTCCCCGCTCCGCATCGAGGCCGGTTGCGAAATCGCGTCGCTGCAACGCAACCCGGCGCTGGGTGCGCTGGAAACCCGCATGCTGCTGATGCATGCGCTGGGACTGACGCGGGTCCAGCTGATCACCCAATCCGAACGCCGCCTGAGCGCCGAAGAAGCGCAACGCTACTCTGCGCTGCTGCAGCGTCGCGTTGCCGGTGAGCCGATCGCGTATATCGTCGGCCAACGCGAATTTTTCGGCCTGCCGTTTTTAGTCACAACCGATGTGCTGATCCCGCGCCCGGAAACCGAATTGCTGGTGGAACTGGCACTGCAGCGCGCCGCCCCCGGCAGCCGCGTGCTGGACCTGGGCACCGGCTCCGGCGCGATTGCGATTGCGCTGGCGCACAGCCGTGTCGATCTGCAGCTCAGCGCACTCGATGTCAGTGCGGCCGCGCTCGACGTCGCGCGGCAGAATGCCGCGCACAACCTGACACACCAAGGCAGTGCGCTGCGCTTGCTGCAAAGCGACTGGTATGCCGCGCTGCAAGCGGAGCAACGATTCGAGCTGATCGTCTCCAATCCGCCCTATATCGTCGCCGGCGACGTGCATTTAAGCCAGGGCGATCTGCGTTTCGAGCCGATCGGCGCCCTCACCGATCATGGCGACGGACTGTCGGCGCTGCGCACCATCGTCGCCGGTGCCGCTGCGCATCTGGTGCCGGGTGGCTGGCTGCTGATGGAACACGGCTATGACCAGGCGGCGGCGGTGCGCGCGCTGCTGCTTGCCGCAGGCTACAGGGAAGTGCAAAGCTGGCAGGATCTGGCCGGTATCGAGCGGGTTAGCGGCGGCATGCACCCGGCGCAAGCCGGATAGCAGTTCTTTTCGGATGATCATGACGCAGCCCTGACATCACCTTCCACAAAAGCTGGGTTACGCGATGAAGCCGCTAACCCAGCCTACGATACTGCAATATGTATTTTTTAACTCGACTTGTTTATATGCGTAAAATATTGCATATTTAATGATACTCCAACAAATTTAATAATTCCGGTAGTTCAGGCAGCGTCGCCTACACGCCGATATCTTCGTTCCACAAATGCGGCGATGACTTAATGAAATCCGTCATCAGCGCGATGCACGCATGATCCTGCAGCACCTCGACCTGCTCGCCTCTGGCGCGCAACAGCGCTTCCTCGCCCATGAAAGTCCGGTTTTCGCCGACGATCACCTTCGGAATGCCATACAGCAAAATCGCGCCGGCACTCATCGGACACGGTGACAGCGTGGTGTACAGCGTGCATTCGCGGTATACCGCCGCCGTTTGGCGACCGGCATTTTCCAGCGCATCCATTTCGCCGTGCAACACCACGCTGCCTTGCTGTACCCGGCGGTTATGGCCGCGTCCGATGATCCGGTCGCGGTGCACCAGCACCGACCCGATCGGGATGCCAGATTCGCGCAAGCCTTGCTCGGCTTCTTCGATTGCAGCTTGCAGAAATTGCTCCATGTTGATTCCTTGTAAAAATTCAGCTTTCCAGCGGGGCGAAAATCACCTGCAAATCTTCCTGCGTAATCCGGGTATTGTGCGCTTCGCCGTCGTTGGCTAGCATCGCGTATGCCAGGTCGGATTTTTTCTGCTGCAGCGCCTGGATTTTCTCTTCCAGCGTGCCTTTCGCGATCAGCTTATAGACGAATACCGGCTTGTCCTGGCCGATGCGCCAGGCGCGGTCGGTGGCCTGGTTTTCGGCGGCAGGGTTCCACCACGGATCGTAGTGAATCACGGTGTCGGCGGCGGTCAGATTCAGACCGACGCCGCCGGCCTTCAGGCTGATCAGGAAAATCGGCACCAGTCCCTGCTGAAACGTGCGCACCACATCGGCCCGATTTTCGGTACTGCCGGTGAGCAGCGCATACGACACGTTGCGCGCCTGCAATTCGGCCTCGATCAGCGCCAGCATGCTGGTAAACGACGAAAACACCAGGATCTTGCGACCCTCTTCCAGCAGCTCTTCGATCATCGTCATCAATTGGGTCAGCTTGGCGGAGGGCGCGGCGGCCTTCTTGGCGCTGTCCGACTTGACCAGGCGCGGGTCGCAGCAAACCTGGCGCAACTTGAGCAGCGCTTCCAGGATCACGATCTGGCTGCGCGCCACGCCTTTCCTGGCGATTTCGGCCCGCACCTTCTTGTCCATCGCCAGCCGCACGGTTTCGTACAGGTCGCGTTGCGCGCCGGACAGCTCGACGCTGATCACCATTTCGGTCTTGGCCGGCAGTTCCTTGGCGACCTTGTCCTTGGTCCGGCGCAGCAGGAACGGCTTGATGCGGCGCGTCAGCAACGCACGGCGGCCATCGTCGCCCTGTTTCTCGATCGGGTGCCGGAATGCAGTATTGAAGGCCTTTTCCTCGCCCAGCAAGCCGGGCAGCAGGAAGTGGAATTGCGACCACAACTCGCCCAGGTGGTTTTCCAGCGGCGTGCCGGTCAGACACAGCCGGTGCCGGGCGCGCAGCATGCCGGCCGCTTGCGCCGCTTTGGAACGCGGATTCTTGATGTAGTGCGACTCGTCCAGAATCACCAGATGATAGTTGTGCTGGCGCAGCTTTTCTTCGTCGCGCGGCAGCAGCGCATAGGTGGTCAGCACCAGATCGAACTGCTCGATCGCATCGAAATGCGCGAGCCGCTCCTTGCCCTGCAGCACCAGAACCCGCAGATCGGGCGCAAAGCGCGCAGCTTCATCCTGCCAGTTGCCCATCAAGCTGGTCGGCGCGACCACCAGCGCCGGCTGGGTCAGACGGCCGGCTTCCTTTTCGGTCAGGATATGCGCCAGGGTCTGGACCGTCTTGCCTAGACCCATGTCGTCGGCCAAAATCCCGGCCAGGTCGTATTCGCGCAGGAACTGCATCCACGCCAGTCCTTCGCACTGGTAATCG
Source organism: Burkholderiaceae bacterium (assembly GCA_039920865.1). GTDB lineage: Bacteria > Pseudomonadota > Gammaproteobacteria > Burkholderiales > Burkholderiaceae_D > AVCC01. The sequence goes on from JBDSCZ010000402.1 coordinate 3,009, forward strand.
CGCAGCGTTGCCTGCAGCCCGCGCGGTGCAGCCACCGCCTGCACGCCGCCGAAAGTCGCCAGCTTGTGCCCGATGTCGCGCAAGCGCTGGCCGCCGATCCAGCGCAGCTGGGTGGCGCCGGCCAGCTCGGCCAGCCGCGCAGCATCCAGCGTGGATAAGCGCATGCTGCCGCCGATTTTGTCGGTAAAGTACAGCTCGCCCAGCGTGCTCAGAATCGGCTTGATGCGGCCCCACGGCAACGCCACGCGCACCCCGTCGGGCAGGGTTGCCAGCAAGGGTTCGTCATCGGCGTGCGCGGCCAGCGCCTGCGGGTTGAAGTCCAGCGGCGCATTGCGGATCAGGTCGACCAGCACCGGCAGCAGCGACACCCGCTGCTGATTGACGACGATGCCCAGCTCCAGATCGAACCACGGACTGCCTGGTTCGCTGGCTTTGTCATCGATGTCGGCGTACCAGTCCTCGACTTCGGCCACGTCGTAACGGTAATCCGGCATCCGGTTGACGTGCCAGCCCTGCGCCTCCAGCTGCGGGATGACTTCGCTGGTGAAGCGCAGCCACTCTGCCTGGTTGGGCATCACCAGCGCGCCGATCAGGGTCGACAGCGGCGGCATTGCATGCTGCGGCGGCGCCAGGCCGGCGGCGCGCAAGACCGCGATGGCGGCGTCTTCGGCGCCGCGCTGGCGGATGATTTTCTCGATGCCCTGGCCGCCGCGCCGGATCACCATTTCCGCATGGTCATCGGCCACGCTGCCGCCGTCGTAATCGAAGGCCGGCAACACGAAATCCTGCCATTGCATTTGGGATTCTGCCGCTGCTCCGTACTGCTCCTGCGGCAGCGCACCGAGCAGCAACAACGGCTGCGGCACGACGTCGTCGCGCACCGTTTCCTGCAATTGCTGCGGCATCGGCACGATATGCTGCAGCCCCTGTGCCAGCAACACATGCGACACCACCAACTTATCCTTGGCAGACAGGGTTGGCGCCTGCGCCACCATCGCCTGCAATTCCCGCAACGGGATGCCGGCCTCGCCCTGCAACAGCGTCAGATTGCCGCATTCCAGGTTATTGACATACATCACCGGTTCGGTTTGCAGGATGTAATCGATGCTGTCGCGCTTTTGATCGAGCGCCCCATTCTGATCCGAATGAAACTGCCAGCCCAGCCGCGATCGGTCATCCTGATCCAGCCAGGCCAATTCGGCGCTGCGCGCCGGTCCGGCCTTGACCGGATAAATTTGCCCTTTCTGGATGTCCGTCAGAGAGTTGGCCCACTGCAATTGCTGCGGATGTTGCTGCGACTCCAGCAGCATCCGCAGTAACTGTGCCCCAATCCAGCCCTTGGGCTCGACGTCGTTACTGCCGTAAAAATTATTCCGCAGCGCAGAGAACAGGCGCACTGCATCCTCGTCGCCGGCCTGTATGTAGCCGGGCGGGTTCGACAACAGGTTGTACAACTCACCGACCAAGGTGGCTCCTGCGATTTCGCCGTTGGCGCGCAAGCGTGCCTTGCATAGGCACAAGGTGATGTGCTTGCCGCTGCGATCCGGCGACAGCACGAACAGCAGCCGGTGCGTGGTTTTTGACGCCAGGCTGGGCTTGCCTGTCCGCCCCGCCGCGACTGCCGGCGAGCCTACCGCGTGCGCGGCACTCGCGGCACTCTCGACCCGCTGCAGCCAGGCCGCGACCGCATGCGGCAGCATCATCGCATCGGCGTGTCCGGCCACAGGCGCAACCTGTTCCTGCTGCAGGCAAGTCAGCAGTACCGCGGCCATGTGCTTGCACTGGTGTCCGACCGGACAGGAACAGCCGCCATCGAATTCCACCCCATGCCGGGTCGCATACTGTTCGATATCCTGCACGTAACTCCAGTTACCGCTGCCCTGCACGCTGCCCTCGATTACATCGCCAATTTGGTCGGTCGAAAGCACCAGGCCACGGCGCACGATGTCTTGCGCCCGCGCCAGCGTCTTGCCATCGAAAGCGTTAATGATGTCGTTGAGTGTGTAATGCATGGTCCGATTTCTTGAGAATACGCCGCTACAGCGGCAAGCCCTGCCATTATCCGCGATTGACGCCAGCCGTTAACAAGTAACTGAAACGGAGCTACCGCGCACAATATACATACTGCCGTATATTTTCTTATCGCAACAAACATATGCGGGAACTGTGCATTTTATATGCATACCCCCCAATAAATTATCCATTTTTCGACCATATTCAAGATCGGCACTGGCGCATCCTGCCGGATTGCGTATCATCACAGGCTTGAATTCCCACACCGACCCATTGCCCATGCTGCCATCCATCGAACAACGCCTCGCCCTCGAACTCGCCGCCAAACCGGCCCAAGTCGCTGCCGCCATCGCGCTGCTGGACGAAGGCGCGACCGTGCCTTTTATCGCCCGTTACCGCAAGGAAGCGACCGGCGGCCTGGACGACATCCAGCTGCGGCTGCTGGAAGAACGGCTGCGCTACCTGCGCGAACTGGAAGCGCGTCGGGCCGCGATCATCGCCTCGATCGAGGAACAGAACAAGATGACACCGGCACTGCTGGACGCGATCGCCCATGCGGACGACAAGACCCGGCTGGAAGACCTGTACCTGCCGTACAAGCTGAAACGCCGCACCAAGGCCCAGATCGCGCTGGAAGCCGGCCTGCTGCCGCTGGCCGAGGCGCTGCTTGCTGATCCGAACCTGAATCCGGAACAGCAAGCAGCCGGCTACCTGAAACCAGCCTTTTCCACCGCAAATGGCGACAATCCCGGCGTGCTCGATGCCAAAGCGGCGCTGGACGGCGCGCGCCAGATCCTGATGGAGCGCTTCGCCGAAGACGCAACACTGCTGCAGGGCCTGCGCGACTATCTGCTGGAACACGGCATCGTCGAATCCAAGGTGGTCGAAGGCCGCCAGGACGCCGGAGAGAAATTCGCCGATTATTTCGATTACTCGGAAACCCTCAATACCATTCCGTCACACCGCGCACTGGCGCTATTCCGCGGCCGGCGCGAAGAGATGCTGAATGTGACGCTGCGGCTCGACAGCGAAGCGGAGAAACCGAAGTGGGACGCGCCGCTAAACCCGTGCGAAGGCCGCATCGCGGCCCGTTTTGCTATTAAGAATCTGAACCGGCCGGCCGACAAATGGCTGGCCGACACCGTGCGCTGGACCTGGCGCGTGAAGAGCTTCATGCATCTGGAAACCGAATTGATGGGCGCGCTGCGTGAACGCGCCGAGGTCGAGGCGATCAACGTCTTCGCGCTGAATCTGAAAGCTCTGCTGCTGGCCGCACCGGCCGGACCGCGCGCGACGATGGGGCTCGACCCCGGTCTGCGCACCGGGGTCAAGGTGGCGGTGGTCGACGCCACCGGCAAGGTGATGGACACCGCGGTGATTTACCCGCATCAGCCGAAGAATGACTGGGACGGCGCGCTGCATGCGCTGGCCCGGCTGGCAGAAAAACATCAGGTGTCGCTGATCTCGATCGGCAACGGCACCGCCTCGCGCGAAACCGACAAGCTGGCGCAGGATTTGATCAAGCTGCGCCCGGAACTCAAACTGACCAAGATCGTGGTATCGGAAGCCGGTGCCTCGGTCTATTCGGCGTCCGAATTCGCGTCGAAGGAGTTGCCGGATATGGACGTCACGCTGCGCGGCGCAGTCTCGATTGCGCGCCGGCTGCAGGATCCGCTGGCCGAACTGGTGAAGATCGATCCGAAATCGATCGGCGTCGGCCAGTACCAGCACGATGTCGGCCAGACCCAGCTGGCGCGCTCGCTCGACGCAGTGGTCGAGGATTGCGTGAATGCGGTCGGGGTCGACGTCAATACCGCTTCCGCGCCGCTGCTGGCACGGGTTTCCGGCCTGTCTTCCAGCGTGGCGCAAAGCATCGTCAGCTATCGCAACCTGAAGGGCGCATTCGGCTCGCGCGCAGCTCTGCGCGAGGTGCCGCGGCTGGGCGACAAGACTTTCGAGCAGGCCGCCGGATTTTTGCGCGTGATGGGCAGCGACAATCCGCTCGACGCATCGGCAGTCCATCCGGAATCCTACCCGCTGGTCGAGAAAATCCTCTCCGACATCAAGAAAGACGTCAAAGCATTGATCGGCGACGAACGGCTGCTGAAATCGCTGAATCCGGCCAAATACGCGGACGCGCAATTCGGCGTGCCGACCATCACCGACATCCTGCGCGAACTGGAAAAACCCGGCCGCGATCCGCGCCCGGAATTCACCACCGCCACCTTCAAGGACGGCGTCGAAGAAATCAAGGACTTGCGGCCCGACATGATCCTGGAAGGCGTGGTCACCAACGTCGCCGCATTCGGCGCGTTCGTCGATATCGGCGTGCATCAGGATGGCCTGGTGCATATTTCCGCGCTGTCGAATACCTTCGTCAAAGACCCGCATGCGGTAGTCAAGGCCGGTCAGGTGGTGAAGGTGAAAGTGCTGGAAATCGATGCCAAGCGAAAGCGCATCGCGCTCACCATGCGCCTGACCGACAGCGCGCCGCAGCCCGGCGCAAAACCGGAACAGCGCGCCGACCGCAACGACGCCAAACGCCTGACGCAACAGCAGGCGCGACAACCAGCGCCGCAAAACAGCGCGATGGCGAGTGCTTTTGCCAAGTTGAAGTCTTGACAAGCATTTAAGATAAAAGAAAAATACGGGAGTATGCTGTTTATTGCAATGCTTTCCGCAATGCTTATATGCGGCACGCACAAATACATACTGGCGTACATACAACTGATGCAAAACATCCGGATGGCGCCCGGCTGTTTTGCATCTGCGGCCCGACGACATCTACGCGACCGGCCGAGGCCCAGCCGAATAAGCGCTGCAACAAGCAGCCGTTTTTCTTATAATGGGCTTTTAAATCGAAAATCAAGGAAGACTGCCATGAGCGACGTACAAGTTTGGATCAAAGAGACCGTGACCAAAAATCCGGTCGTGTTATTCATGAAGGGCACCGCCCAGTTTCCGCAATGCGGCTTTTCCGGCAAGGCGATCCAGATCCTGAAAGCCAACGGCGTTGAAAACATCGTCACCGTCAACGTGCTCGACGATGCAGATGTGCGTCAGGGCATCAAGGAATATTCGAGCTGGCCGACCATCCCGCAACTGTATGTCAAGGGCGAATTCATCGGTGGCTCCGACATCATGAACGAAATGCACGAATCGGGCGAACTGAAAACCCTGCTCAGCGCATAAGCTCTCCACCCTCCAGTGACGAGCCAAAAACGCCTGATTATCGCCATAACCGGCGCCACCGGCGCCGTGTATGGGGTGCGTCTGCTGGAAGTATTGCGCGCTGCGCCCACGATACAAACGCACTTAATGCTATCGGAAGCCGGTGCCATCAATCTGCAGCACGAACTCGACATGAGCCGCAAGCAGGTCGGCGCACTGGCCGACGTGGTGCACAACGTGCGCGATATCGGCGCCTCGATCGCCAGTGGCTCGTTCCAATCCGAAGGCATGATCGTCGCGCCCTGCTCGATGAAAACCCTGGCCGCCGTAGCCCACGGCTTATCCGACAGCCTGATTACGCGCGCTGCCGACGTGGTTCTGAAAGAACGCCGCCGACTGGTCCTGATGGTGCGCGAAACGCCGTTCAACCTGGCCCACTTGCGCAACATGACCGCCGTCACCGAGATGGGCGGCATCATCTTCCCGCCGCTGCCGGGCTTTTACCAGCGCCCACAATCGATCGCCGAAATGGTCGACCACACGGTCGGCCGCGTGCTCGACCTGTTCGCCGTCCCGCATACGCTGACGCCGCGCTGGAACGGGCTCAAGGCGAGTGACGCAGCCGATTAAGCTTTCTGCACTGAAGCCCAGCCATGAACCTGCTTCGGCAGGCGCTCCTCACTATTATCAAAGCAAGGATTGCGGCAACCGGATCCGGGCTTGCTCGCCACGGCGAGATTCTTCGTTCGCCTGTAGCGCAGTATCGAGAAATTTGTCATTGCCATAGACATCGTCAAAAAAGTAGACTTTACGGTCGCCTTTCACAATCACAGTTCCATAGGTAATGACCACCGGCAACGGGTGCTTGAGGCGTAGCGTCTTCGATTGGCCGCTCTCCATTGCCTCACGAATCCGCTCCTCGGTCCATTCGGGCTGATCCTGCAGCACGAATTTTGCCAGAGCGACCGGATCTTCGACCCGGATACAGCCATGGCTTAAATCCCGCCTATTACGCTTGAATAGCTGGACTGCCGGCGTGTGGTGCAGGTAAATATTGTCGTTGTTCGGAAAAATGAATTTGATATCACCCAACGCATTAACGGGGCCCGGTCGCTGACGAATCCGCAGCCGCCCTTGCACTACGGCTTCGAGGTTTGCCTTTGACAAGCCTGTGACAACCAGACCATCGCCCCTGACAAACTCCAGACCCTGCTTATCAAAATAAGCAGGGTCACGCAAAAGACGCGGCACCGTTTCAGCCTTGGCAATCGAGGGCGGGATATTCCAATAGGGACTGAATTCGATGAACCGCATATCCTCATAGAAAAGCGGCGTCCGCGTATCCAGTGCTTTTCCTACGATGACCTTCATGCTCACCTTCGAGCCGCCATCCTTGATCTCATAAGCACGCAGGACAAACTCGGGCACGTTCACCACTATCATCCGGTCGCTCAACAGCAATGGCGTCCAGCGCAGGCGTTCAAGCGTCAATTCGATCTGCCGTATCCGCACTGCGACCGGGATATTCAGTTGCGCGAGGGTATTCTGGCCAATAATTCCATCCGAAGCCAGACCATGCCGAAGCTGAAACGCCTTGACACCATCGATCAGCGCACCACCGTACTGTGTTCCGACTACCGCTTCAGCAGGCAGGTCTCCCAATCCGATCAGCTTGTGTGCCAGGTCGCCAAGGCGGGAATAATTCTGGCCGGGTTGAATACTGCGTGTCGGCAACGGCGGCAGTCGACGCCGTAAAGCAGGTTTCTTGTCCAGATTGCGGTACTGCGCCAGCGCTTGCCGCAAGCTCTGGTATAGCGGCAATTGGGGCGCTGCCGCCCGCACCGCCGCTGCCAGAGAATGATTAGAAACCGCTTCTCGCAAATAGCTTGGCGGGTTAAGTTGTTTCGGTGGCACGTTAAATGATACGTAAATATCACGCGGATCAACCCGACCAAAATGCAAGTCTGAAATAAAACTCTCCATGGCTTGGGTCAGAGCAGACGAGAGCGTTGATTGCAGGGCTTCCGAAAGAGGCGCGCTACCGTCGGCGTCACGCACCATTCGCACCAGCGCGTGCGCCTGGTAGTCATCCGGATTCAGACCATCTTCGTCCGCTGATTCAAGAATCTGGACTGCCTGATTTGCCTCGGCGCTCGGGCGTCCATCGACAAACCAGAGCGGGGTATCGGCTGCGAATGCAACGCACGTATTGGCCAGCAAAAAACCAAATAGCAAAAACCATGCACCACGAGTACTGCGACTGCGAATATTCATTCTTGGTACCATTTTAATCAGCAATTGAATTTTTCAGCCCAGCCCTGCGCGCCATGCGAGGTCACCAGATGCGCACTCTGCCGACATCGACATGCACAAAATCGGAATCTGGATAGTAACCAACACCGCCACCATTCAAGGCAATGGCAGCGCGCCGTACATCGCTCAGGTTGCGGCCCGGCACCCGAATATCAATCGCCAGGCCGTCCATGTGCAGGCTGTGCTTCGCTACGCCGCCGCTCCTTTCGCGCAACATCGCATTGGTGGCAGGCGAACGATAGCCTGAAATCACATGCAAACTCTCTTGCGTGTCCAAGGAAGCCGATAAGGTATTGAGCAAGTCGAGCAGCCCGGTATCAATGCGACTGACTTCATCTGAACGATAATCGCGCAGCAAGCGATCGATTTGTGCCAGTCCTTCGTCCTGATACGCACCATCCTCCCAATAGATGGGAGTGGATTGTTCGCCGGTATGGATGTTGTAAAGTCGCAGCCGGCGTTCTGGCGTAGCAGTTGTTGGCACCGCCGCAATCGCCGTTCCGGCGAAACTGGCGGCAAGCGCCACACCACCGATCTTGAGAAATCGGCGTCGACCCTGAACCGGCGGGTTGATCAAAAAAGGGAGTTTCTGGTTAAATTTTCTCATCACATTCCTCGGACAAATAAAATCAAGCAATACTCGGCATTATATCGATCGCATATACCGACCGCCGCATTTCGATTGCCTTGGATTGCCCTGATTGCGCCAGTTAACCTCCATCGCCCGAATAGTGTGGCTCTAATAAAAAAACAAGCCTATTCCGAATTCTACGAGACCATACCGGTAAAAATTCGTGCCGCTGGTGTTAACGCGTCATTGATGGAATCGGATTACACAGCAATTACATGGCACGACGAAGGAATCCGAAAATGAAAAAGAGCTACAAGCCGAAGCGTGTAACTCTTTGATTTTGCTGCTTTATTCTGGTGCCGGCTGCCGGAATCGAACTGGCCACCTGATGATTACAAGTCAACTGCTCTACCAAATGAGCTAAGCCGGCGAAAAGCAGAATTATACGCTACTTGATTCTGGTTAGTACAGGCCTTCCCGATTTTTTTGATGGATCAGGCGTTTCGGGTTCATTCTTGACAGTCGAATCCTGCGATTCCTTGAACACTGCCGGCACGGTTGACAGAGTCGGGACTCCTTTGATCGCATCGGCGGCAGCTTTTCCTGCCTCGCCATCCTGCTGCTGCACTGGGGCCTGACCCGTCTGCGCATCCTGCGCCTCGAATGCCATGCCTTGCCCGTTTTCATGCGCATAGATTGCAATGATGCTCTCAATCGCAACCGAAATCTGGCGCGACACGCCACCAAAACGGGCGCTGAAACTGATGAAATCACTTTCCATCTTGAGATTGCTGGTGGCGCTGAAACTGATGTTCAACACAATCTCGCCGTTACGGACGAATTCCATCGGGACACGGCTGCGCGCATCGACCTTGACGGCAAGATACGGCGTATAGCCGCTGTCGGTACACCATTCGTAAATGGCACGCAATAAATACGGTTTGGTGGAAAGTTCGGACATATTGCAATGCAGTAAAAAGAGTTTCGTCTAAAAAACGTTCAGACTGCTGCAGATTTCAGCAGCGACTGCTGACTGCTCTCAGCCTGAACGCGTACCTGCTTAACGGCGCATGACTTTTTCAGAAGGAGTCAACGCTTCGATATATGCCGGACGCGAGAAAATGCGCTCAGCGTATTTCATGATCGGCACCGCCGTCTTTGATAGCTCGATGCCGTAATGGTCTAGACGCCACAGCAACGGTGCAATTGCCACGTCGAGCATCGAGAACTCATCACCCAGCATGTATTTATTCTTCATGAACAATGGTGCGAGCATAGTCAATCGATCGCGAATTTCGATGCGCGCCTTCTCCTGACTTTTTTCAGAGCCCTTGCTTTTCTCGTTTTCCAATGTATGGACGTGAACAAACAACTCTCTTTCAAAATTAAACAACATCAGTCGGGCTCGGGCCCGCATCAGTGGATCGGCCGGCATCAATTGTGGATGCGGGAAACGCTCGTCGATGTATTCATTAATGATATTCGATTCATACAATATCAAGTCGCGCTCGACCAGAATCGGCACCTGGCCGTATGGATTCATCGTAGAGATATCCTCCGGCTTATTGAACAGGTCGACATCGCGGATTTCAAAATCCATGCCTTTTTCAAATAGAACCAGACGACAACGCTGCGAAAATGGGCAGGTCGTACCCGAATAGAGAACCATCATTTTATAGTTCCTTTAAAAAACAAAGGGGCGAGACGCAAAACGGCTCACCCGAAAATACCCGCCCGCGACGTGCGGACGTATGATATTACTTGATATCTTTCCAGAAGGCAGCGTTCAGACGCCAAGCGACAACAAAGAATATACCGAGGAAAAGCAGGACCCAGACGCCCAGACGTTTGCGCGTGTTTTGTACCGGCTCACCCATCCACTGCAAATAGCCCACCAGGTCAGCAACCGTAGCATCGTAGTCAGTGGCGGATAGTTTGCCAGCGGTAACCTGCTGGAATCCGGCAAATTTATGCACTACTCCACCAGCGCCATGCGGATCCTTTTCTTCCACAAACTTGGCAGAGCGCGTACCTTGCAATTCCCATAGAACATGCGGCATACCGACATTTGGAAACACCAAGTTATTCCAGCCGGTTGGGCGCATGTCATCTTTGTAGAAAGTGCGCATGTACGTGTAAAGATAATCTGCCCCCGAGCCGGCGCCAGAAGAACGCGCCCGCGCAATCACGGACAGATCCGGCGGCAATACACCAAACAACGCCTTGGCATCTTTGGCGGTTATCGCTGTTTGCATCAGATCACCGACTTTTGGACTGGTAAACAACAGATTGGTCCTGATCTGTTCTTCACTCAAGCCGATATCCATAAGACGGTTGTATCGCATCGATGCGGCAGCATGGCAGTTCAGGCAGTAGTTAACGAAGAGCTTGGCCCCGTTCTGTAAAGCAGCCATATCGGTACTCCGATCCGGCGCACGGTCCAGCGGAAAGCCACCTTCCGATGCAAAGGCGAAGATGGGCACCAGTACAATGGCAACAATCAGTTTTTTCAAAAATTTCATTTTGTAATATCCCTTTTGCGCTCAGTGCGGATGGAATGTGACACGATCTGGCACGGTCTTGAATGTACCCATTTCACTCCACCATGGCATCAACATAAAAAAGCTAAAGTAGAACAACGTACACACTTGCGAAATAAGGGTGCGCATATTGGTCGGTGGCTGGGTGCCAAGATAACCGAGCGTCAGGAACGCGATGCCGAACAAGATGTAGATATATTTATGCCATTGTGGACGGTAGCGGATCGACTTGGCTTTCGAGTAATCCAGCCAAGGCAAAAATGCCAAGATCACCACTGACAAACCAAACAAGACAACACCCCAGAATTTCGCGTCGAGAATACTTGGCAACATACCGACGATGGCAACCAAAGCAATCACGGCAATTGCCGCCTTGAGCTTGGCCGACAGGCGCGACTTGAGCAAGATGAACACGACATAAGCAGCAATTGCAGCCATCAGCACATACATGAAATCTGCTGTGGTCGCGCGCAGCACCGAGTAGAACGGCGTGAAATACCACGTTGGCGCAATGTGCAATGGCGTTGTCAGTGGGTCGGCGGGAACGAAGTTGTTGTACTCAAGGAAGTAGCCGCCCATTTCAGGAGCGAAGAATACGACTGCGGAGAACAAGATCAGGAAAACAGCCACGCCCATGATGTCATGGACAGAGTAGTACGGATGGAAAGGGATGCCGTCGAGCGGAATGCCGTTCTCATCTATCTTGTCCTTGATCTCGATGCCGTCAGGATTATTCGAACCGACTTCATGCAGAGCAATAATGTGCGCAACGACCAACCCTAGTAAAACCAAAGGAACCGCAATGACATGGAACGAGAAGAAGCGATTCAGCGTTGCATCACCAACCACGTAGTCGCCGCGTATCCACAATGACAAATCGGGGCCGATGAATGGAATGGCACCAAATAAATTGACGATTACCTGCGCACCCCAGTAAGACATTTGACCCCATGGCAACAGGTAGCCCATGAAAGCCTCGGCCATCAGGCACAGGAAAATCCCGACGCCAAACAACCAAACCAGTTCACGTGGCTTGCGGTAGGAGCCGTAAAGCAGACCGCGAACCATGTGCAGATAGACTACGATGAAGAATGCGGATGCACCGGTGGAGTGCATATAGCGCACCAACCAACCCCATGGCACGTCGCGCATGATGTACTCAACCGAAGCGAATGCAAGCGCCGCATCAGGTTTGTAATGCATTGTCAGGAAGATTCCTGTAACGATCTGCATCACCAGTACCAGCATGGCGAGGGAACCGAAGAAGTACCAGAAGTTAAAGTTTTTCGGCGCGTAATATTCGGACAGATGCGCTTTATAGGTCGATGTCAGCGGGAAGCGTGCATCGATCCAGTTCATTGCCTTGGCCGCAATTGGTGCATCGGCCGGAAGTTGTTTTTCATGAAACGCCATGATTACGCCTCGCCTTTCTCGTCTTTACCGATAATTATTTTGGTATCCGACAGATACATATGACGCGGGACGTCCAGATTGGTTGGCGAAGGCTTGTTCTTGAAGACGCGCCCAGCCAGGTCGAATGTTGATCCATGACAAGGGCAAAGAAAGCCGCCGGCCCAATCATCGGGCAATGAAGGTTGCGCGCCAGCCTGGAACTTGGAACTTGGAGAACAGCCCAGATGCGGACAGATCCCAACTGCGATCAAGATATCCTTGTGCTCAGGCCGCGACCGCGTCAGCTTATCGCAGTACGACGGCAGCTCCATCGTATAAGATTTTTTTGAATCAGGGTCGGCCAGTTTATCGTCCAGCTTGGGCAGTTCAGCCATCATTTCAGGAGTACGCTTCAACAACCAGACCGGCTTGCCGCGCCACTCCACAATTTGCATTTCACCCGGTTTCAGATTCGAGATATCCGCCTCCACCGGTGCGCCTGCAGCCTTAGCCCGCTCGGATGGTTGAAATGTACTCACCAATGCTCCTGCCGTTGCCAAACCAGCCACGCCGCCCATCGCAGCCGTAGCGACGAGCAAACCGCGTCGGCCGGAATCGACCTGCTTTTCGTTACTCATACCAACCCCAATCAGTCAAAACACGAAATCTGTGCGAAGCAATATGCGAAATGAATACACAGCTTCTAGCAACTCTAAATTATAACGGAGGCAGCCTTTGTTATAAAGAAAAATTACCCTTTGTCCAACTTACAATAATTTTTCTTAATGCAGAATAAGTTATGAAGACGTGAAAAATTGTTAAAACACCGATTGAATCAAGTGGATAACAGAAAAAGCCCAGTGTTTGCGTTGCGCGTGATTTGGTGCGAGCTTAGAATAAAATTTAATTTTCGATAACCACAAGAAGAGGGCTGTATGAGCATGGCGCAAGAATTCAAAACCTTTATTTCCAGAGGCAACGTCATGGATTTGGCAGTCGGCGTGATTATAGGCGCGGCTTTCGGGAAGATTGTCGATTCGCTGGTACAAGACATCATCATGCCAATAGTCGGAAAACTTGTGGGCGGACTGGATTTTTCCAGTTATTACCTGCCGCTAAATGGGCAAAGCAGCGGCTTAGTATTGGCGGAAGCCAAAAAAGCGGGCGCAGTGCTGGCCTATGGCAATTTCTTCACGATTGCGCTGAACTTTATCATTCTGGCCTTCATCATTTTCCAGATGATTCGCATGTTCAACAAAATGAAAAAGACAGAGCCGTTGCCCGCATCTGCGGCCACGCCGGAAGATGTGGTTCTTTTACGTGAAATCCGCGATGCGCTGAAAACCCGCTAATTCTTCAATGCCTACACCGGATTGTCGATATCGACGAAATGATGCGCGATGCCAAATTGCCGGGCCAGGAACTGGCCTAGTGCCTGCACCCCGTAGCGTTCAGTAGCGTGATGACCGCAGGCCAGATAGGCAACGCCGGATTCGCGCGCCAGATGAACGGTCGGCTCCGAAATTTCACCGCTCAGGTAGATATCAGCACCGGTTGCAATCGCATCCGTCATAAAATTTTGGGCCGCCCCGGTACA
>JBDSCZ010000403.1:0-24877 GCA_039920865.1 Burkholderiaceae bacterium
ACCGAACACGGTTTCCAGCACATGCAAGGCTTGCGCCGCTTGGGCATTGTCAGTTTTGTCGACAATGCCAGATGTTTGATAGGTCACCGATTATCCTGCCCAGTTGACGCTGCCGCTATAGGCGGTGGCCAGGACGACCAGGCCGAAAGCGATCCGGTACCAGGCAAACACGGTGAAATCGTGGCTGCTGATATAGCGCAACAGCCAGCGCACGCACAGGAAAGCGGAGATAAATGCCGCCACCGAGCCGACCCCAAACAACGGAATATCGGCCGGCGATAGCAGCGCCCGCTCCTTGTAAATCGAATACACGGTGGCGCCCAGCAAGGTCGGAATCGCCAGGAAGAAGGAAAACTCGGTGGCGACCTTGCGCGACAGCCCGAACAGCATGCCGCCGATGATCGTGGCGCCGGAGCGGCTGGTGCCCGGCACCAGCGCAAATGCCTGCGCGCAACCGACCTTGAAGGCGTCCAGCGCGCTCATTTCATCGACCGAAGCGATCCGAACCGCAACCGGATTAACGCGATTCCGGCGCTCGACCCACAAGATGATAAAGCCGCCAATGATGAATGCCAGCGCCACCGGCACCGGCTTGAACAGGCTGGCTTTGATGGCCTTGGCAAACAGCAGGCCCAGCACAGCTGCCGGCAGGAAAGCGATGACAAGATTGCCTGCAAATTTTTGTGATTTGGCATCCGTCAGCAGGCCGGACAGAACAGATCCGATACGCTGCCGGTATTCCCAGCACACGGCCAACATCGCACCAGCCTGGATCACGATTTCGAATACCTTGATCTTGTCGCCGGTGAAGTCGAGCAGGCTGCCAGCCAAAATCAGATGGCCGGTCGATGAAATCGGTAAAAATTCGGTAAAGCCTTCGACCAGCCCCATGATGATTGCTTTTAGTGCAAGAGTAATATCCATGAATTTTTTTTGAAAGTGGGAAAGATGCGCCAATAAAAAACCCGCATCCGGGCGCGCGGTGCGGGTGCCATCGCAAAATACAACTTCAGCCGGCTATTTTACAGACTCCAGCGTGATCACCAGGCTATTACGCCTGACGACGATATTGGTCGGAACGCGACGGGTCCCCGCATATTGCAAGTCGTTCGGCTGCAGCGTGTACAACGGAACCCCGTTCAGGATCCCTTCGGCCAGCAAGCCGCCCAGCTTGCTCACTTGCCTGCTGACGCCAGCATCGACGCCGTCCAGTTCGATGTTTTCCATACGCGGATCGGTCAGCACGATGGCATTTTTGGCCGGATCGAACTGCAATCCGCCCGAGATCGCAAAACGCCCTTTCCATGCGTTCTTCATGAATGGCGGTGCAATTACCGCATCCATCGTGGTCAGAACCCGATTGCTGTCCGGCTGCAGCGCCAGCCTGGGATTGCTGACCTGGATGTCGAGCAGCGCCAGATAGCGGTTGTTCAACGGAAAGTTCCGGTCCAGCGACTGCTGCAATTTGTAAAGCGGAAATTCAACCTCGCGCGGCCCCAGCAAACCGGCACATGCGCTCAGCGTGATGGCAGCGAGCAGCATCAGCATGCGTGCATAAAAACGTTTCATACATGACTCCAGATATATTGCGGCGCAGTAAGCCAATCCAATTCAGACCGGACGAACAGCGCTTCGGTTCGCGATCGTACGCATATAGCAAACGACGGTTGCGGGCTGACACAGAATGCCAGACATAAAAATGGTAGAAAATCATGCATCTACATTCTTCGTCGCATATTCTGCACCGGGCATTGACCAACAGCGGCAAACAATCAAGCGGCGACGGGATTGCATGTGCAACGCAGCATGACACGATTCCAGCTCCGACACGTATCGATCATATGGGGATACCAGTAAGGCAACGGCAAGCTTGAGCAATGACAGTGGCATTGCCATTGCCACACTTTCAGCTTGGCGGTCGCGGCGCACGTCCCAGACGCTGCTCGACTTCCAACACCTGTCGGGTGGTCTTGATGATGCTGTCGGGATTCAGGCTGATCGAGTCGATGCCGATTTCAACCAGATATTGCCTGTTTCCATCATCATCTTTCAATGCATGATTGTTAATCC
Organism: Burkholderiaceae bacterium; assembly: GCA_039920865.1. Taxonomy (GTDB): domain Bacteria; phylum Pseudomonadota; class Gammaproteobacteria; order Burkholderiales; family Burkholderiaceae_D; genus AVCC01. The sequence continues at coordinate 2,071 of JBDSCZ010000403.1, forward strand.
TGAGGTTAAAAAATACGGCAAAAACAATATCCGCGAAATGCACGAATGGCACCAAAAAATCAGCGGCGGAGCGCGACCGTAACAGTTAAGCTTTAATCTTGAATCTGAAGCTATTCCAATAGTAGGTAGTGTATATTTAACATACCCTTTTAAAACATGCGTAAAATGTCATGAAAATTACTATACCCCTTGTTTTTTTAAAACAATCCAGTCCAAACTGATGCTCTTCGCGTGTTGCAACAGGGCGTTGCTTGAATCACAGCGACATGGTCGTGCCGGGATCGGGTCGCGCTGCTTGGTGGGAAGCAAACAAGGATTGGAAATTCCGATTTGAATACGTGCGGTGAAATTGCGCCGCATCATTACATGATGATTTTATTCTGGCTATCTTCAACAACACGCAACGCCGGAACACAATCCAAGGAGATACGTGATGTCAAATCAGGATCATTTACAGGCAACCATAGCCGATCTGGTGCAGCTCGGGCGCGGCATCCTTGCAGCCGATGAAAGCGCGCCTACCATCGCCAAGCGATTCAAGGCAATCAACCTCGAATCGACAGAAGAAAACCGGCGCGCCTACCGCGCGCTGCTGCTGACCGCGCCGGGGTTGGGCGAGTACATCAGCGGCGCCATCCTGTTCGAGGAAACACTGGGCCATGCAACGGATGACGGCACGCTGCTGCCTGCGGCTGCCTGGGGACAAAAGATCGTCCCGGGCATCAAGGTCGACAAGGGCCCGATAGCGCTGGCCTTGAGCCCGGGTGATATGGTCACCCAGGGACTGGACGGTCTGGCACTGCGGCTGCAAATCTACCGGAATCAGGGTGCCCGCTTTGCCAAATGGCGCGAGGTGTATTCGATCAGCCAGCATCTTCCCAGCGCACAGGGGATTGCAGCCAGCGCCGAAATGCTGGCCCGTTATGCAGCCGCATGCCAGGGCGAAGGCCTGGTTCCGATTGTCGAACCTGAAATTCTGATGGATGGCGATCACAGCATCGAACGCTGTGCAGAAGTCTCAGAAGCGGTTTTGCACGCGGTGTTTCACGCGCTGCATCGCCATCATGTGGTGCTTGAGCACATGCTGCTGAAACCCGCGATGGTGCTGCCCGGCAAGGAACAGCAGTCCAAAGCCAGTCCGCAAGCAGTCGCCGATGCCACCATCAAAATCCTGCGCCGCACCGTCCCTGCCGCGGTACCCAGCATCAATTTCCTCTCCGGCGGGCAAGCCCCGGAAGAAGCGACTGCCAACCTCAATGCACTGAATCAATGCGACGCTGCATTACCTTGGCGCCTCAGCATTTCTTACGGCCGTGCGTTGCAACAGCCGGTACTGCACGCCTGGAACGGCAAGCCGGCAAATATCGGTGCGGCCCAGCAAGCGCTGCTCAAACGCGCCCGCCTGAACAGCCTGGCCATGCGCGGCGACTATGCACCGGAAATGGAAAACGACTGACGCTACAGCAGTTGCAGCAGCGCCTGCAAACTGACTCAGGGCGATTCCGGATAAAACCCCCAGCGTGGGCCGCAGCGCCCACACTCCACCGCTGCGCCAATCACACAATGGTCTGGCGCGCCACCTTGCGGCGTCTTGAATGCGACCCGGCCGAGCGCCGGACTGTTTGCCGGGCTGCTCGCCGTACATGCTATGTAACGCTTTGTTTCATTTCGCCAAGGCCATTGACGACATCTGCATTGCCGCTTACATTACTGACTCTAAAGTAAGTTACTAATTTCCATTTCCGCATGAACACTCCAATAGAAAGCAAGCCGCGCTGGGAGCGCCGCAAGGATGAGCGTCCGCAGGAACTCTTGGCAGCGGCACTGGATTTTTTCGTTGACAAGGGTTTTGCTGCGACGCGTCTAACCGATGTCGCAGCCCGCGCCGGCGTATCGAAGGGCACCTTGTATCTGTACTTCACCAACAAAGAAGACTTATTCAAGGCCGTGGTGCGGGAAAACCTGTCGCCGCTGCTGGATGACGCAGAGACGTTGATAGACTGTTTTGACGGCCATAGCGCCGACCTGTTTCGCGACATCATGCTGGGCTGGTGGCAGCGTATCGGCGATACCCAACTCTCCGGTATCACCAAGCTGATGATGGCGGAGTCCGGCAACTTTCCGGAGCTGGCGCAGTTTTACCACCAGGAAGTGATCTTGCGCGGCAACGCGATGATCGCCCGCATACTGGAGCGCGGCATGGCGCGCGGAGAATTCCGTACTCTCGACCCGCAGCTGACCACACAGGCGATCATCGCGCCGATGATCATGCTGATGATGTCCAAACATGCATTCGGCAATTGCCAGATCAGACCGGTCTCGCCGCTGGATTACCTGAATAATTTTGTCGATCTGTGCTTGCACGGCATGTTACGCCAGGACACCGCTGCTGCCGCCGACACACCACAGAAACCCGGCCCATGCTAAAACCACGCACATTTCGAATTGGACTGGTGATTCTGGCGCTATTGATCGCCGGCGCGGCGATCGGACTGAAAACCCGCAACACGAAACCCGACCCGGCCACAACGCCGGCGGCCGCTGCGCCGGCGCTGGAATTTCTGGCCGGCGACCTGATTGCCGTTACACCACGCGATCTGCGCCAAACAATCACGGCGTCAGGCGCGTTGCGCGCGGTCAACCAGGCTATCGTCAAAGCCAAAGTTGCCGGCGAGATACGCGAAGTGCTGGTGCGCGAAGGTGCAACAGTCACTGCCGGCCAGATTTTGATCCGGATAGACGACCGTGAATATCAGGCCAAAGTTGCGCAGGCGAACGGCGCTCTGCAGGCGGCGCGCGGGCAGTTGGCCATTGCCACCAATGAACGCAGCAACAGCCGCAGATTAGTCGATAAGGGGTTTATTTCCAAAAATGCCTTTGACAATTCGGCCAGCCAGTACGCAATTGCCCAGGCGAATCTCGATTCGGCCAAAGGTGCGCTCGATGTAACCCAAAAATTGCTGGCAGACACCGTGCTGCGCTCGCCGATTACCGGCCTGATCAGCAGCCGTTCGGTGCAGCCGGGCGAGAAGGTGTCAGCCGACAACCTCTTGCTCGAAGTCGTCGATTTGCGTCGAATGGAAATGGAAGCATCGGTACCGGCCGCTGACATCGCCCAAATCAAATTGGGGCAAGCTGTCAGCGTTCGGGTCGATGGCCTGCCGCAGGCTGTAGCCGGCAGCGTGGCCCGCATCAATCCGACCACCCAGCCCGGTTCGCGCTCGATTCTGGCTTATATCCAGATCGACAACCCTGACGGCGCACTGCGCGGCGGCATGTTTGGCGAAGCCGAACTGACGCTGTCGCGAAAAACCGGCGTGCTCAGCGTGCCGCAATCGGCGATCCGGCAAGTCGATGGCAGAACCATCGTGTATGTTGTCGAGAACGGCTTGCTGGCAGAAAAGGCCGTCACGCTCGGACTGGAAGGCAATGACGGCAACGGCGCCGCAGTCGAAATCACCGCTGGACTGAATCCCGGCGCGCAAGTCGTCAAGGCCAATCTGGGCCGCCTGAAAGCCGGCACCCCGGCCCGTCTGGCACCAAAAGTTGCAGCTGCAGCCGCAACTGCGGCCGGGAAAGAATAAGCGATGTGGTTCACTCGCATTAGTATTGGCAATCCGGTGCTGGCGACCATGATGATGCTGGCCTTCGTGGTACTGGGGCTGTTCTCCTATCAGCGCTTGCGGGTCGATCAGTTCCCAGATGTCACCTTTCCGGTGGTGGTAATACAAACCGAATATCCGGGCGCCGCTCCCGAAACGGTCGAATCCGATCTGACCCGCAAGATGGAAGAGGCGGTCAATACCATCAACGGTATCAACAGCCTGACCTCGCGCTCGTATGAAGGGTCTTCGGTTGTCATCATCGAATTCGATTTGAGCATCAATCCTGCCCAGGCCGCGCAGGACGTGCGCGAAAAAGTGGCGCTGATCAAGACCACCTTCAGAAAAGAGATCAAGGAGCCGCGCGTGACGCGCTATGATCCGGCCGACCAGCCGATCTTTTCGGTAGCGGTGACCAATGACGCTACGGTGCAGCAGCGCAGCTTCCGCGATCTGACCACGATTGCCGACCAGGTGGTCAAAAAACGGCTGGAAAATGTGCGTGGCGTCGGCGCGGTGACACTGGTGGGCGGCATCAAGCGCGAAATTCAGATTTACGTCAAGCCGCTGGAGATGGAATCGCTCGGCATCAGCGTCGATCAGATCATCAATGCAGTGCGCAGCGAAAACCAGGAACTGCCAGCCGGTGCGATCCGCGCCGCTACCAACGAGCAGTTGGTGCAGGTACAGGGACGGATCCAGCGCGTGCAGGATTTCGGCGACATCATCGTGGCCCGGCGCGGCGGCCAGCCGGTCAAGCTGTCGCAAATCGCTCAAGTCGTCGATGGTCAGCAGGAACAGGAAAGCCTGGCGCTGTATAACGGCCGGCGCACACTGGCGCTGGACATACTCAAGGCGCAAGGGCAAAACACGATCGAGATTGCCGACAATCTGCAAGCCGCACTGAAGGAACTGGAACCGCGCCTGAAGGCGCTGTACCCGGGCGTGCGGATCGAAGTCATCAAGGATGGCTCGCGCCAGATCCGGGTCGGGGTCGAGAACGTGCGCCGCACGCTGATCGAGGGCGCATTGCTGACTATCCTGATCGTGTTCCTGTTCCTCAATTCGTGGCGTTCGACCGTGATTACCGGACTGACCCTGCCGATTTCGCTGATCGGCACCTTCCTGTTCATGAACATGTTCGGCTTCACCATCAACATGATCACGCTGATGGCGCTGTCGCTGTGCGTCGGCCTGCTGATCGACGATGCGATTGTGGTGCGCGAAAACATCGTGCGCCACGCCGGCATGAAAGTGAACGGCAACGATGGCCCTTATAAGGATCACAAAACGGCGGCGCTGGAAGGCACTGCCGAAATCGGGCTGGCGGTGCTGGCGACCACGTTCTCGATTGTCGCGGTATTTCTGCCGGTCGGCTTCATGGGCGGCATCATCGGGCGTTTCTTCCACCAGTTTGGCGTCACGGTGGCGGCTGCAGTGCTGATTTCGATGTTCGTCTCGTTCACGCTGGACCCGATGCTGTCGTCGATTTGGCCCGACCCGGATGCGCATGGCATACACCGGCGCACTGGCTGGTATGCCAATACCATCGGGCGCGTGCTGGCGCAGTTCGAACGGCTGGTGACATGGTTTTCGCGCGGCTACCAGGTGCTGTTGAAATGGTCGCTGCGGCATCGCGGACTGACGTTGCTGATTGCGCTGGCCAGCTTCATCGGCGGGCTGGCGCTGCCGGCGGTCGGCCTGATCGGCTCCGAATTCGTGCCGCAGGCGGATTATTCAGAAACCGGCGTCACCTTCTTTACGCCGGTCGGCTCGTCGCTGGAACTGACCGAAAGCAAGGTGCATCAGGTCGAAGCCGCGCTACGCCGGTTCCCCGAAGTGCGCGACACCTATTCCAGCATCAATACCGGCGCTTCGCAGGGAAAAAACACCGCCACCGTATTCGTGCGCCTGATTCCGCGCGCCGACCGCCGTCGCAGCACCGCAGATCTGTCCGGGCCGCTGCGCACGCAACTGTCGCGCATTGCCGGCATCACCGTGACCCATATCGGCACGCTCGATGGCGTCGGCGGCGATTCCAAGCAAATCCGCCTGAGCCTGCAAGGCAGCGATCTGGGGCAACTGGCCAAGCTATCGGAACAAGCCCAGGCCAAACTGCGCACGATTCCCGGCCTGGTCGATCTGGACTCCAGCCTGAAAGCAGCCAAGCCGACTATTGCGATCGAACCCAAGCGCAATCTTGCCGCCGACCTGGGCATCGGCGTGGCGCAAATCGGCAACACCCTGCGTCCTTTGCTGGCCGGTGAAGCCGCCAGCAGCTGGCGCGCGCCGGACGACGAGAACTACGACGTCAATGTGCGCCTGGCGCCGTCGGACCGCGACCATATCGACGACCTCTCGCATCTGATGCTGACCAGCACCCAGACCAATCCCGACGGCTCCCCCAGAATGGTGCCGTTGCGCCAGGTCGCGGACATCAGCGCCACCACCGGTGCCAACCAGATCAACCGGCGCGACCTGAACCGCGAGGTCGAACTATCGGCCAATGTGATCGGCCGCTCGGCCGGAGAAGTCAGCAAGGATGTCAAGCAAGCGCTCGACTCGATCGCGATTCCGCCAGGCTATCGCTACCAGATCGGCGGCGCAACCAAGAGCATGAACGAATCGTTCGGCTATGCGGTGGCGGCATTGGCGCTGGCAGTCATCTTCATTTACATGATCCTGGCATCGCAGTTCGCCAGCTTCCTGCAGCCGCTGGCGATCATGTCGTCGCTGCCGCTGACCTTGATCGGCGCCTTTCTGATGCTGATGCTGTTCCGCTCGACGTTGAACATTTTTTCCATCATCGGCCTCATCATGCTGATGGGGCTGGTCACCAAGAATGCCATTCTGCTGATCGACTTCAGCAACCAGATGCGGCGTGCCGGCATGAACCGTCACGACGCGCTGCTGGAAGCCGCGCACGTGCGGCTGCGCCCGATCCTGATGACCACGCTGGCGATGGTGTTCGGCATGATGCCGCTGGCCTTCGGTTTGTCCGAAGGCTCCGAGCAGCGCGCCCCGATGGGACAGGCGGTGATCGGCGGCATCATCACATCATCGTTGCTGACCCTGGTGGTGGTGCCGGTGATATATACCTATCTGGACGATCTGGCACTCTGGCTCAAACGCAAGCTGGGTTCAGCGCCGCCAGCGGCCGATAATGATGCCGCACCGCAGTTGCCGCTATAGAAATGCAGATGAAATGCAGTTCACGTTTGATAAAATGCGTCTCTTTTAGTCAATGATGTTTTTTTGGATACCAACATGAATATCGAGCTAGCCCGTTTCAACATGATTGAACAGCAAATCCGCACCTGGGACGTGCTGAATCAGGATGTCCTGAACCTTCTGGAGGTGGTCAAGCGTGAAGATTTCGTACCCACCGCCTACAAAAGCCTGGCTTTCTTCGACACTGAAATCCCTTTGCCTTGCGGCGAAAACATGCTGATGCCCAAAATGGAAGCGCGCATCCTGCAGGAAGTGGCAGTCCAAAAACATGAAAACGTGCTTGAGATCGGCACCGGATCAGGCTATATGGCGGCGCTGCTGTGCCACAAGGCGCGTCACGTCACCAGCATCGAAATCGAACCGGAACTCAAGGCGATGGCAGACCGGAATCTGTCCGGCTACGGCATCACCAATGTCACCACGTATCTGGGCGACGGCGCGCGGGGCTGGGCTGGCACCAGCAGTGCCGAAGGCGACAACGGATCGTATGACGTGATCGTGATTTCCGGATCGCTGCCGGTGTTGCCCGACGCCTTCCTGAAAAAGCTCAAGCTCGGCGGCCGCATCTTTGCCATCATCGGCGATGCCCCTGCGATGAGCGGGCAAATCATCAGCCGCATGTCGGACACCGCATACAGCACCGTCAACCTGTTTGAAACCAATGTGAAGCCGCTGCGCAACGCAATCAGGCCTTCGCACTTCTCGTTTTAAGGACTTTCTATGCAACACATGACAGCACCGGAACTGGCACAACTGATGCAGGACGCGGCGCAGCCGCAACCGCTGCTGCTGGATGTACGCGAACCATGGGAGTTCGACACCTGCCATATCGGCGGCTCGCAACTGATCCAGATGAATGCGATTCCGGCCCGGCATGTGGAGCTGAACAAGGAGATGGCGATCGTCTGCATCTGCCATCACGGCGGACGCAGCATGCAAGTCGCGTATTTTCTGGAAAATAACGGCTTTACCCACATCATCAACCTGACCGGGGGCGTGCATGCCTGGGCCCAGCAGGTGGATGCATCGATGCCGACTTATTGACATTGACACTGACATTTTTCTGACCGACTCCACCGAGGAACTTAATGCGGAATTCCGTTATCGCCACGCTCATTGCCGGCATTTTCATCACGCTGGATGCGCAAGCGGTCGATTTGCTGAGCACTTACCAGCAGGCGCTGGTCAACGACGCGCAATACGCCAGCGCCCGCGCAGCCCTGCGCGCCGGTCAGGAAAAGCTGCCGCAAGCGCGCGCCGGCCTGCTGCCCAGTGTCGTCCTGTCCGGTGGCTATAGCCGTATCGAGGTTGAAGATGTACGCAGCGGCAGCGGCAGCAGCTACAAGCTGGAACTGTCGCAACCGCTGTTTCGCTGGGCCAACTGGCAACAATACGAACAGGGCAAACTCTCTGTCGCCTTCAGCGAAGCGCAGTTCGCCCAGATCCAGCAGGACTTGATACTGCGCGTCGCGCAAGCCTATTTCGACGTACTGGCGGCGCAAGACACGATCGGTTTCGTGCAAGCCCAAAAGACCGCAATCTCTGAGCAGCTGGAATCGGCCAAGCAAAACTTCGAAGTCGGCACCGCCACCATCACCGACAGCCATGAAGCGCAGGCGCGTTACGACCTGGCTCTCGCGCAGGAATATGCGGCCCAAAGCGATCTGGAAATCAAACGCGCGGCCTTGCAACAAATCATCGGCAGCGCACCGGGCGATCTGGCCAGGCTCAAAACCGGCGTTGCGCTGGACGTGCCGCAACCACCCCGGATCGGTGACTGGGTCAACTCGGCAGAACAACAGAATTACGCGGTCATCGGTTCCCAGATCGGGCTGGCAATCGCCCAAAGGGACATATCTAGAAACCGCGCCGGACATTACCCCACTGTCGATCTGGTAGCGAGTCGCAGCCATAGCAACCAGAGCACCAGCACCAGCGTCGCCGGCAACACCAATGCGATCGGCGTGCAATGGAGCATTCCGCTGTTCGCCGGTTTCGCCATCACCAGTCGGGTGCGCGAAGCGATCGCGCTGGAAGACAAGGCCCGCTTCGATCTCGAAACCGCGCGCCGCGTTGCTGCGCAAGGTGCGCGGCAATCGTATCTTGGCGTCACCAGCGGCCTGGCCCAGGTCAAGGCGCTGGAAGCGGCCGAAGTATCGAGCCTGTCGGCGCTGGATGCCAACAAGCTCGGTTACCAGGTTGGCGTGCGCATCAACATCGACGTCCTGAATGCGCAGCAGCAGCTGTTCTCCACCCGCAAGGATTTAGCCAAGGCGCGCTACGACACGATTGTCAACGGATTAAAATTGAAGTCGGCTGCCGGCACCTTGCAGGAGCAGGATTTACAAATAGTGAATGGCTTTCTGACACCACAACAAGTCTATTAAATATCTAAAAATGCGGGAGTATCATAAAAAATATGGTTATTCCCGCATATTTTATATGCGTTAATAAAAATACACTACTTAGTATATTTTTAGCATCAGGCCACAGCGCATTGCCGCATACGCCAAGCAATGGAAAGCCAAGACCGGTGGCGATCTCAGGCTCAAGCAGTCGCACGGCGGCTCCGGCAAGCAGGCGCACGGCGTAATCGATGGGCTGGAAGCGGATGTAGTGACACTGGCGCTGGCGTATGACATCGATGCGATTGTCGAACGCGGCATCGGCGACGTGTTGCTGGCCCGGGAAAACGAAGCCTTGCTGGCGATCAAGGACCTGGGTCCGGACAAGGTTGAAATCGTCGCGCCATCAATCAGCAGACTGCAGCGCAATAGATCTGCAAATGTGCTGGCATGTATCGACACCGGATCGCATTCCATCGTGGCGCGCTCGCGTTACCTGCCGATGGGCGGCATTGTGTCGCGAGCGGCCGAATAGCGACCGGCAGGAGCCGGCCAAAAAGCGACTTCAGGACTAATCAGCGATTGACATCCACAACCGTACGGCCGCGCACTTTGCCGTCAAGCAGTCCGGGGCAATACGCGATGACCTGTGACAAGCCGATTTCGGTTGTCATGGTGTCGAGCAGTTTCTGGTCGATACAGCGCGCGATCAGCTCCCACGCACGCTGGCGTTTGGCGTTATCGACATAGACGCTGTTGATGCCGTACAGCGTGATGCCGCGCAGAATGAATGGAATCACCGTGGCGGGGAAGTCCGCACCTTGCGCCAGTCCGCAGGCGGCAACCGCGCCGTTCCAACGTGTTGCAGCGCAGGCGTTGACCAGCGTGTGGCTACCGACTGTATCGACCACGCCAGCCCAGCGCTCGCTTTGCAGTGGCTTGCCCGGCTGCATGAACTCGGCACGATCGACGATGCGGGTGGCACCCAGGGTGGTCAGGTAGTCGGCCTCCTGCGGCCGTCCGGTTGACGCTACTACCTGATAGCCCAGCGCGGCGAGCAAGGCGACGGCGATTGAGCCTACGCCGCCTGCTGCGCCGGTGACGAGCACCTCGCCATCGCCCGGTGCCAAGCCATGCTGCTGCAAGGACATCACGCAAAGCGCGGCGGTAAATCCTGCGGTGCCGACTGCCATCGCGCTGCGGGTGGAGAAACCTTCCGGCAGGCGCAGCAGCCATGCGCTTGACAGGCGCGCCTTCTGGGTTAATCCGCCCCAGTGTTCTTCACCCAGCCCCCAGCCGGTAACGACGACCTGCTCGCCCGCATGCCACGCCGGATCACTGCTCTTCTCGATAACACCGGCCAAGTCAATGCCGGGAATCGCCGGCCAGTTCTTGATGACAGCACCCCGTCCGGTGATAGCAAGCGCATCCTTGTAGTTCAACGTCGAGTATTCCACGCGAACATCGACGTCACCCGAAGGCAGTTGTGTTTCTTCTAGCGACGACAATTCGGCGTGTACCGTCTTGTCTTGTCTGGTCAAGAAAATTGCGTTGAACATGGCAGGTCCGATCCTTTGCAAAAATAAGGCACGCATCATGATGCTGTTGCCGGATATTTGATTATAAAAGCAAGACCAAGCCGCTCGCATAATTTAATCTGATGTTTGGCTTGCATCACCTGATCGTGGTGCCCCACGTGCATCCGCTGCTGGCGCGAACCAGCGTCAGCCTGGCCGATCTTGCCGCCTATCCGCTGATCACCTACGACACCGGATTTACCGGCCGTGGCCATATCAATGAAGCGTTCTCCAACGCCGGCGTGAACACCAATATCGTGCTGACGGCGATGGACTCGGATGAAAAATATACTCGTAGCGCAGGTTGAGATAACGGTTTATCAGCCCAACATTCTGCAGCCAACGTTGGGCTTCGTTCAGCGCCAACCTACAGAGTCTTTTTTCGCGCCTTTCGCGTCTTTCGTGGACGAGCAATCAGCTTTTGATTATTTCAGCAGCCGCGCCAACTCCACCGCGGTCTTGACTTGCATCTTGTCGAAAATGTGGGCGCGATGCACTTCGACTGTACGCATGCTGATGCCGAGGTCGTCGGCGATGATCTTGTTCATTTTCCCTTCCAGAATTAAATCTAGCACTTCGCGCTCGCGCGCCGACAGGGTTTCGAGCCGATGATGGATTTCGGCCGTGCTGCTGGCCTGCCTGGAGATCAGCAAGGCTTCCTGTGCCCGGTCCATCAGCTTGTTATCATTCAGCGGCTTTTCGAAAAAATCGAAGGCGCCGCGTTTCAGAGTATCGACCGCCATCGGCACATCGCCATGGCCGGTCAGGAAAATCACCGGCAACTGTCGGGTCAATCCGCGCCCGACCAGTTGATCGAACAGCGCGATCCCGCTCATGTCAGGCATGCGCACGTCGAGCAGCAGGCACTCCCCTTCCGCGTCGAAGCTCTTCCTGCCATTGAGTATGGCCAGAAATTCGGCGCCGCTGGCATAGGCAGTGGCAGTGATGGCGCGTGACCTGGCCAGCCACAGCAGTGAATCCCGGATCACTTCTTCGTCATCGACTATGTGTAGCATGCAGGTTCCTCGGTTATTGGCGCATCCGGAGCTACGATAACTGCGGTGAATGCGGTGGCAGCGAAAAGCGGAAAATTGTACCGCCGAGTGGATTATTCACATAATTCAAGGTGCCACCATGAAACTCCAATGTGGTGCGACAGATTTTCAGGCCGATTCCCATGCCTTCGGCCTTGGTCGAAAAAAACGGCGAAAACAGGTGTTCGGCGACTTCAGGCGCGATCCCGTGGCCTTGGTCGATCACCGATACCATCACGTTCGCCGGCTCTGCTGCAGCTTGCAACAGCATGCGGTCGGAATTGACACTGATGCGCAGAATACGCCGCTCGGAGGGAATCTGCTGCATCGATTCGATCGCGTTGCGCGTCAGGTTCAGCAATACCTGCTCCAGCATCACGCGGTCGGCCAGCACTGCGGGCAGTCCCGGCGCAATACTGACCTGGATGGCGACGAAACTCTGTTGCGCCTGCAGTTCGATCAGCGGCATTACACTCTCGATCAGCTGGTATATCGACACCGGTTCGCGGGTCGGTTCGCGCCGCTTGACGAACTCATGCACGCTGCGAATGATCGAGCCGGCGCGCTGCACTTGTGCATTGGCCTTTTCCAGCGCCGGCCGCAGCAACGCGGCGTCCACCACACCGGACTGCATCAAATTAATGGCGCCGGCAGTATAGCTGGAGATCGCGGCCAGCGGCTGGTTGAGCTCATGCGCCAGCGTCGAAGCCAGTTCGCCCATGGTTGCCAGACGCGCACTCGATTGCAGCTTTTCCTGTTGCTGGCGATTTAATTCCTCCACTCTTTTGCGATCTGAAATATCCAGAATCGACCCCATCCAGCCGGTTTGCCGGCCACTCTCGTCCAGCAGCGGCGACTCGTAAATCAGCACCGGAAAACGTGCGCCATTGGCACGCTGGAACATGATCTCGAAACCATGTTGCTGCACGGTGCCGGCCAGCACCTGGGCAAAACGCTCCTCGTAGTCTTCGATCGCCTCTGGCGCCCAATACGGCATCGGCGGCAGCTTGTTGAGCAATTGATCCGCAGTCAAGCCCACCATCCGGCAAAATGCCGGGTTGACGTAACTGATCCTGCCGCTCAGATCGCGCGCCCGCAGCCCGGTCACCAGCGAATTTTCCATCGCCATCCGGAACGCAATCTGCTCGCGCAGCGCGCCTTCTGCCGCCAGTCGCCGATTGATATCCCGCCACAATGCCCACAAGCTCCAGATCAGACCCAGCGACAGCAAGATGATCGAGCCGACCAGCAGATTCGGCAGCAGGGTCGGTGCACTCTTGACGCTATTGGTGCGCAGGTAAACTGCGGCCCCCGGCAAATCGAGCATGTGACGATGCGTGTAGATGCCGCGCCCGATACCGCCCGCCGCCCGCATGGCGAAGACGTTGTCATCATTATCGGTCAATACGATCTCGTTATCCTGGGCAAACCACCACGGCACCATCTGATCTAGGATGTCCTGCAGTGCATAACGGATCACTATGCTGCCGCTGTATTGGCCATCATTGAAGATCGGCAAGTAACAATCCATCAGCGTCACCCTTGGCGCGCCGGCGTCACCAACCGTTTTGACCGGCTGACTGTATTGCGGCGATTTCAGCTTGCGTGCATTGGCCGAGACTTCGGCCGATGCCGCCGACAGGTGCGGCGGTGCGTTCGCACGCAGATTGCTGGAGGCGACTATCGCGCCGCTCGCATCCAACCACATCACGTGCCGGATCTCGCCACTGTTCTTCAGCAGCAGTACGGTACGTTCGCGCAGTTGTCCGGGACGGGTGATGCCGCTCGCGATTTCTATTCCGACCTGACGAAAATTTTCTTCATTGCGGCTCAGTTGAAAGCGGACCGCCTGCTCCACCCAGAGCGTATCGGCAATCAGTTGTTCCTGCCGCTCGCCGACTTCCATCTGCCGCACTTGCCATGGCAGCCATATCAGGATCGACAGGAACAGCAGCACCAGCAGTATCGGCAGCAGCCAGCGCCAAGCCTGTTTACGATGCAAAAGGCCGGCACCTAAAGCGCTGAATCCGTTTATTTTCATGGACCGAAAGAGTCTTTCTGGCGTATTGGTAGCGTGTTGGCGGATTACGGCTAAAGCCGGAATTCTACCGAATATTCTAGGCCTGTTTTTTTGTTTCAAGATGAAGCGGTTTTTCAGGATTGTGGTTATCCACAATTGTGCCGTAATCAAACACTGGCCAGAATGCGCTGGTAATTTAAAAAATGTTGTTCTACATCCACAGGAGACAAGCATGAAATTCAAGACCCTGAAACTCAAGACTCTATTCCTGGCGTTGGCATCTGCCGCCGTCATCAGCCCGACTGCCTTTGCACAAGCCCCGATCGTCATCAAGTTCAGCCACGTGGTTGCAAATGACACGCCAAAAGGCAAAGCTGCCGAACGTTTCAAGGAACTGGCGGAAAAAAGCACCAAAGGCCGCGTCAAGGTCGAGGTCTACCCAAATAGTACCTTGTACAAGGACAAGGAAGAACTGGAAGCGTTGCAGCTCGGTGCAGTCCAGATGCTGGCACCTTCGCTGGCCAAATTCGGCCCGCTGGGCGTGCGTGAATTCGAGGTCTTCGATCTGCCGTACATCTTCCCTTCCAAGGACGTGCTGTATCGCGTCACCGAAGGACCGATCGGCAAAAGCCTGCTGAAAAAACTTGAGCCAAAGGGCATCACCGGCCTGGCGTACTGGGATAACGGCTTCAAGGTCATGTCGGCCAACAAGCCGCTGCACTCGCCGTCAGACATGAAGGGCCTGAAAATGCGCATTCAGTCCTCCAAGGTACTCGATGCGCAGATGCGCGCACTGGGAGCGAACCCGCAGGTAATGGCCTTCTCCGAGGTGTATCAGGCGCTGCAAACCGGCGTGGTGGACGGTACCGAGAACCCGCCGTCGAACCTGTACACGCAAAAAATGCATGAAGTGCAAAAAGACGTCACCATGACCAAACATGGCTATCTGGGTTATGCGGTGATCGTCAACAAGAAATTCTGGGATGGCTTGCCAGCCGACATTCGCACCGCGCTGGAAACCGCGATGAAAGATTCAACCAAATACGCGAATGCGATCGCCCAGCAGGAAAACGACAAGGCGATAGCCGCTGTCAAAGCCTCCGGTAAAACGACTGTGTATGAGCTAACCGGCAAGGAACAGGTCGAATGGCGCAAGGCGCTGATGCCGGTCCAGAAACAGATGGAAGACCGTATCGGCAAGGAGTTGATTGCTTCCATCAACAAGGAATCGGCAGCGCTGCTCCTGAAGTAATGGCTACGCGGGCATGATAACCATGCGGCTTGCAAGTCAGAGAGGCTTGTAAGCCGCATATTTTTTGTAAAAATATACGTGCTGCATCAGTATTTTCATTACCGCACGAAATACCTGCGGAAAATACACATAAATTTAGCATACTCCGGCAATGCATTTGCCATTAACTCCCACGCCTATCGGGGAACCCATGAAAATTCTTGATCATCTTGAGGAATGGCTGATTTCCTCCTTGATGGCAGCGGCAACTATCATCACTTTTGCCGCTGTCATGCACCGCTACTTAACCGGCATCACCCTGTTCGGCATCCAGGATGCGCTAATCCAGATCAATACCAGCTGGGCCCAGGAATTAACCATCTTCATGTTCGTCTGGATGGCAAAATTCGGCGCCGCCTATGGCGTTCGCACTGGTATCCACGTCGGTGTCGACCTTCTTCTCAACAAGTTGAACACACCGCATCGCAACAAGATGATCGTCTTCGGCATGCTGGCCGGCGCGACGTTTACCGGCATCATCGGTACCCTCGGTGCAGCTTTCGTGTATGAAATAAGCCATACCGGCAGCGTTTCCGAAGTGCTGGAACTGCCGATGTGGATCGTCTATATGGCGGTGCCGCTTGGTTCTTACCTGATGTCGTTCCGCTTTTTGCAGGTTGCCTGGAACTTCGTCAAGACCGGTGACTTACCCAAGCACGACCACGGGCATGTCGAAGGTATCGAAGAAGAAACCCAAGGGGAAAAAGCATGAATGCACTGATCATCTTTATCCTGCTGTTCGCGCTGATGCTGACCGGCATGCCGATCTCGATTTCGCTCGGACTGACGGTGCTGACCTTTCTGTTTACGATGACCGAAGTTCCGGTCCAGGCGGTTGCGCTGAAACTATTCACCGGCATTGAAAAATACGAGATCATGGCGATCCCGTTCTTTATTCTGGCCGGGAACTTCCTCACCCATGGCGGCGTTGCGCGGCGCATGATCAACTTTGCCACCTCGATGGTCGGTCACTGGCACGGCGGCCTGGCACTCGGTGCAGTGATGGCCTGCGCGCTGTTTGCCGCGGTATCCGGCTCCAGTCCGGCTACCGTGGTTGCGATCGGTTCTATCGTGCTGCCGGCAATGATCAAGCAAGGTTATCCGAAAAGTTTCGGCGCCGGCATAGTCGCGACCGCTGGCGGATTGGGGATTCTGATCCCGCCGTCGATCGTGATGGTGATGTACGCGGTATCGACCAACACCTCGATCGGCAAACTGTTCATGGCCGGCGTAATTCCCGGCCTGATGCTGGCGACCATGCTCGGACTGATTACCTGGCACATAGCGCGCAAGAATAACTATCCGCGCATGACCAAGTCGTCATGGCTGGAGCGTTACAGAAGCTTCAAGAAAAGCGCGTGGGGACTGTTGCTGATCGTGATCGTGATGGGCGGCATTTATAGCGGCGTCTTCACGCCGACCGAGGCGGCAGCGGTATCGGCGGTGTACGCCTTCATCATTGCCGTTTTCGTGTACAAGGATTTGAGCCTCAAGCAAATTCCCAAGGTTCTGCGCGACTCGGCATCAATGTCGGCCATGTTGCTGTATATCATCACCAATGCGGTATTGTTCTCGTTCCTGATGACCAGCGAAAACATCCCGCAGGCCATGGCAGCCTGGATCATCGACCAGGGCTTCGGCGTAATCACCTTCCTGATGGTGGTCAACATAGTGCTGCTGGTGGCCGGCAGCGTGATGGATCCGTCGGCAATCGTGCTGATCATGGCGCCGATCCTGTTCCCGATCGCGATGGCGCTCGGTATCGACCCGGTCCATTTCGGCATCATGATGGTAGTGAACATGGAAATCGGTATGGTCACGCCGCCGGTCGGCTTGAACCTGTATGTCGCGTCCGGTATCACCAAGATGGGCATCACGCAATTATCGGTTGCCGTGCTGCCGTGGCTGCTGACCAGCCTGGTGTTCCTGATGTTGATTACCTACATACCGCAAATCTCGCTGTGGCTGCCAAATCTGATATTCAATTAAATCGGATTGTCTAAAAATCGCCGGACTAGGTCGTCCGGCGATTTTTTTCGTTTTTACAAAATTTAATTTGGATTAGGCCAACGCATTGTAAATAATGCATGAATATTTCATAACTTGATCAAAATACGATTTCGTTTAATTATTTTTCCGATTCCGGCAAACCGATGTTACTATTGCGAAAATTTTGGATCAGTAGCTACCTTCCTGGACCATGCAAGACCAAATACGCAACATAAATGAATTTCAGAGGAGTAGTACATAAAGGACGGTAGAGATACCGACAAATAACGAGGAGACACGCGTTTCAATTGAGCTGTCAAGCAGCCTGAACGCGCAGCAGTAATTTAAAGGCGCATCTCACGATGCGCCTTTTTTGTTTTATCCTGTCGACATGAAGAATCCACCCGGCACCCACCTGTTTTCGGCCATCGTCGAAGCCCCTTTCGGCGCGATCGGCATTCGCACCGCAGCGTCGATCCTGCAGGAACTGGTCTATCTTCCCCCATCGTTTGCAGCCAGGGCCGCAGACCCAGCCGATACGCTGGCAGAGCAGACTGCAGTCCAGGTAATGCGCTATCTGGATGATCCGGATTATTTTTTCGACCTGCCCTTGCCGGAAATCGGCACGCCCTTCCAGCGCCGGGTATGGCAGGCCATTGCATCGATTCCGCGCGGCCAGGTTCTGACCTACGGCCAGATTTCCCAACAACTGCGTTCGGCGCCGCGTGCGGTCGGGCAGGCTTGCGGTGCCAACTGGTTTCCGTTGCTGATTCCTTGCCACCGCGTCACTGCGGCAGGCGGGCTGGGCGGCTTTGCGCACCACGACGATGCGAGCGGCTTCCATCTCGGCGTCAAACGCTGGCTACTCGCGCATGAAGGCGCCGCAGGTTACCGATGATGGGTCAAGCGGGACTATCTGCCGCCAGCCAGTCTGCCATTGATGCTTTCTGCGACACCTTATGGCTGGAGGACGGCTTGGCGAAGAACTCGCTGGAGGCTTATCGGCGCGACATGCGCCTGTTTGCGCACTGGCTGCAGACCGAATGCGGCAAGGCCTTGTATCAGGTCCAGGCAGACGACCTTAGCCTGTATTTCAGCGCCCGCCACGACACCAGCAAGGCCACCTCGTCGAACCGCCGTCTGGCAGTGCTGAAGCGCTTTTATCAGCTGGCACTGCGCCAGCAGCAGATCGAGTCCGATCCCTGCCTGAAAATGCAAAGCGCCAAACAGCCGGCACGAATACCGCACACCTTGTCGGAAGCACAAGTCGAGGCGCTGCTGGCAGCACCGGATACCGATACTCCGCTGGGCTTGCGCGACCGCACCATGCTGGAGCTGATGTATGCCAGTGGCTTGCGCGTAACTGAACTGGTGTTGCTAAAAACGCTAGAAGTCGGCATGAACGAAGGCGTCTTGCGCATTACCGGCAAGGGCAACAAGACGCGCCTGGTGCCTTTCGGCGCCGAGGCGCGCAGTTGGCTGGAACGCTACCTGAAACAGTCGCGCGGCGTGATTCTGGGTGGACAGGTTGATGACGCGTTGTTCGTTACTGCGCGCGGCGGAGCGATGACGCGTCAGATGTTCTGGATCCTGGTCAGTAAATATGCACGCAAGGCTGACATCAATGCACCGCTTTCGCCGCATACGCTGCGCCATGCATTCGCCACCCATTTACTCAATCACGGGGCCGATTTGCGGGTGGTGCAACTTTTGCTCGGGCATGCAGACATTTCGACCACGCAAATTTACACTTACGTGGCGCGCGAACGCTTAAAGAAGTTACACGCGGAACATCACCCGCGCGGCTAGTCATGCGTTTATTCATTAACGCCATACAACCGCACCCGCATCAACACCTGCCCATGATCGCTGGTTTCCGGCTGTTGCAGCTGGATATGGTCGTTCAGGTAAGCAACTTCCAGTACTTCACCGACGGCAAAGCGCGATGCTGGATTGAATTCCTCCGACACCAGGATATGATCGATGGTTTCGAATCGCCCCTGATGGATTGTGCTGTAACCGACATTGCGCAACGGATCGCAATGCGACTGGATGCGGTAGCTATCGAACAGGCGTTCGTCGAAACTGCCGTGGTGGCCATGGTGAACACCTCCCATCACGATCCGGCTGGTAATCGCACCGGAGACATCATTGAAGTCACCCATCACCACCAGCGGCTTCCGGTCGCCCTGAAGCACATCTGCCAGCAGATAGCGCAGGCCGAGCGCTTCGGCACCGCGCCGGATCAGCGAACGCAACGAACCGATGCCAAAATGGCAGGGATCACTATCACCCTCCCCGACTGCGTAGTCGGGACGCTGGGATTTCAGGTGTGCCACAAAGACATGCACGATCAACTCGGGCGACAGCGCCACTTGCACATGCAGGATCGGCCGCGTGAAGTGATTCGAAATTTTATCGGTACCGGGCAGCGCCACCGATAGCTGGTGCGGTAGCTCGCTGTAAGTCTTCACTACGCCGGCAAGCGGTAGCCGTGATACCAGCGCCACACTGGGGCTAAGCTGACCATCGCGCACAACCGGGTCGAAGCCGACCTGCTGCGCATGTGCATAACGCCTGCTTTTGGCCAGTGCATGCTGCAATGCTGCCTGCGAGAAAATCTCCTGAAAACCG
This sequence comes from Burkholderiaceae bacterium, assembly GCA_039920865.1. Taxonomy (GTDB): domain Bacteria; phylum Pseudomonadota; class Gammaproteobacteria; order Burkholderiales; family Burkholderiaceae_D; genus AVCC01. The sequence goes on from JBDSCZ010000403.1 coordinate 21,794, forward strand.
ATTACATCGGCATCCAGGCGGTCGATCTGCTGCGCAATCCAGTCGGTTTTCGCCTCAAACTCGGCACTGGTAAGCGGTGCCAGATTGTCATAGCAAACCGCGCCCGGCAGCGCTAAATTGAAGACGTTGAAAGTAGCAAAACGGATTTCCTGTTGCATAATATGCCCTCGATTGACATCCCAACAGACTTTCTAAGCGTATCACGCATGGCTAAAAAAGAGCACACTTCCGAAACGCAGGCAACCCAATGCCTGCGCAGGCACGGCATCGCATTTTCCGAGCATTCGTATGCATATGAAGAGCATGGCGGTACCGCGTTGTCGGCGCAAGAATTGGGCGTTGATGAACACTGCGTGGTGAAGACGCTGGTGATGCAGGACGAAGCAGCCAAGCCGCTAATCGTCCTGATGCATGGCGACTGCAAGGTGTCGACCAAGAATCTGGCGCGTCAGATCGGCTGCAAATCGGTCGCGCCGTGCAAGCCCGAAGTAGCAAACCGGCACTCAGGCTACCTGGTCGGCGGCACCTCGCCGTTTGGAACCAAAAAGGCGATGCCGGTCTATGTCGAGCACAGCATCCTGGATCTGGAAAAAATCTACATCAATGGCGGTCGCCGCGGCTACCTGGTCGGGATTGATCCGAAAACGATCGCCGCAACGCTGACAATCCATACCGTTCATTGCGCGCTCGACGATTAAATCCCCGCTTTAATGTCAATGCGTCATGGATTGCACCAATTCGTATCGCATTATTGCGGGGTATATTAAAAAACCATGCAAATCGCGCATGGTTTCATTGATTCATTAAAAGATACATGATCATGTATCTTTTATATAAATACGATGCCGCAACTGGATTACGGCATCAATCTCACGATTTAGGCGTGCCGCCGAGCAGCACCGCCATCCTGGCTTTAGACGACTTTCCCGACCCCGATTGCGATGCTGCCTGCTCCACGCTGGTAGCATTCGATGCCGGCTGAGCAGGCTCGTAAGGCTTCAGAAACCAGGGATCGAGTCTTTCCTTGCGCGGTGCACCGGAATAATTGCTACGCCCCGGCGCTGGGCTGGAGCGGCTAGAATCTTCGCGGCGAGGCGGCCGTTCAGCACGCTCGGGACGTTCGAGACGCTCGGGACGTTCGCCACGCACGGTGCGCGCAGTACGTTCTGCTGTACGCGCAGATGCCGGGACAAATCCAATTAATTGCTGACGTTCGAATTTCTGCTTGATCAGCTTTTCGATATCCACCAGCAAACGCTCATCCTTGTCGGAATACAGGGAAATCGCATCACCCGACGCGCCGGCGCGGGCGGTACGGCCAATCCTGTGAACATAATCTTCAGCGTTAAACGGCAGGTCGTAATTGATGACGCAAGGCAGTTCGGCGATATCGAGTCCGCGCGCGGCGACATCGGTTGCGACCAGAATTTCGATTTCCCCCCGCTTGAACGCCTCCAGTGCAGCCATACGCTCGGCCTGAGTCTTGTCGCCATGAATCGCGGTAGCGTTGACACCCTCCAGCACCAATTGACGCGCCAGGCGTGAAGCACCAATCTTGCTGTTCGAAAATACGATTACTTGCTTTAAGCCACGCTCGCGGATGATGAAAGACACCGCGTCGCCTTTTGCCGATTCTTCGACTTTATATATGATCTGAGTCAGGTTTTCGGCCGTCGAGTTGCCGCGCGCGACCTCGATCATGACCGGATTATTAAGAAAACTGTTGGCCAGCCTCTTGATCTCATTGGAAAAAGTTGCGGAAAACATCAAGTTCTGCCGCTGCTTAGGCAACAGATTGATGATTCGCTGCAAATCCGGCAGAAAGCCCATGTCGAGCATGCGATCCGCTTCATCCATTACCAGAATTTGCACCTGCGACAGGTTCAGCGTCTTCTGCTGCACGTGGTCCAGCAAGCGCCCAGGCGTAGCAATCACAATCTCGATCCCGGAGCGCAAAGCCGCTGTTTGCGGCGCAATATCGACGCCGCCAAAGACCACGGTAACGCGCAAACCGGTATGGCGCGCGTACGCCTTTACATTATCGGCGACCTGATCGGCTAACTCACGCGTCGGCGTCAAAATCAGAGCACGCACCGGATGACGCGCAGGCGATGCGCTGGCATTGGCATGGGCAGACAAGAGCTGGATGATAGGCAATGAGAAGCCGGCAGTCTTGCCAGTGCCGGTCTGGGCCGCGCCCATGACATCGCGCCCCTGCAGTACGACAGGAATCGCTTCCGCCTGAATCGGCGTCGGATGAATGTAACCCTGATTTGTGAGCGCTCGTAGAATCTCGGCTGACAAGCCGAAATCCTCAAAACAAATTGCTGGGGTATCAATTTGCGCTGTTGCAGACAGTGCAGATGGTGCGGTCAGTGTTTCCGGCGTGGTTTCAGGCATAGTATTTGGTGGGCCTCCCGTGAGTCGAACACGGCACCAACGGATCATGAGCCCGTGTTACCGGGACATCAAACACTCGTTACCATGGACCGAAATCACAACAAAATCAAGTAAATAAAGGCGCATTATGCCCTAATTCGCCTCAGCCTGCACCTTGAAAACCGGCACCAATGAGGCACCAGACGATCACAATAGACCGGAAGCAGACCGGAAACCGAACATGCTAACTGACGAAAGCGGCCGAAATGTCCCGCTCCCGCACGGCACAAAAATTCCTACTTTGTGGTTGAGAACATCTGCGCTTGCAGGTGTCAGATTCCGACGACCTAAAGAGCGGTGATTTCCGTCCCGGAAATACGCCCACCGTAGCAGTCCGCTCAGATCATTGCATCCATTGCATCAATAATGAAACCACGAACAATTCAACTACCCGGTTGTAAGAATAGTGGATCTCAGCCGTCTAATGAGCAGGGACAAACGCAAGCAAGGACTGCATCCAGCAAATTTGCAAATCAAAGCGCTTGCCCTGGTTTCAAGGTTAGCTTGTTGCATGGGTAAATAATTTCATGATTGCAAGCTTGGGGACGGCTCTTTCAACTGGTGAAGTGCGCAAGGCACAGTTCTGACAGAGTCGTCAAACAAGGTATTATTTTTCTGGTTGGAGGATATATGAAAATCAGACAA
>JBDSCZ010000404.1:0-1521 GCA_039920865.1 Burkholderiaceae bacterium
GAGCCGGACATGGGGCGGTTATAGAACAGGTAAACTTGCGCGATCTCGCCCTGTTCACGCTGCGTTTCCATCTCGATCAAAATCTGCCCAACCAGCGGCGCAATAGCACTGATGGAATTGGGTAAGGTGAAATTTTTCCCAGCCACCAGATCGGTTTCCGCAAGCCGTGACCGAATACGTTCGCCGACCGCCCACACCTTTTTTTTGCCCGGCAACTGTGCCAGCGTAGTGACGACAAAATCGGCCATCACATCATTGAATTGGCCAACCAGTCCCTGGTCTGAACCGAACACAACCGCGCCGATTGCGCCTAATTCTTTCTGTTGCGTTGGCGTTGCGGCGGCAGACAGTTCAGCCTGGCGGAAGCAGGCAGCCAAGCCCAATTGTACGGTCCAATAATAATCGTCGAGAGAGCGCACTGCCTTTTCGTATTGCACGATGCTCGACGCGGCCATTGCTTTCATCGTGCGCACTACTGATTGAAGGTCTCCGGCACTGTCAATCTTGCGGTGCAGATTCGCCGTGGTGTCGCTCATGACGTAGCTCCCGCCTTGGCGGGCGTTTTTTCGGTCTCCGACGCATCCTCGGATTCAGCAGCTGGTTGAAAGCCGGCGAGCGCCGCACCGGCGATTTTAAGTATCGCTACCCGATCTGCATCGTTCAATTTGTCGGCAGTGTCGAAGCGCGCGCTGACTTCGGGCGGAATGTTCGTTGCCGCCGCGCGCACAGCATGCTCGGCATCAGTCATCCGGTCGAGCGGTATGCCATCAAACAGATCAGCGGTCAACGCCAGCAAAACCGTGATTTGTGCAGGCACCGACACCGGGGCGAATTCCGGCTGCTTGAGGCACGCCCGGATACGCCTCCCATGCTCGATAATTTGGGTGGTATTTTCGTCCAGCCGAGCACCAAACCGGGCAAATGTTTCCAATTCCTCGAACTGGGCGTATGCGAGCTTGAGGTCGCCCGCCACCGCGCGGTAGGCTGCGCGCTGCGCCTTGCCGCCAACGCGTGAAACGGATTTTCCGACATCGACCGCTGGTAATACACCCAGTTCGAATAAAGACGGCGACAGGTAAATTTGTCCATCCGTGATCGAAATCAGATTGGTCGGAATATAGGCAGAAATATTCTGTGCCTCAGTCTCGATAATGGGCAGCGCAGTGAGCGAGCCGCCACCGCGCTCCTGGCGCAGATGCGTCGCACGTTCCAGTAGCCGCGAATGGATGTAGAAGATATCGCCCGGGAAGGCTTCGCGTCCGGGCGGGCGTCGCAGCAACAAAGAAAGCTCGCGATAGGCGCGTGCGTGTTGCGTGAGGTCGTCATACACAATCAGGACGTCCCGGCCCGCTTCCATGAAATGCTCGGCAATACTGGTCGCCGCGTAAGGGGCAATGTAGGCCAGGCCCGGCGGGTCATTGCCCTCGGTTACCATGACGACGGTGTACTCCATTGCCCCTTTCTGCTGCAAGGTGGAGACAACCTTTGCCACGGCGGCAGCGCGCTGGCCGATCGCGCAAT
>JBDSCZ010000405.1:0-6432 GCA_039920865.1 Burkholderiaceae bacterium
GTTCCAGCAAGCCGCCGCCGATTTCCTGATTGGCCTTCTGTACCGCAGCAATCACTTTGCCGTGCGTGATGTTGTAGGCGCGCATCTTGTCCGGTTCGAGCACGATCTGGTATTGGCGCACCATGCCACCGATGCTCGCTACTTCCGAAACATTCGGCACCGATTTCAGTTCGTATTTCAGAAACCAGTCCTGCAACGCCCGCAACTGCGACAGGTCCATCTTGCCGCTGCGGTCCACCAGTGCATATTCGTAGACCCAGCCAACCCCGGTTGCGTCCGGCCCGAGTGCGGTTTTGGCTTGCGGCGGCAGGCGCGATTGCACCTGATTCAGATATTCGAGCACGCGTGAGCGCGCCCAATACGGATCAGTGCCATCCTCGAACAAAATGTAGACGTAGGAATCGCCGAAAAACGAGTAGCCGCGCACCGTTTTCGCACCCGGCACCGACAGCATGGTAGTCGTCAGCGGATAGGTGACCTGGTTCTCGACGATCTGCGGCGCCTGGCCCGGATAACTGGTGCGGACGATGACTTGCACATCGGACAGGTCCGGAATCGCATCGAGCGGGGTGCGCGCCAGCGACCAGATACCCCAGGCGGTGATCATCAGCGTTGCCAGCAGCACCAGAAAGCGGTTAGCAATCGACCAGCGGATCAGTTTGGCGATCATTTGGCGGCTCCTGCAGGCATTCCGTCCATCGCTGGCGCGGGCGCGGCAGTAATAGGAGCGATGGTCGCGATTTCGAACATGCCATCCTTGGCCGCACGGATCTCAAACACGACCTTGTCACCCACCGCGATGTTTTTCGGCAGACCACTCGCCGGCACATTAAAGCCCATGGTCATCGCGCCCCATTGCAAGCTCGGGATCGGCCCGTGCGAGATCGTGATTTCGTCCTGCTCTATTCTCTCTACCTTGCCTTCGGCGCGATGGGTCGGACCTGCAGCCTGGTTGCTGTCCTGGGCTGCCATCTCGCCCATGCGGGTCGTGCTACCTCTCAGGCTGGCTTCGGAGTCGATCAGGAACTGGCCGGACACGACCACTTTTTGCCCCTCTTCCAATCCTTTGCGGATCTCCGTCTGGCCATTGGTTTCGGTCCCGATTTCAACATCGACCGGGATAAATTTGCCGTCGCCAAGCGCTGCCATCACGACGCTGCGGGTGCCGGTCTTGATCACGGCTTCGGTTGGCACCAGCAAGACATCCGCGCCAGGTGCGGAGCTAAAGTTGAGGGTGGCAAACATGCCCGGCACCAGTTGGCCGGATGGATTGGCCAGTTCGACGCGTGCCTTCAGCGTGCGTGTGGCTGCATTCACTTCGGGCAGGATCGCACCGACTTTGCCCTTGAATACGGTCCCGGGCAATGATGGCGTGCGCGCTTCGACCGTGTTGCCAGGGCGCACCTGCGCGGAAAGGTTTTCCGGTACGTCGGCATTGACCCAGATGGTGCCCAGCCCATTGATACGGAATAACGGTGCGCCAACCATCACGGTCATGCCGTCTCGTACATTGAGCTCGGAAATGACGCCGCCAATCGGCGCAGTAATGGTGAGGCGAGGGTGCAGCGTACCGCTAGCTTCCACCAGGCGAATTTGCGCATCGTTCATGCCCACCAGACGCATGCGTTGGCGCGCCCCGCTGAGCAGTTCATCCACGCCGCTGCCCTGCATGCGCTTGACCGACAGGTACTCCTCCTGTGCTGCCACCCATTCCGGCACATACAGTTCGGCCAGCGCCTGACCCTTCTTCACCGGGTCGAGCGGCGCACGCACATACAGCCGCTCGACGAAGCCATTGCTGCGCGCCTGCACCAGCGCCACATCGCGTTCGTTATAGGCGACACTGCCCACCGCGACCACCACCGATGCCAGCTTGCCCTTGGTGACTTCGGCAGTGCGGATGCCTAAATTCTGTTGCACGCGCGGGCTGATGCTGACCGTGCCCTCATCCCCCGCCGCGTCCGCATACACCGGCACCAGCGGCATGTCCATGAACGGCGATTTGCCGGGCTTGTCGAATTTTTGCGCCGGAACCATCGGGTCGTGCCAATACAGTACTTTTTTGTCAGCATTGCCGCTGCTCTGTCCACTTGCCGTAGTGGATTCAGTCGAGTCAGTCATGCTAGGAGCAGTCATTTTCATGCCCTGCTGCATGCCGAGCCGATACAGGCCATAACTCGTTGCGCTGAGGGCGATTACCGCAGCGGCGGCGAAGATCATTTTCTTGTTTTTCATTTCACATCCTGGTTCGAGTTCAGTGCCGCATGCGCAACAGTCGCATCTGCCGGGAAAAGAAAATTGATTTGTGCCCACAGGCGGTCGGTGTCTGTTGCCAGTTGCAGGGCCTGAATGCGCACGTCGATTTCATTGCTGCGTGCTGACAGCACCTCTACCAGACTGGCTTTGCCGCCACGATAGGCAGTCAGCGCAGCGTCCGTGCGAGCGTTCGCCAGCGGAATCAATTCGCGCTCAAAGCGGGCATGGCGCTCGCGATTGTTTTCCCAATCGTTGATCATGTTGCGGGTCTTGGCGACGTAGCTGCGCAGCATTTCATCGCGCTCGGCCCTGGCTTGTTCGACCAGTGCCAGCTTTGCAGACAACTCCCGGTCCTGGCGATTTTTTTGGTCCCACTGGAGTGGAATCGAGACCCCGAACGACACCTGGTTGGCGTAAGAGGGGCCGCGCTGCTGGAATGCAAACTCCACGCTCCAGTCGGATTTTTTGTTGGCTTGCGCGAGCTTCACCTCCGTCGCCGCGATCTTTTCTCTCATGTCGAAAACTGCAACTTCCGGAAGTTGTGTCAACCGGGTATCGAGCGCAGCCGGATCAAGACGGATACTGTCGGTCGCAGGTTTGCCGGCCAGCGGCACGTCGGCGGCACTGCCGATCCAGCGTGCCAGCATGGTCTTCGCATTGCGCACGCGACGCTGCGCTTCGCTGCTGCGGTTATCGAATGCCGCCAGTGCGCTGCGGGCGGCGAATACCTTGGCCTGATTGCCGCGACCGGCACGATATGCGCCTTCGGACGATTCAATTTCCAGGCGGGCTTGTTCGCCTTGCTCGGCAACTACAGCCGCCATGGCTTCCGCGTAATAGCGGTCGATCCAGGCCAGCGCGGTATCGCGTTCGATCGCAGCCGCCGTCATGTTTTTTTCAGTGAAGGTCTTTTCCGCTTCGCGTTCGAAACGATCTGCGCGCAACTGGCGTTTGTCGGCGCGCGTGATTTTCTGCATCAGGCCAATCCGGCGCGTCGTCATGGCTTCGTTGGTCAAACTAAAACCGTTAGGGCCGCTGATCGGCAAATTGCTGACGCCAATATTGAGTACCGGATCGGGCAATTGACCGGCCGCGACTGCCATTTCGCGCGCAGCCGTGATGGCAAAATCCTGCGCAGCGAGTTGCCGCGAGCGCTCGATGGCAAGCTGCTGGGCATCTGCCAGGGTCAGTGGATTCTCGGCAGCGCGAGCGTTAATGGAGAGCGTGGAAAGCGTGGAAAACGCGAGCGTGCCTATCAAGGCGGCCAGGCTGATCCTGTGGGAAAGTCGAATAACCGCAATGCGCACACGATAGTGCGAGGACTGCGGGGATAACATCGGGGATGACATGAAACCTCCAGATTGCAATGAACAACATCGTCTGCGCATAACAATATGCGCGACGCTGACGGACTAAGCGATCTGGAGCGTTAAATTCGGAAACAACAGTTGCGGATGGAGAGCGGCGGCGCGGTGATCCGCATCAGAAGAAATGAGTCGGGTCGTGCGGCAATCAGACTGTATGCAGGCGGGCTGGCATCGAATGCCAGCGGCAATGCCACTGCGATGAATGGCTGAACATCGGGGAGTGCGGGCTTGTCGAGCGACTGCTTGCCGACCTGCGCGTGGGCGTGACACAGACTGGGCAGCTCCGCATCCATGCCAGCGCAGCCAGGCATGCTGCCGGCATCGGTGGATAGGGCGATCGATTTACTGACGAGATCGATTTTAAGTTCAGGGCACGCGTATCCCGCAACAGCCAGTTGCATGAACAGCATGCTGAGCAATGCAATGCACGCGGCGACGATGCGGGAGGGACGGGACAGTTTCATTAGACGCTAGGTTTTTTGTTGGTGGATAATAGGCGGCGACAATATCTGTTGTCAAGTACGCTGTTGTCAAGTACGGAAAATACGTGGTAACGGGCGCTCTTGTTCATCTGGATGATGGAAATATCAGCCGAAACGTCGTCATTATGCCCGGAGTGCTTTCCACCTCCGCGCGTCCGCCATGCAACGCCATGATGGATTGGACGATCGCCAATCCCAAGCCGGTGGACGATGCTGAATCGCTGCGCGCGTCATCGACACGGTAAAACCGGTCGAATAACAAAGGTACATGTTCCGGCTTGATGCCGATTCCCGGATTGGTCACCGTAATCGCCAGTCCTTCTGGCATAGGCTGCGTGACAAGGTGAATCACGCCGCCAATCGGCGTGTACCGTATCGCATTAGCAACCAGATTATGGACTGCACGTCGAAACAGCATTGGATCGGCCTCCAGGCTGCCGCTTGCATCGATTGCCAGTTGCACATGCGCATCTGCCGCGACACCTTCAAAATAATCCGCGATGCGCTGAAGCTCATTAAAAGAATCCAGGCATTGTTTATTCAATACAAAATTGGCGTGATCGGCGCGCGCCAGAAACAGCATGTTTTCGACCATGCGCGCCAGCCGTTCATACTCTTCCTCATTCGAGGCCAGCATGATTTGGTAATCTTCGTTTGAACGCGGCTGCGACAGCGCAACCTGCGTTTGCACCATCAAATTATTGATTGGCGTACGTAAATCGTGCGCCAAGTCAGCCGAAAATTGGGATAAGCGCTGAAAGCTGCGATGCAGTCGATCCAGCATGTCATTAAATGCCAGCACCAGTGTTTGCAATTCAGTCGGTGCGGTAGTGGCGTCCAGTCGCATGTCCAGGCGTTGCGCAGTGATTGATTGTGCCTGTTTCGCAATTGCATGCACCGGACGCAAGCCTTGCCGCACCATGATGTAGCCTGACAATGCCGCCAGCAGCGCGCCGAAAAAGACCGCTGCAAACACCTTGTTACGGTAAGCCCCGAGCATTGCTATCCGGTCCGAATCGGTGCGCGCAACGATAATTCGAACTTGCTCATGCGTATTACCCAATACGCCCCATGCGGAGACCGTGCGAGCGGAAAGCCCAGCGTTCAGTGTCCATCGGCCCAACGATGCCTTGCCCGGCGTCTGATTCGCCGGTGTGACTGGCAATGCCGACAATGCGCCGTGATCGCTGTGATTCTGCAAAACGATTTTTCCATCGGCCGATTTCAAAATGATGATCAATCCACCGCGGCCTGCGGCGGCATCCAGAAATCGATGCGGATCGTCCTGAATTTCCTTGATTGAAGGCGTTTCCAGTAAAAAATGGCGGATTAAACCGATTTTTCCTATTAATTCAAGATCATCGTGGGATTCAAGCTGACTCTTCAGAGATTGATACAGATAGGTGCCGACACCGGCAAACGTCAGTGTTGCAATCAATGTAAACAGCAACCCCATTCGCAGGGTCAGCGAAGTCGGCGAAGTTGCACCAGGCAGCTTCATTCCCGTGCTTCCAGCACGTAACCCATGCCGCGCAGCGTGTGTATCAGTTTGCGCGAATAGGCTTCGTCGACCTTGGCGCGCAAACGACGCACGGCGACATCCACGACGTTGGTGTCGCTGTCAAAGTTCATATCCCATACCTGGGATGCAATCAGGGAACGCGACAGCACTTCCCCCTGGCGTTTGGCCAAAAGATGCAGGAGTGCAAATTCCTTCGGTGTCAAATCAATCCGTTCGCCGCCGCGCGTGACGCGCCGCTTCAATACATCGATTTCCAGGTCGGCAATTTCGAGCCGCTCCGATTCGCGGATCGGGCCGCGCCGCAGCAAGGTGCGAATGCGCGCCACCAACTCGGCAAATGCAAACGGCTTGACCAGATAATCATCGGCGCCCAATTCCAAGCCTTTGATCCTGTCCTGGACATCGTCGCGCGCGGTCAGAAACAGAACCGGCGTTTCCTGTGTCTTGCGCAATTCCTGCACTACTTGCCAGCCATCCATGCCCGGCAACATCACATCCAGCACGATCAGATCATAGGCGTCTGCGCAGGCCAATTGCAAACCATCCGGGCCGTTACGTGCCAGATCAACGACAAAACCCGATTCGGTGAGCCCTTTGCGCAGATAGTCGCCCGCCTTTGGCTCATCTTCCACAACTAAAATATGCATAAAATGCCCATCAATTAGCGAATATTTGTTTCTGGTATCTATTCTCGCTGATTCTGCATCGAACATGGATTACAAAACTGTAACCTCGCCGTCAGGTTCTCGTTTACTTCCCTTTCTTATACTTGACTCCATCGATACGCACCGTACCGATCGCTCCA
>JBDSCZ010000406.1:0-4828 GCA_039920865.1 Burkholderiaceae bacterium
TTCAGGCCAAAAGGAATAGCGCAATTCAGAGCGAAGGTTTCATCCTTGCCGAAGAAATAATAAGGTGCGGTGTGCGCGCATTCAACGGTGCCGTTCTGAACGCCGTCAACCACGCCAAAAGGAGGCATCAGCTCACCGCCTGCATGGACTGATATCGTAAACTTGCCGCCGGACATGGTGCTCACTGCCTTGGCGAACACATCGGCAGCTCCGAAGATGGTATCGAGTGCTTTGGGGAAGCTGGAAGCAAGCCTCCAGCGCACCTGAGACTGCGCCTGCACGATGGCTGGAGCTGCAATGGCACCTGCGCCGACACTAACGGTGGCTTTTTTCAGAAAGGAACGACGTTCCATATTGTCTCCTAGGGATTAAATATCAAAAAATCCAATTAAAACTACACTGGCATTAGTGGCCAATGAGCCAGCTTAAAGCTGCCACAAATTGTATTGGGCGAGTGATATTGCCGCAACACAAATATCAAATAACGGGGCGCCAATATCGAATTATGCAACTCCCACATGAAAATATTTCAACTACCAGCGACTGTCATGCTTTCGATCAGGATGGATCCCGTCTGCTTGCTTCCCCTAAGCAGCGTATCGGCACCAACAGCGACGATTTGCCGTAGGATATCTTTCATGTTGCCGGCGATTGTAATTTCCTCGACCGGGTATTGAATCACGCCATTTTCAACCCAGAAACCGGATGCGCCGCGTGAATAGTCACCTGTCACAAAATTTGTGCCCTGCCCCATCAACTCGGTGACCAGCAAGCCGGTGCCCATCTCCTTCAACATCGCCTTGAAGTTATCGCTGCGCTTGGTCAGCGTTGACGTCAGCGCCAGGTTGTGCGCGCCGCCTGCATTGCCGGTGGTCTGCATCCCGAGCTTGCGAGCCGAATAAGTAGACAGAAAGTAACCCTGCACCATCCCATCCTTGACCACCTCGCGCCGACTGGTTTTGACGCCCTCGTCGTCGAACGGTGAAGAACCGTTGGCGCCAACCATATGCGGATCTTCCAGAATCTGTATATGCGATGGAAACACTTGGGTTCCCAGTGAGTCGAGCAAAAAAGTTGATTTGCGATATAACGCACCGCCCGATACCGCCTGCACGAACGCACCCAGCAAGCCGGCCGCCAGCGGCGCCTCGAACAATACCGGGCACTTGCGGGTATCGAGCTTGCGTGCATTCAGGCGCGCCAATGCACGCTCTGCCGCATAGCGGCCGATTGCCTCCGGCTGGGCCAGTTTTTTTGGATTGCGCATCGACGAATACCAGTCGTCGCGTTGCATATTCGAGCCAAGACCGGCAATCGGAGACACCGAAATGGTATGACGCGAATACGGATAGCCGCCGATGAAACCGCGGCTATTGGCCGAGATGAAATGCGATTGTTGCGCATACACACTTGCGCCTTCGCTGTTGGTAATACGCTTGTCCACCGCAAACGCAGCCGCTTCAGTGCGCTGCGCCAGCAAAACAGCGTCCTCCGATGAAATCGTCCACGGATAAAACAAGCGTAAATCGCGTGGTGCCATTTCCAGCATGTCGGCGTCCGGCAGGCCGGCGCAATCGTCTTCCGCAGTGAAGCGGGCAATGTTGTAGGCCGCCTCGACGGTGGCGCGCAGTGCATCTTTCGAAAAATCGGAGCTACTGGCATTACCGCGCTTTTGACCGATATACACGGTCACGCCCATGCCCTTGTCCTTGTTCTGCTCGATAGTCTCGATCTTGCCTTTGCGCACCGACACCGACAGGCCGCTGCCTTCGCTGAAATCGACCGAGGCATCCGACGCCCCTTTTTCTTTGGAAAAGCGCAATACATCGCGCGCTAACTGCTGCAACTGGTCCTGGCTGTGGATGAATACGGAGTCGCTCATGAGCTTGTTTTCTTCGGATGATCGTATAAACAGTTATGATAGCAGTCGTTTACAGAATGGCTTATGCCCACCATCAATTCATTATGCCAAATCCAAATCGAGGCGCTTGCGGCTTCCAAACCAACGAATTCGAGCAAGAATACGATCGCCCCTCCAAGTCGCAGCTCAAGCGTGATATGACCGCCCTGCAAAAGTTGGGACAAGAATTGATCGACCAGCCGCGCGACCGCGTCAAGCGGGTACCGATGCCAGAAGACGTCAAGGACGCGATTTTAGATTGTCAACTGATCAAGGATCACGAAGGCCGCCGCCGCCAGTTGCAATATGTCGGTAAAAAAATGCGCTCGCTAAACGAAGAAGAACTCGCCGTCATCCAGCGCGCGATGGACAGCTGGAAAGGCTTGTCCAAGGCCGATACCAGCGCCATGCATGCGCTGGAACGCCATCGCGAACGGCTGCTCAAGGATGATGCGGCGCTGACGTTGTTGCTGCAGCAGCATCCGGAACTCGAGGTGCAGCACCTGCGCACGCTGATTCGCAACGCGCGCAAGGAACAGGCCGAGAACAAGCCGCCCAAGGCCTACCGCGAAATTTTCCAGATACTCAAACAGCTGCAAGCCAAGACAACAACCGCTGGTGAAGACGATCAGGACGATCAGAATGACGATAGCGAACAAGAATAATCCCGCGCACAACCCTAACCAGTTGCGCATCGGACTGGTCTCGATCTCGGACCGCGCTTCCAGCGGCGCATATCAAGATCAGGGGATTCCGGCGCTGCGCGACTGGTTTACTGCCGCGCTGACCAGTCCATGGCAGATGGAAACCCGACTGATCCCGGACGAACAGGCGGCGATTGAACAAGCGTTGATCGAACTGGTCGACGTTTTGCATTGCAACCTGATATTGACCACCGGTGGCACCGGCCCGGCGCGACGCGACGTCACGCCAGAGGCAACGCTGGCGGTCGCGACCAAGGAAATGCCCGGCTTCGGCGAGCAGATGCGCCAGATCAGCCTGCAGTTCGTGCCAACCGCGATCCTGTCGCGCCAGGTCGCGGTGATCCGCGAAACCGCCGACCATGCGGCGCTGATCATGAACCTGCCCGGCCAGCCGAAATCCATCAAGGAAACGCTGGAAGGCCTGAAAGATGCCGATGGCAAGCAGCTGGTCACCGGCATCTTCGCTGCGGTGCCCTACTGCATCGACCTGATGGGCGGCCCCTACATCGAAACCGATGAAAGCGTCTGTAAGGCGTTCCGGCCGAAATCCGCCATCCGCGCCAAAACGACAAGCGTCTAACGCATTTAATCGTCCGGATTCACGCGCCAGCGAGAAGGACGATTTTTATCACGCCATCAATTTACACGACAACTTCTCCATTTGCGACCACGAACAAGGTGCCCACCATGACGCTAGAAACCATCGAAATCGAAACCGCCCCCAACCCGACCGTATCCGTCATCTGGCTGCATGGCCTGGGTGCTGACGGCAATGATTTCGTGCCGATCGTGCGCGAACTGGACTTGACCGGCTGCCCGCCGATCCGCTTTGTATTTCCGCACGCAACCGCGATACCGGTGACCGTCAATGGCGGCTTTGTTATGCGTGCCTGGTATGACATTCTGGGTGCCGACATCGCCAAGCGCGAAGACGAAGCCGGCCTGCGCAAATCGCAAATCTCGGTCGAAAAACTGATCGCCAAGGAAATTGCACGCGGTACGCCGGCCAACCGTATCATCCTGGCCGGCTTCTCCCAAGGTTGCGCGATGACGCTGCAAACCGGTTTGCGCCATTCCGAAAAACTGGCCGGCTTGCTGTGCCTGTCGGGCTATGTTCCATTAAACCAGGCCATCGCCGCAGAACGCCACCCTGCCAACCAAAACACGCCGATCTTCATGTCACATGGCCGCGCCGATCCGGTGATCCCGATCCAGCGCGCAGAACAATCGCGTGACCTGCTGACATCGCTCGGTTATCCGGTCGAATGGCATGAATACACAATGCAGCACGCGGTCTGCGCAGAAGAAATCGACGACATCGGGGCCTGGTTCAAGCACGTTCTGGCCTGATTTGGCAGATGTAAAAATGCCCTGCAGTGCATTTTCACGCACTGAAGGGCATTAATATACACATCATTGTATTTTTAAATCCCCAATAAATATATGGGGGAATGGCGGTGTTTTATTGCATACCCACGATAATATCTATTTCTTTAGCATTTTGGAGGGCGCCTTGAAAGTCTCCAGATCGATCTGGACCGTCTCATCACCGCCGGTCATCCAGATCTGCCCATCCTGAATCGTGCATTGCAGCTGCATATTGCGCTGCGCCAGCTTTTGCAGTGCCTGACTGGTGGCGGTCGGCAGGTTGAATACCGTCAGGTTCCTGGCGCGATCCAACCGGTTGCCGATCTGGCTCCACCAGATGCTGCTGTTGCTGGCATAACTGTAGACCACCACTTGCTCGGCGCGGCCACAGGCCTTGAGCAGTCGCTTGTCGTCCGGCTGACCGACTTCGACCCAAAGCTCGATAGCGCCGGTCAAGTCTTTTTGCCACAGATCCGGTTCATCGGTGACGAACAAGCCCTTGGTAAAAGTCAGCGCTTCGTGGGCATGGCGGGCGAAAGCCAACACCCGCACCATCATGCGTTCGTCGGTTTCGGACGGATGGCGGGCGATGGTCAGGGTTTGGGTTTCATAAAAATTGCGGTCCATGTCTGCAATTTGCAGATCGGCTTTATAAATGGTTGCTTTGATAGCCATTGTGTCGCTTAAAAATAGTGGGGCAGAAAACTTACTTGAAAACCACCGTCTTGTGGCCGTTGATCAAAATCCGGTGTTCGACGAACCACTTGACTGCGCGCGCCAGCACCACCGATTCGACATCGCGCCCGACTGCTGTCAGCGTGCCGGCATCCATCGCGTGGTCGACCCTCGCCACATC
>JBDSCZ010000407.1:0-6744 GCA_039920865.1 Burkholderiaceae bacterium
AGGCCGACCGCGCTGCCGCCATCGGCCCGCGCGAACTGGCGCTCGATGGTCAGCGCCGCGTCCAGCATCTGCCGCGCCTGCGGCACCAGCAGGCGGCCGTTGTCGTTGAGCAGCAGCCGTTTTCCAACCCGGTCGAACAAACGGGTGTCGAGCAGTTGCTCCAGTTCGTTCAGCGCCGCGCTGGCGGCCGACTGCGACAGCGCAATCGCCTGCGCCGCCGCGCTGGTGCTGCCGCTATCGCAGACGGCGAGGAATATCTGTAACTGGCGCAGGGTCAGGCGCATGGCGATGCTCCGGCTATAACGGATGTTTCATAGAGTATATTTTTTCCCGCATCGAATATATGCGGAAAGTAGCATAAAAAGCATGGTACTCCCTGTTTTTATGGATTTATGGCAGGGCTTGTTACCTGTTTTTCAGGTTGATTATACGAAAATAATGCGTTTTATTAATTTGATTGCCGGTTCTACACTGCAGCGCATACGGGCTTTTTCAGTCCATTCCGTGGAGAACATCATGCCTGCCCTCGATTCTGCCTGTGCCACCCATGCTGCGCATAGTGCCGCAGCCGGTGCTGCATCTGCACCGGCAGCCGGATTTTCCGCCCGCGTGCGGCCGCTGCTGTCCGGCCTGCTGTTCAGCGCGCTGATCGGCGTGGCCGCGATTGCGCTGGGCGAGCTGGACTGGATGCAGGCGCACGGCCTGAGCGCGCTGACGATTGCCATCGTGCTGGGGATTGCACTGGGCAATACCGTGTTCCCGCGGCTGGCCGGCAATTGCGGCGCCGGAGTTACCTTTTCCAAGCAAAGCCTGCTGCGGCTGGGCATCATCCTGTACGGCTTTCGCCTGACCTTTCAGGATATCGGCCAGGTTGGCCTGGCCGGGGTCGCGATCGATGCGCTGGTGCTGACTTCGACCTTCGCGCTGGCCATACTGCTGGGCACCAGACTATTCAAGCTCGACCGCAATACCGCATTGCTGATCGGTGCCGGCAGCTCGATTTGCGGCGCGGCAGCGGTGATGGCGACCGAGCCGGTGCTCAAAGGCCGCGCCGAGCAAGTCACGGTGGCGGTATCGACGGTGGTGGTGTTCGGCACGCTGGCGATCTTCCTGTATCCGTTGCTGTACCGGCTGAACCTGGAATGGCATCTGCTGGGCAGCGCGCCGACCGAATTCGGCGTGTATATCGGCTCGACCGTGCATGAAGTGGCGCAAGTGGTGGCGGCCGGACGCGCCATCGGCCAGGATGCGGCCAACACCGCAGTGATTACAAAAATGGTGCGGGTCATGATGCTGGCGCCGTTCCTGCTGATTCTCTCAGCCTGGATTGCGCGCGACCGCAAGACGGCTGCCGCCGCTGCGCATAACCGCGCCGAACCTGCCGCCCGGCTGGCGATTCCGTGGTTTGCGTTCGCTTTCATCGCCGTAGTCGGATTCAACTCACTGGCTGTGCTGCCGCATCAGATCGTGGCCGGTACCGTTGCAGTCGACACCATGCTGCTGGCAATGGCAATGGCCGCGCTCGGCTTGACTACCCATATCTCGGCGATTCGCCGTGCCGGCGTCAAGCCGCTGATGCTCGCCGCGGTGCTGTTTTTGTGGTTAATCGCAGGCGGTGCCGCAATCAACCGCATCGTCATGCACTTATTGGGATAAGTCCAAAATATAAGCCCCGGATCACGGACGCATCTGCAACGGTATGAAATTGGTCGTGGCGGCGGGCGTGGCGCAGGGGTCGTCGTCGAACGCGATGTCGCCGTTCGGGTTGGCCACCCCATCCAGTTGCAAATCCTTGAAATTGAACAGATCGCGGTCCATCAGGTGCGATGGCACCACGGTCGATAGCGCGGAAAAAATGCTGTCGACCCGGCCCGGGAATTTCTTGTCCCACTCGCGCAGCATCGCCTTGGTGTGCTTGCGCTGCAGGTTTTCCTGGCTGCCGCACAGGTTGCACGGGATGATCGGGAATTGCTTGACCTCCGCATAGTGGCTCGAATCCTCTTCCTTCACATAGGCCATCGGCCGGATCACGATATGTTTGCCATCATCGGATTGCAGCTTGGCCGGCATCGACTTGAGCTTGCCACCAAAAAACATATTCAGGAAGAAGGTTTCCAGGATGTCGTCGCGATGGTGGCCGAGCGCGATCTTGTTGGCGCCCAGCTCGTCGGCAACCCGATACAGGATGCCGCGCCGTAGCCGCGAACACAGCGAACAGGTGGTCTTGCCTTCCGGAATCACGCGCTTGACGATGCTATAGGTATCCTGATTTTCGATGTGGAACGGGATGCCGAGCTTGGTCAGGTAAGCCGGCAGCACGTCTTCCGGGAAATTCGGCTGCTTCTGGTCCAGATTGACCGCGACGATCTCGAAATCGATCGGCGCCCGTTCGCGCAGCGTCATCAGGATGTCGAGCAGCGCGTAGCTATCCTTGCCGCCGGACAGACAGACCATCACGCGGTCGCCATCCTCGATCATGTTGAAGTCGCCGATCGCCTGCCCGACCTGGCGGCACAGGCGTTTGTGCAGCTTGTTGTTTTCGAAGGAGATTTTCTCGGCTTGCTGAAAGCTTTGCCGCGGGCTGTCGGATTTATCTAATATGGCGTTCATGGTGTTGCCTTTTATTTAAGCGCTGGCCTTGATCTGGAATACTTCGACCCCGACGCCTTCGCAGTCGGGATAGACATCGGGTTTCATGGTGGAGACGCGCACTGCGCGCACGTTCGGATGCGCCAGCATGCTGCGCACCACATCGTCGCACAGGGTTTCCTGCAGATGGACGTGGCCCTGCGCCATGCGGTTGGCAATGGTGGTGCGCATGAAGTCGTAGTCGACCACCTCATTGAGGTTGTCGTCTTTCGGCGTCGACAGCGCCAGCGGTATGTACAGATCGACATTGATCAGCACGCGCTGCTCGCTTCTTTTTTCGAAATCGTGGACGCCGATGTTAATCAGCACTTCATAGTTGCGCAGGAACAAGCGGCGGCAGTCCATTAGTTGTGGGTGGGACAGGGCGGAAATCATGGTTTTTTTCTCAGGGTGTGGCGACGAACATCACGTCGCGTTGCAAGGGGATTAAATGCTGGCCGCCATCGACCACGATGGTGGTACCGGTGATGGCGCGGTTTTCAATGACGAAGCACACTGTTGCGGCAATATCCTCGGGCGTGCTGGAGCGCCCGAGAGGCGTGCGCTGGTGCGCAGCAGCAAAGCCGGCTTCGGTCTGATCGCCGGAGATCAGCGTGATGCCGGGGGCGATGCCGACCACCCGTAGCCTCGGCGCCAGCGCTTGCGCCAGCATGGTAGTGGCGCTGTGCAGCGCGGCTTTGGATAGTGTGTAGGACAAGAAATCCGGGTTCAGGTTGAACAGTTTCTGGTCCAGCAGATTGATCGCGACCGCCTGCCCGCCGTCCGGCGTGGCTGCATGCAGCGCCTGCATCAGCAGAATCGGCGCGCTCAGGTTGGTGCGCATGTGTCGCTCCAGCAGTGCTGGCGAAAAATCGGCCGCGCAGTCGTGTTCAAACAGACTGGCGTTATTCACCACGCAGCCGAAACTGGTCAGCGGCAGCTTCAGGGCGGTTGCGGCACGCGCCAGCAGCGTGCGCACTTCAGATTCATCGGCCAGGTTGCACTGGACTGCCGCGGCGTGGCCGCCGAGCGCCTGAATCTGGCGCACGGTATCGGCGGCCGCAATCGCGGATCGGCCATAATGCACTGCGACATGCCAGCCGCGCTGCGCCAGCGCCAGCGCGATGGTGCGCCCGATGCGCAGGGCACCGCCGGTGACGAGTACGCTGTTCTGTTGCTGTGTATGCATATTTGTTGGTGTCGAGGCGTTGAGCGCCGTTTGAGTTTCAGGCAATAATTCAAACAATTTAATTTAAATCACTTATCTACGATCGTACATATTACAAATGCGACTACCCGAACCTCATCCCGATGCGCAGGCCGCATCGAAGCAGCTCCAGAATGTGATTGCAGCCGAGATCGAGCAGCGTTCGGGCTGGATGCCATTTTCGCGCTTCATGGAACTGGCGCTGTATGCGCCCAGGCTCGGTTATTACAGCGGCGGTGCGCAAAAGCTGGGCCGGGACGGTGATTTTACAACCGCGCCGGAAACCACGCCGCTTTTCGGCGCCGCGCTGGCGCAAGTGGCGGCCGATCTGCTCACGCAAACGCGGCCGCAGATCATGGAGTTCGGTGCCGGCAGCGGCAAGCTGGCATTCGATATCCTGACCGAATTGGGCGCAATCGGAGTGCGGATCGAGCAGTACACGATACTGGATCTGTCGGGCGAGTTGCGGGCGCGGCAGGAGCATTTGCTGCGCGACTTTCCGCAAGTCGTGTGGCAACAACAGCTGCCGCCGGCGTACTCCGGGCTGGTGGTCGGCAACGAAGTGCTGGACGCGATGCCGGTCGAGCTGGTGATCAAGACAGCAGTCGGCTGGCAACAGCGCGGCGTCGGCCTGACGGACACCGGTTTTTGCTGGATCGACCGACCCTGCGACGATGCGCTGGTAGCGCAAATTCCGCAGGCCGATAGCTTGCCGCTCGGTTATCTGACCGAAGTCCACCCGGCTGCACAGGGCTTCATGCATACACTGGCCGATATGTTGCAAGCCGGACGTCGGCTGCACGGGCTGGGCAGTGCGGCGTTGTTCATCGATTACGGTTTTCCGGCTGCCGAGTTCTACCTGGACCAGCGCACCCAAGGCACGCTGATGTGCCATTATCGGCACCATTCCCACGCGGAACCTTTTTTCCTGCCGGGCTTGCAGGACATTACTGCGCATGTGGATTTCACTGCGATGGCGCAGGCGGCGCTGGATGGCGGGCTGGAGTTGCTGGCTTACACCAGCCAGGCGGGGTTTCTGATGGCGGCGGGAATCGGCGAAATGTTGCTGCGCACGCCGCCGACCGATGCGATGCGCTATCTGCCGCAAGCCAACGCGGTGCAAAAGCTGATTTCTCCGGCAGAAATGGGCGAACTGTTCAAAGTGCTGATAGTCGGGTGCGGTATGGAATTGGCACCGGCGCTGCTGCGCAACGACCGCAGCCATCGTTTGTAATTGCGTGCAGTGGCATTGATAATCAGAGGTCGTAAACATACTGCACTACGTATTTTAATTCCCGCAATAAATATATGCGGAAATCGCTATTTTTATCAAAAATTGATGGGAGTATCTATGAGGTTGCATCCATGATCCGCTGGGTAATCGTCATCTTCGTGGCGTTGATTGTATTCTCAGCGCTGCTGCCGTGGCTGGAGAAGCTCGGCATCGGGCGCTTGCCGGGCGATTTTCGCTTCAAGCTGTTCGGCCGCGTGTTTTCGCTGCCGTTCGCCTCCACCATCCTGATTTCACTGATCGTGCTGCTGATCGGCCGCTTTCTGTAGCCTCGGCTGCGCAATGACTCGCAATGAATTTTATGTGGTGCGCAATAACGCGTGCAACTGCTCCGGCGGCCGTCCTATCACCGCGCGTCCCTGATAGATCACGATCGGACGTTGCAGCAGTTGCGGATGCGATGCCAGAGCAGTTAGCAGCGTTTCGTCGCTGGCACGCGCAAGTTGCAGCGTGTCAAACAGCATCTCGCCATCGCGCATCATGGCGCGTACCGGAAGCCCCAGTTGCTGTTGCAGGCTGCGCAGTTCGGTCAATTGCAAGGGTGTGGCCTGATAGTCGGTTATGGTCAGCAAAATATCGGTATCGTCAGCGAATTGCTGCACTAGTGCCAGCGCGGCGCGGGATTTTGAGCAGCGCGGATTATGCAAAATGGTGATCATATTGTGGTCGGGAGCATGAATGAAATTAAACCGAGTACATACGGAGCGATAGATCGATGGAGTCGGCCAAGCGGATTCGAGAAAGCGCAGTACGCAGTGTATACGGGATGTAGCGCTGTGTTTTTTTGGTCCCGAAAATGCGCGATGCCTTCACCACAATTTGCCGCGCAAGGATCTTCCGCGCCTAGCCGGCTTAGGCAAGCTGATCGGATTTTGACAGGCGTGCGGCTGGGGGCTTGAAGTAAGCAAAATTCCTGGGTCGGCGGTGGCTTGGTCAATTATCACAAAAATATTGCATGAATTTGAACAACTAAAGCATGCAATTGGTTGACAATGATCTGCGGGGCCTGCATAATCCATGGCTCATTGCGGAGGGGTGGCCGAGTGGTTAAAGGCGACAGACTGTAAATCTGTTCTCTTACGAGTACGCTGGTTCGAATCCAGCCCCCTCCACCAAGATTAGGTAATCTAGCAGTAAAAATAAAAAGTGCGGCTGAAGTGGTCGCCCTCGCGGGTGTAGCTCAATGGTAGAGCTGAAGCCTTCCAAGCTTATGACGAGGGTTCGATTCCCTTCACCCGCTCCAGCATCAAATGGCATGTGCACATTAGTGCGTATGCGACAAGTAGCCCTTGTAGCTCAGTGGTAGAGCACTCCCTTGGTAAGGGAGAGGCCACGTGTTCGATCCACGTCAAGGGCACCAGGTTATATCAAGCGTATCAGCAAGAAGTCGGGCGTGTGCCCAGGCATTCTCATCAAAATCGTTAGGAGTCTAAAATGGCAAAAAGCAAGTTTGAGCGGACCAAGCCGCACGTGAATGTGGGCACGATTGGGCACGTTGATCACGGCAAGACCACGCTAACGGCAGCGATTGCCACCGTGCTGTCGAAGAAATTTGGCGGCGAAGCCAAAGGTTACGACCAGATTGACAATGCGCCGGAAGAAAAAGCGCGCGGCATCA